>CAIWNB010000122.1 GCA_903913965.1 uncultured beta proteobacterium
ACCATGGCCAACCAGTATCTGCCGCAGATCTTCGGCCCGGGGCACTTCATGGTACTCGATCACATCAACAGCCTGCCCAACAAGCTGCCGGAAATTTATCTGCGCCTGCGGCGCTAGGCCAGAGCTGCGCCCGGAGAATGTCCGGCGCCGCGCAGTGTTGAAAATAAGCCGGCTGCGCGCCGGCTTATTTTTTTGCCGCGGTGGGGATCTGCGGCAACGGACCTTCACGCAGATTCTTGTAGTGCTGCTCGCGCACCAGCGTCATGGCTGACGACAGAAACAGGCCGAACAGCGCAATCACGGTATAAATCGAAAACTCCAGCTTGATCAGCAGTGCGTATACGCCGAGCATGACGAGGATGCTGAGGTTCTCGTTGAAATTTTGCACCGCAATCGAGTGGCCGGCGCCCATCAGCAGGTGGCCGCGATGTTGCAGCAGCGCGTTCATCGGTACCACGAAAAATCCGGCCAGTCCGCCAACCAGCGTCATCAGAACCATCGCCAGATAAACGTCTTTCACGAAGAGCATGAAGATGACGATGATGCCCATGGTGATACCCACCGGCAATACGCTGACGGCACGATGCAGAGGTACCACGCGCGCGGCGATCACCGCGCCTGCAGCGATACCCACCGCGGTGATGCCTTGCAGAATGGTCGCCTGGGCGAGCGTATAGCCGAGTGCCACTTGCGCCCATTTCAGGACGATGAATTGCAGCGTCGCTCCCGCACCCCAGAACAGCGTGGTGGTGGCGAGTGAAATCTGGCCGAGCTTGTCGCCCCAGAGCTGGCGCAGGCCGATGGCAAAATCACGTACGAGGAGCACCGGACTACGCTGCGCTGGCTTGTGCACGGCGCCTGTCAGCGGCACATAAAGATTGAAGATGCCGGCGAGGGCGTAAAAAATGATGATCAGCGTAATGGCGATTTCAGGTGCGGAGTCGATCCCGGTGTCGATCAGCGGCAGGTCAAAGGCCAGCAGTTTCGAGGACAGCGTTTCACTGACCAGCGCACCGCCAAGCACCGTGCCGAGAATAATGGAGCCAACGGTAAGGCCTTCGATCCAGCCGTTGGCGACGACGAGTTTGTGGTGTGGCAGGTATTCAGTAAGGATGCCGTATTTGGCCGGTGAGTAGGCGGCTGCCCCCAGTCCAACCACACCGTAGGCGATCAGCGGGTGCAGGCCGAACAACATCATCAAGCAACCGATGACTTTGATGCCATTGGCGATCAGCATGACTTTGCCCTTGGGCAGCGAATCGGCAAAGGCACCGACGAAGGGTGCCAGCAGGACATACGAAATCGTAAAGAACAACTTCAGCATCGGCGTCAGCCATGCCGGCGAGTCGAGCAACGCAAGTGTGGCGATGGCGGCGACCAGCAGTGCGTTGTCAGCGAGCGACGAAAAAAACTGCGCCGCCATGATGATGTAAAAACCGAACGGCATGAGTGCTGCGGCCCCTCAGCGGGGTGTAATGAGGTGCGCCTTTATACCATAGATCGATTTTTGTGTAGCATTCTCAGGCGGTCTCAGGCTCATGACTGCGCAGCAGAAATGTGGTTGAATAGCGGCCGTTATTTCAGTCAGGAGTCAGGCGTCAGGCGTCAGGGGGGAGGGGGCATATACCCCGGCCGGCGGGTCTCACCCGCCTTGTGCCTTACACCTCACGCCTCACGGCTCACGAATCAATGGCCGACCGCCGATTGCAGGTTTTCTACACCGTCGCCAGGCAGCTGAGCTTTACGCGCGCGGCCGAACAGCTGTGCATGACGCAGCCGGCGGTGACCTTTCAGATCAAACAGCTCGAAGAGCATTTCGATTCACGCTTGTTTGAGCGTGATCCGGGCGGCATTGCACTGACGCCGACCGGCGAAATCGTCCTGGAGTACGCGCAGCGCATCCTCGAGTTGAACGACGAGCTCGAC
This sequence comes from uncultured beta proteobacterium, assembly GCA_903913965.1. Classification (GTDB taxonomy): domain Bacteria; phylum Pseudomonadota; class Gammaproteobacteria; order Burkholderiales; family SG8-41; genus PALSA-1004. The sequence goes on from CAIWNB010000122.1 coordinate 1,927, forward strand.
AAACGCGTCGGCGAGTTGCATGGCGCGGTCGGCGGACCGCTGTTGCTCGGTTGCAGCATGACGATCGCCGAGTTCATCCTGCCGCGCGTTCTCGGCGAGTTCAAGGCCCTGCATCCGCAGGTGCAGGTGCACATGACGGTGGCGAATTCGGAAACCATCGAAAACCGCGTCGCCGACCACACCATCGATCTTGGCTTGATCGAATCGCCGGCGCACCTGCCCGGATTGCAAACCGAAGTTTGTTGTGATGACGAACTGGTGGTGATTTGCGCGCCGGATTATCCGCTGGCCAAACAAAAGACGGTGACGCCGCGGCAGATTATCGGCGAACCTTATGTCAGCCGTGAAACCGGCTCGGGCACGCGCGGTTTCGCCGACCAGTATCTGGCGGCGGCGGGGATTGCTGGCGATGACCTGAATATCGTCATGGAACTCGGCAGCCCGGAGGCGATCAAGGGCGTGGTCGAAACCGGTATCGGGATTGCCATCATGTCGCGCGCCTCGGTGGCCAAGGAGTTGAAGCTCGGCAGTCTCGTTGCGCTGCCGCTGAAGCCGCGCCTGATCCGCAAGCTGTCACTGGTGTACCCGCAGAAAAAATTCCGTTCGCGGCTGCTTGCCACTTTTGTCGAGTTCGCCACCTTGCGCATGCGCGCCATGGCGGGCAAATCGTGAACGTTGGTGCTCGAATCCTTTCCCGTTCGTTGGATGGGTTGCGATGCGTCCGCTGACCGCCACCATTGATACTGCGGCTCTTGCCCATAATTTGCGCGTGGTGCGCGCGCATGCCGCTGGTGCGCGGGTACTTGCCGTGGTCAAGGCCAACGCCTATGGGCATGGCCTGGAGCGTGCGGCGCGCGCGCTGGCCGAGGCCGATGGCCTCGGCCTGATTGAAATCGACGCCGCGGTGCGTCTGCGTGAAGGCGGTTACGGCAAACGCATTGTGCTGCTCGAAGGCTTGTTTGATGCGACCGAGCTTGAGATGGCGGCGCGCTGTGATTTGTCATTGGTGATCCATGGCGAGGCGCAATTGCGCATGCTTGACGAGGCGCCACTGGCGGCGCGTTTTGATGTGCTGCTCAAAATCAATACCGGTATGAACCGTCTCGGCTTTCCCCTACCGCAAGTCACAGCGGTGTTGGCGCGCCTGCAGCAGCACCGCGCGGTGCGCGCGGTGACCCTGATGACGCATTTTGCCGCCGCTGATGACGCGCGCGGCGTTGACTGGCAGTTTGCATCCTTCAGCACACTGGCGGCGTCACGTCAATTGCCGGGCACACTGGCGAACTCGGCGGCGGTGCTGCGCTATCCGCAGACCCATGTCGATTGGGTGCGGCCCGGCATCATGCTCTATGGTTGTTCGCCGTTTGCTGAAACCTCTGCCGCCACCCTCGGCCTGAAGCCCGTGATGACGCTGGCGAGCCGCGTGCTGGCGGTGCAGGAGATCGCCGCTGGTGACAGCGTTGGCTACGGTTCGGCATTTGTTGCGGATACCCCCATGCGTATTGGCGTGGTGGCCTGTGGTTACGCCGACGGTTATCCCCGTCATGCGCCCACTGGAACGCCGCTGCTGGTCGCCGGCCGTCGTACGCGCACGCTAGGCCGCATTGCGATGGACCTGTTGTGTTGCGATCTGACTGCGATGCCCGGGCACGGTGTCGGTACGCCGGTGGTGTTGTGGGGCGAGGGACTGTCGGCCGACGAGGTGGCCGCTGCCGCCGGCACCGTCAGTTATGAATTGTTATGTGCGCTGGCGCCGCGGGTGCCGGTGATAGAACGCTGAAGTCGGGGGTAGGGTGTATCATCTCTCCATGCTGCGCGATGAATCGATTGTTCCCTATAAACACGGTGAGTGGCCGTACCGGCGTTCGCGGATGTTGCGCTATTCGGTCGCCGCGCTCGCCGTCTTGCTGGCGTTCTCGGTGCGTTACGTCATTTATGGCGATTTGCAAAGCCGGCTGGCGTTCACGTTTTTTGTGCCGGCGGCGATTGTCGCGGTCTGGTATGGCGGGCTTGGTCCCGGCATTGCGGCGACGCTGTTCGGCGTGGTACTGGGCGAATATATTTTTATCGCCGCCCGCGGTACGTTGTTACCGCTCGGTGTGCACGAGTCGATGAGCCTGGGCGTGTTCGGCGTGACGACATTGGTTTGTGTGATGCTGTGCGAAAACCTGCATCGCACCATACGGCGTCTTGAACATTTGCTCGCGCAGACGCGTAATCCGTGGCAGTTGCAGGGTGAACAGCAGGCGCTGAATGCCGATTCCCTGATACTGAGCGGCGGTTATGTGCAGCGTAGCCTGGCCAAACGTTACGGTCTAACCGCGCTCGCCGTGCTGATTGCGTTTGCTTTGCGCTACTGGTTTTTCGGGGCACCGGAGACGCGCTTTCCGTTCATATTTTTTGTGCCGGCGGCGATGATTGCAGCGTGGTACGGCGGCCTTGGCACCGGGCTGCTGGCGACCGCGGCGGGCTTGCTGCTTGGCGATTACTTCTTCCTCTCCCAGCACGAGGCGCTGGGTGCGGTCGGTGATGTCGAGCGGTTGTCGATCGGCCTGTATGCGGTGTCTTCGACCATGTGCGTACTGTTGTTCGAAATCCTGCACGATCATATTCTGCGTCTCGAGCACGCCATCGAGCGCGCCGAACAGCACCATCAGAGCGTGCACCTCCAATTGGTGGACGGCGAGGCGGCCGGGGCTTGAGTTTCGCGCCGAGTTGACTGTTGAGCAGGACCGAAGTAAATCCCATGGCCAAAGCAAAAACCATCCATAGCTGTACTGAATGCGGCGGCCAGACCGTCAAGTGGCAGGGCCAGTGTCCGCATTGCAACGCGTGGAACACGCTGGTCGAAGCCGTCGCCGAATCGGCCACACCAACGGTGAACCGTTTCAGCGCTCTCTCGGGTGTTGGCAAGCTGATGCGCCTCTCCGAAATCGAGGCGCGCGAAGAAAGCCGCATTACCACCGGCGTGCCCGAATTCGACCGCGTGCTGGGGGGCGGTCTGGTGCGCGGCGGCGTTGTCCTGATCGGTGGCGATCCGGGCATTGGCAAATCCACCTTGTTGTTGCAGGCGCTGTGTGCGATGGCCGGCGAGCATAAGGTGCTCTATGTCAGCGGCGAGGAGTCAGCGCAGCAGATCGCCTTGCGTTCGAAACGCCTGGCGCTTGATGCTTCCGCATTGGATTTGCTGGCCGAAATCAATCTGGAAAAAATCCAGGCGCAGCTGCAGATCGAAAAGCCGGCGGTGGCGGTGATTGATTCGATCCAGACCGTCTATTCGGAACAACTGACCTCGGCGCCCGGTTCGGTGGCGCAGGTGCGCGAATGTGCGGCCCAGCTCACAAGACTTGCCAAGGGCAGTGGCATTACGATTGTGATGGTCGGCCACGTCACCAAGGAAGGTGCACTGGCAGGGCCGCGCGTGCTTGAACATATCGTCGACACGGTGCTGTATTTCGAGGGTGATACCCATTCGAGTTTTCGTCTGATCCGCGCTTTTAAAAACCGCTTTGGCGCAGTCAATGAGCTTGGCGTATTTGCGATGACCGAAAAGGGCTTGAAGGGCGTCTCCAATCCTTCAGCGATGTTTCTCTCGCAACATAGCGCGCCGGTTGCCGGTTCTTGCGTACTCGTGACCCAGGAGGGGACGCGTCCGCTGCTGGTGGAGATACAGGCCCTGGTGGATGACGCGCACGCGCCCAATCCGCGGCGCCTCGGCGTCGGGCTTGAGCAGAACCGGCTCGCCCTCTTGCTGGCGGTGTTGCACCGGCATGCCGGCATTGCCTGTTTCGACCAGGATGTTTTTATCAACGCGGTCGGTGGTATGAAAATCAGCGAGCCGGCCGCCGATCTCGCCGTGATGATGGCGATTGTTTCTTCGCTGACGAACAAACCGCTGCCGGAAAAACTGGTGGTATTCGGCGAGGTCGGGCTGGCCGGTGAGGTGCGGCCGGTGCAACGCGGCCAGGAGCGCCTCAAGGAAGCGGCCAAACTTGGTTTTACGCAAGCGTTGATTCCCGAGGCAAACAAGCCCAAGCAGGCGATTCCCGGGCTCAAGGTAATCGCCGTGCGGCGCGTCGCCGATGCGGTGGCGCAAATGCGCAACGCGCTAGACGCGTAAGCAGACAGCAGACGTTTCTTCGTCTGCGCTAATCCGGTAAAATACTTCTTTGTCCGCGGCTCGTGCCGCATATTTACGCGGCCCCGGCCGCGGTCCCCACGCGAGAGGAAGCGATGAAAGTCCTTGTAGGTGTCAAACGTGTAGTCGATCCCAACGTCAAGGTGCGCGTCAAGGCTGACGGCAGTGGCGTTGAACTGGCCAACATCAAGATGGCCATTAATCCCTTCTGCGAAATCGCGGTCGAGCAGGCCGTACGCATGAAGGAAGCCGGCATAGTCACCGAGATCGTCGTCGTCTCCGTTGGTTTGCCGCAGTGCCAGGAAACCATCCGCACGGCGATGGCGATGGGGGCCGATCGCGGCATCCTGGTGGAAACCGATGTCGATGTGCAACCGCTGGCAGTGGCCAAAGTCATGCAGGCGATTATTGCGAAAGAAAATCCGCAACTCGTCATCATGGGCAAGCAGGCGGTCGATAACGACTGCAACCAGACCGGCCAGATGATTTCTGCCCTGATGGGCTGGCCGCAGGCTGCGTTCTGTTCGAAGATCGAGCCGGCCGGCGACCACGCCGAAGTTACCCGTGAAATGGACGGTGGCCTCGAGAAGCTGACGATCAAGCTGCCGGCGGTGGTAACCGCCGATCTGCGCTTGAACGAGCCGCGCTATGTCACGCTGCCGAACATCATGAAGGCAAAGAAGAAGCCGCTCGAAGTGATCAAGCCCGATGCGCTGGGTGTTGATGTCGCGCCGCGTCTGACCACTCTTAAAGTTGTCGAGCCCGCCAAGCGCGGCTCCGGCGTCAAGCTTGCGGACGTGGCCGAACTTGTGAGCAAACTCAAGAACGAAGCGAAGGTGATCTAAATGGCTATTCTCGTCATCGCAGAACACGACAATAAACAACTCAAGACCGGCACCACCAACACGATCGCCGCGGCGACCAAACTGGGCGCCGATGTTAGCGTGCTGGTCGCCGGCCATGAATGCGCAGATGCCGCGGCGGCGGCCACCAAGGTGCCGGGCGTGACCAAAGTGCTGGTGGCCGATGCGGCGCAATACGCAGTGCCGCTCGCCGAGAACATGGCGGCGCTGGTGGTTTCGATCGCCGGTCAGTTCACCCACGTGCTGGCGCCGGCGACCGGGTTCGGCAAAAACTTCATGCCGCGCGTCGCCGCGCTGCTCGATGTTGCGCAGATTTCCGACATCAGCGGGATTGAATCGGCCGATACCTTTGTGCGTCCGATCTATGCCGGCAATGTGCTGGCAACAGTGCAGTCGAAAGACAAAATCAAGGTCATCACCGTGCGTATCACGGCGTTCGATCCGGCTGCGGGTGAAGGTTCTGCGGCGACGGAAAACGTCGCGGCAGTTGCCGACAGCGGGCTGACACAGTTCAAGGGCCAGGAAGTGACCAAGTCGGCGCGTCCTGAACTCACCGCGGCACGCGTCATCGTTTCGGGCGGTCGTGGCATGGGTAACGGCGAAAACTTCAAGATCCTCGAAGCGCTTGCCGACAAGCTCGGTGCGGCGGTCGGTGCCTCGCGCGCGGCGGTCGATTCGGGTTTCGTCACCAACGATTATCAAGTCGGTCAGACCGGCAAGATCGTTGCGCCTGAACTGTATATTGCCGTCGGTATTTCCGGCGCCATTCAGCATCTGGCCGGGATGAAAGACAGCAAGGTGATCGTCGCTATTAACAAGGACGCCGAAGCGCCGATTTTCTCGGTGGCCAACTACTGGCTGGTGGAAGATCTGTTCAAGGCGGTGCCGGAGATGACTGCCGCGCTCTAATGCGATTGCATTGAAGCAGAAAAGGGCAAAGCCGCGTGCTTTGCCCTTTTTTTTTGCTACCCTGAGCAGGCGCCAACGCCTCCTATTCATCCTCTACATCAGGAAGTCGCCATGTCTCAATATTCCGCACCGCTGAAGGACATGCAGTTCGTCATCGAAGAACTGGTCGGGCTGGCTGAGATCACGGCAATGCCGGCCTGTGCCGACGTCACGCCGGATCTGGTCGTAGCGGTGTTGGCCGAGGCGGGCAAGTTTGCCGCTGAAGTACTCGACCCGCTGAACCGTATTGGCGATCAAGAGGGGGCGCAACTGGCCAACGGCATAGTCACGCCACCGGCCGGCTTTGCCGAGGCCTATAAACAATTCACCGAAGCCGGTTGGAACGGTCTTTCGGGGCCGGTCGATTTCGGTGGCCAGGGCCTGCCACATATCGTGGCGATGGCGGTGCAGGAAATGTGGAACAGCGCCAACATGGCGTTTTGTCTGTGCCCGATGCTGACCTCGGGGGTGGTCGAAGCGCTGAAGCTGCGCGGTTCCGGTGCGCAGAAAAAGCAGTTTATGGAAAAACTCGTCAGCGGCGAGTGGAGTGGCACCATGAATCTGACCGAACCGCAGGCGGGCTCGGACCTCTCCGCGGTGCGCACCCAGGCGCGGCGCGCCGGCGATCATTACCTGATCCGCGGCACCAAGATCTATATCACCTGGGGCGAGCACGACATGGCGCAGAACATTGTGCATTTGGTGCTGGCGCGCACGCCCGATGCGCCGGAGGGCGTCAAAGGTATTTCGCTCTTCATCGTGCCCAAGTTCATGCCGAATGCCGACGGCACACCCGGTGTGCGCAATGATGTGAAATGCCTGTCGATCGAGCACAAGATGGGTATCCATGCCAGCCCGACCTGTGTGATGGCTTATGGCGAACAGGAAGGTGCCATCGGCTATCTGGTCGGTGAGGAAAATCGCGGTCTCGAAACGATGTTCATCATGATGAATCATGCGCGCCTGGGTGTCGGGCTCGAAGGCGTGGCAATTGCCGAGCGCGCCTGGCAGCATGCGCTCGAGTATGCGAAGACGCGCGTGCAGGGTCGCGCCATCGGACAGAAGAGTGGCGAGCGCGTCACCATCATCCAGCATCCGGATGTGCGACGCATGCTGCTGACGATGAAGGCGCAGATCGAAGCGATGCGCGCGCTGGCGTATACCGCCTCGGCCGCACTCGACAAGGCGCGGCATCATCCCGATGACGGCGAACGCGCGCGCCAGCAGGCGCGGGTCGATTTGTTGATTCCGATTGTGAAGGGCTGGTGTACCGAGCAGGCGATTGAAATCGCCTCGACCGGCGTGCAGATACATGGCGGCATGGGTTTCATCGAGGCGACGGGCGCCGCGCAATATCTGCGCGATGCGCGCATCACGGCAATCTACGAAGGCACTACGGGTATACAGGCCGCCGATCTGGTAGGCCGCAAAATCGGTTTTGAAAAAGGTGCGACAGCGGCGCTCATCATTGCAGAGATGCGCGGCGACATGGCGCGGCTGGCGCCTCACGCGCAGACGGAGGTTGCCGCCCTCCATGCAGCGTTGACGCGCGCGGTCGACGCCCTGGACGCAGCGACGCAATGGGTGGTGACTACTTTCCCCGCTGATGCGAATGCGGTCGCCGCAGTGTCGGTGCCCTATCTTAAATTGTGGGGGATCGTCGCCGGCGGCTGGTTGATGGGCCGCGCGGCTGAAATCGCCGCAGCGCGCTTTGCCGAGTCCAAAGGCGATCTGCGGTTTTACAAAACAAAGATCGTCACGGCGCGCTTTTATATCGAACACATTCTGCCGCAGGCGCCCGCATTGGCCGAGGAAATCTGTGGTGGTGCGGCCAGCGTGCTGCTGCTGGAAGAAGACGCGTTCTGACGGCGGCGCGTAGCCGCCGCCAGAGGTGTTTTATTCCGCCGTGATGCCGGCCTCTTTGACCACCGCCGCATAGCGCTCGAATTCGCTCTTGATATAGCGGCCGAATTCCTCGGTAGTGGCGGTTGGAAACACCACGATGCCCAGCGCCACGAGGCGTTCTTTGACGTCGTTCTGCGCCAGCGCCGCACCGATATCGCGGTGTATGCGGTTGGCGAGTGCGGGCGGTATGCCGGCCGGGCCGACAATGCCATACCAGTTGTCCACGGCAAAGCCGGGCAGGCCGCTTTCGGCAATCGTCGGAATCTCAGGAAAATATTCAGAGCGTTTTGCCGATGTCATGCCGAGCGGCCGGATCTTGCCGGTTTTTACATGTGTCAGCGCGGTCGAGACAGTGGCAAAGATAATCTGGATATTGCCGGCGAGCAGATCGACCATGGCCGGCGCGCCGCCCTTATAGGGAATATGTTGCATCGTGACGCCGGCGGCCCTGCTGAAAATTACACCGGCGAGATGGTCGGCGCGGCCCGCACCCGAGGAACCGTAGTTGAGTTTTGCCGCCGGCGTTTTGGCGTAGGCGATGAATTCCTTCACCGTGTGCGCTGGCACAGAGGGATGCACCACCAGCAGATTAAGCGCGCTTGCCGTGCGCGCAAGCGGGGTGAAATCGCGGACGGGGTTATACGGCGGTTTGCTATAGAGGCTGGGCGCGACGGCAACCGGTCCGATCGAACCGAGGGTCATGGTGTAACCGTCGGCGGGTGCCCTGGCGGTGATCTCCATACCGATCACGCCGCCGGCCCCTGCACGGTTGTCGACGATGACATTCTGCCGCCATTGATCAGTCAGTTTTTGCGCGATGGCACGCGCCGTGATGTCGGAACCGCCGCCGGGCGGAGATAACACCAGCAGGCGTACTGCTTTGTCAGGATACGACGCCGCCGGTGGTGTGGCGGCGAGACAGTGCGCCGCACTGAGGCAGGCGACAACAGCGAACGATGCAATGTGGTGCATAAAACCTCATGAATGGGGTTGCAGGATGAATACGTCTTGATAAAGCAAGTAGGGTGCCATAAAAGGCCGCCCCATACTTCGGGCGGTGTTTGTTTTTTATTTGTTCTTTATTCGGCACCACAGTATAGTTTCGCCGGTCGGCGGCACGACGGTTAGATAAAACAGGTACGGGCTTTTCCGTCATCTGCGCGTGCCGCACATTTTCTGGGGGAGTCGATCTTGTTGAAATCGAAATTCGTCGTTCCGGGTATGGCTGCTTCGCTGCTGGCGCTGGGCCTGGGTGGTTGTGCAACGATCGGCAGCGATCTGCCGTCGATGGGCAACGCTTTTTCGTTGAACTCGTCCGCGTTTCGCGATGGCGGCATGATGCCGGTTCGCTTTGCCGGTAACATCAAAAGCAATCCGAATTGCATCGGTGAGAATCTGTCGCCGCCGCTGGAATGGAAAAACGTGCCTGCCGGCACCAAAAGCTTTGCGCTGATCATGGTTGACCCTGAAGGCCGTGGCGGCCTGGGTGTGGATCATTGGAACGCCTACGGCATTGCCGCGACGCGCACCGGTTTTGCCGAGGGCGAAACCAGTCAGCTCAATGACAAATATGTTGGCGGCAAAGGTACCGCCGGTGTGGGTCATTATCTCGGACCGTGCACCCCGCCCGGCACCGGCTTTCACCATTACACGTTCACCTTGATCGCCACCGATCTTGAGCCTAATGCACTGCCGGCGGGTCTGACGCGCGCAGAACTGTTCGCCAAATTGAATGGCCATACCAAAGGCTCTGCGGGTCTCGTTGGCTTGTTTGGCCGGGCGGCGAACTAAACAACGTACGCCTCTGCTTGAAGAAAACCGCGGCATCACTGCCGCGGTTTTTTTTCGAACCCCTGTTGCGTGACGTCTTTGATGGCGTCTGCGCAAGGCTGCACCTGCCGTGGCGCGCGCGCTAAACTCGGCCCCCTCAAGATTGTCGAATACACAGGATACGTCATGAAACTTTGTAGCCCAGTCGATCGTCTCTGCGTGACACTTGCCGCGATCGCTGTGTCGGGCGCCAGTCTGGCGCAGGCGCCGCTCAATTATCCGGCGCGCACCGTGCGCATCGTCGTTGGTTTTGCCCCCGGCGGTGGCACCGATGTGATGGCGCGTTTGCTTGCGCAGAAAATGACTGAATCAACGGGACAGTCTTTCATTGTCGAGAACCGACCGGGTGCGGGCAGTAATATCGGCACTGATTACGTGGCCAAGGCGACGCCCGATGGTTACACGCTGTTGATGGCGATTGGTTCACTTGCCATCAATGTCAGCCTTTACAGCAAGCTGCCGTATGACGCGGTGAAAGATTTTTCGCCCATCGGACTGGCGGCGGTGACGCCAAATTGCATCGCCGTGCATCCTTCGTTGCCGGTGAAATCGATGCGCGAATTGATTGCGCTGGCCAAGGCGCGGCCGGGTGAGGTTGCATACGCCTCGGCGGGCAGCGGCACGCCGGTGCATCTGTCGATGGAGTTGTTCCGTTCGATGGCCGGCATCAAGTTGTTGCATGTGCCTTACAACGGCAGCGGGCCGGCCACCACTGCGGCACTCGCCGGCCAGGTGCCGGTGTTGCCCAACACGCTGCCGATCACGCTGCCGCACGCGCGTTCGGGCAAGTTGCGTATGCTGGGCGTCACCAGCGCGCAGCGCAGCCAGCTTGCACCGGAAGTGCCGACCATCGCCGAGGCGGCGGGCTTGCCCGGGTACGAGGCCAATGTCTGGTACGGTTTGCTGGCACCTGCCGGCACACCGCCGGCGATTATCAATAAACTCAATGCCGAGATCGAGCGTTTGCTGCAGCAGCGTGAGATGCGCGAGCGTATGGTCTCGCTGGGCTTCGAACCCTTGCGCGATACGCCGGCTGCTTTTGGTGAGCTGATCAAGTCGGATATCCAGAAGTGGGGCAAGGTTGTGCGTGAGTCCGGTGCGAAAGCGGATTAACGGCATGGCGGGCCAATACAGGCGGGCGGCGCTGTGGGTGACTTTGTGTGCGCCTCTGTGTTGCGCGGCGGTGGCGCAGGCGGCCGCCGTCAGTAGTGGCGATTACCCGTCGCGGCCCATTCGTATCATTTCGCCGTTGAGCTCCGGTGGCAGTGGCGATGCGATTGCGCGTACCGTCGGCGAGATCATCGGCGAGGCGCTGGGCCAGCAGGTGGTGATCGACAATCGTCCCGGCGCCAATGGCATCATCGGCATGGAAATCGTGGTGCGTTCGATGCCCGATGGTTACACGCTGTTGCTGGCTTCCGGTGCCAACGTGGCGATCAATCCGGCGATCTATGGCGCGCGGCTGCCTTTTAATGTCATCCGTGATCTGCTGCCGGTCACCGAGGTGGCAGCGCAGAGTTTTATCGCGCATGTGTCGCCGGCTTCACCGGTCAAAAGCGTCACCGATTTGATTGCGCTGGCGCGTGCCAGGCCCGGTGCCATCAACTATGCCTCTGCTGGCACCGGTTCGACCGCGCATATGCTGGCCGCACTGTTTGCCGGCATGACGCAGATCCGCGTCACGCATGTGCCCTACAAGGGCGCGCCGCAGGGCCGTGTGGCGGTGATGGCGCATGAGTGTGATTTCATGTTCGACGGCTTGTTGGCCACACTACCGTTGATCAAGGGCGGCCGCTTGCGCGGGCTGGGAGTCACTGGTGTGAAGCGTTCTGCGGTGGCGCCCGAGATTCCCACCATTGCCGAGGCCGGTGTGCCCGGTTACAGCGGGGACGCGTGGTACGGCTTGTTCGCACCGCGGGGCACACCGCCGGCGGTGACGGCGCGTTTGAATGCGGTGATCGTGCAATCGCTACAAACGGTTGAGCGCCGCGATCGTTTGCTCGCGCAGGGCGTGGAGGTGGTTGGCAGCACGCAGACTGTGTTCGCGGCTTATCTTAAAGCGGAAACCGAGAAGTGGGCGCGCGTGGTGAAAGACGCCGGTATTAAGGCGGATTAGCAGGGCTTGCAGATTAACCGGCGCTAACTGGTGCTAACCGGCGCCGGTTGCGTAGTAATAGATCATGCGCGTGACCAGGCCAAGGGCAAAAACCACCCCGCAGAGAATTGCGATGTGCGTGGACGCGCCGCGCGGCGGATTTTTTGGCGCGATATGGTCGAGATGAAATTCAGTTGCTACTTTCCCGGCGCCCAAAAACAACAATACCGAAATTACCACCACCGCCCCCACCGCCACCGTCAGCCAGTGCGCGTCGAAATGCTTGAACAAAAATGCCGGCCATATCCAGAAAGTCAGGGCGCTAATAAAGCCGGCGCCGTAATAAGGGTTCATGGTTCGGGCGTCCCGGTATCCTGGTGCCCGAGCCTCAGCCCCAGCCGTGCCGCCGCCGCCATCGCCTGATATTTGGCGCGAAACGCATCGAGGGTTTCCTGTTCCAGTTCTTCGAGATCGAGCAGTGCGTTGTGCGCGCCCTGGGTGGAACGGATCAGTTCGTCGAGCTTGATCTGGATCGCTTCGGTATCGCGGTTCTGTGTGTTTTGAATCAGAAATACCATCAGAAACGTGATGATGGTGGTGCCGGTATTGATGACCAGTTGCCAGGTGTCGCTGAAACCAAACAGCGGGCCGCTGATCAGCCACACGCCGATAATGCCGACGGCCAGCGTAAAGATCGGCGGCCGGCCGCAGAACTGCGCCGTTGTTTTGGCAAAGCGCGAATACCAGGCTGTGTTGTGCAAGGAGTGCCTCTCAGGGTGGGTTAGGCCAATGTGTTTCGTTGCAGCGGTGAACGCCATATAACCGCTGCGCAGATGACAACCTTACGCCGGCTGGCGCCAGGCTGCAAAGTGAATCTGGGTGCCGCGGTCGACGCGTATAATCAACCACGCGCGATGTTATGGGGAGACGAGCATGTTTTATGGGTGGATAACGGCCTTTTGCGTGGTCTGCGCGGTGCTTGCCTACAACCGTGCCAGTGCATGGTGGTGGTCCGTCAGTCTGGCTGCCTTGCTGGCGTGCTTGCACGCTGCTGCCTTTGTCACGCCGGCGACGATCAACGCGCTGTGGATCGCTTTTGTGGTGGTCTCCGCGCTGACCCTGCCGACGCCGTTGCGCCGCACGCTGATCGGTGTGCCCTTGCTGGCGCTGTTTCGCAAAATATTGCCGCAGGTGTCACAGACCGAGCAGGAGGCGCTTGACGCCGGTACGGTGTGGTGGGATGGCGAACTCTTTAGCGGTAACCCGGACTGGAACAAGCTGCTTGCTTATCCGAAACCAACGCTGACGGCGGAGGAACGCGCGTTCATCGACGGCCCGGTGGAAGAGCTCTGCGCCATGCTTGATGACTGGCAGATCACCAACGAGCTGCATGATCTGCCGCCGGTGGCGTGGCAGTTCATCAAGGATCAGGGTTTTCTCGGCATGATCATTCCGAAGGTGTTCGGCGGCAAAGGCTTCTCCGCGCTGGCCCATTCGGAAGTCGTGATGAAACTCTCAACCCGCAGCGGTACCGCCGCGGTGTCGGTGATGGTGCCCAATTCTTTGGGGCCGGCCGAATTGCTGCTGCATTACGGCAGCGATGCGCAGAAAAATCATTATCTGCCGCGGCTCGCCAATGGCAGTGAGATGCCATGCTTTGCGCTGACCAGCCCCGAGGCCGGATCGGACGCCGGTGCCATTCCCGACTTCGGCGTGGTCTGCCGCGGCACCTGGGAGGGCGCCGAAGTGCTCGGCATGCGACTCACCTGGGAGAAGCGCTACATCACCCTCGGTCCGGTGGCGACGTTGCTGGGGCTCGCCTTCCGTCTGTATGACCCTGAGCATTTGCTCGGCGCGCGTGATGATGTCGGTATCACGCTGGCGCTGATTCCCACCGCCACACCGGGGGTGCATATCGGTCGCCGGCATCTGCCCTTGAACGCGGTGTTCATGAACGGCCCGAACTGGGGTCGCGATGTTTTCATTCCGCTCGACTACATCATCGGTGGTGCGGCCAATGCCGGAGAGGGCTGGAAGATGTTGATGAATTGCCTTGCTGCCGGACGCTCGATTTCGCTGCCGGCCAACGCCACCGGCATGGCCAAACTCTGTGCGCTGACCAGTGGCGCCTACGGTCATGTGCGCACGCAATTCAAAATGCCGGTCGGCCGTTTTGAAGGCGTCGAGGAGGCGATTGCACGCATCGGCGGTAACGCTTATTTGATGGATGCAGCCCGCGTTATGACCGCCGGTGCGGTCGACCTTGGAGAAAAACCCTCGGTGATCTCGGCGATCGTCAAATATCATCTGACCGAGCGTGCGCGCGCTGTCGTTAACGATGCGATGGACGTGCATGGTGGCAAGGGTATTTGCATGGGGCCCAGTAATTATCTGGCCCGCGCCTATCAGCAAATTCCGATCGGCATCACGGTGGAAGGTGCGAACATATTGACGCGTTCGATGATCATCTTCGGGCAGGGTGCGATCCGCTGCCATCCGTGGGTGCTCAAGGAAATCAGTGCCACACAGGAGCCGGATGCGGCGCGCGCCTTGCGTGATTTCGATATCGCATTCTTCGGCCATGCAGCGTTTGTCGTGGGCAATCTGGTGCGGGTGCTGGTGCTGGGGCTGACGCGCGCGTGCTTTATCCGCGTCCCCGGTGATGCGCACACACGGCGCTATTACCGCCAGCTCACGCGCTTTGCGGCGGGCTTTGCGCTGCTTGCCGACGCGGCGATGTTTGTGCTCGGCGGATCGCTCAAGCGACGCGAGCGGTTGTCGGCGCGCCTGGGCGACATCCTCAGCGAGCTTTACCTGGCCTCGGCGGTGCTCAAGCGTTATGAGGATGCGGGGCGACCCGCCGATGATCTGCCGTTGTTGCATTGGGCCATGCAGGACGCGTTGTTGCGTATGCAGGAGGCGTTTAGCGGACTGTTTGATAATCTGCCCGGACGACTTATCGGCTTTGTCATGCGCCAACTTATTTTTTGCCACGGACTCGAATACAAGGCGCCCAGTGATGTCCTCGGCCAGCAGGTGGTGCGCACCTTAATGGCCCCGGGACCGGCGCGCCAGCGACTCACCGCCGGCACCTATATATCGCCGAGCGAGCACGATGCGGTGGGCGGCCTTGAGGCCGCACTGGTGGCAGTGATCGCCGCCGAAGCGGTGGAGGCGAAAATGCGTGCCGCGCAGAAAGCTGGTGTGTTATCGGGCAAGGGCACTTCCCTGACCGACAGCGCGTTGCGTCAGGGCATCATTAGCGCCAGCGACGCGCAGGTGTTGGCGCGTGCGCAGCAGTTGCGCCGGCGCGCCATCATGGTGGATGATTTTCCGCGCGATCTGGGCAAGACGGAAATTTTTCAAACGACGCAGGCGGTCAGTTTCGAGGCGTTGGGGCGCTGATGACCGCAGCCGGCAGCAGAAGGCAACTTGGGGGCGGCTGATGAATACCAATGAGGCGATCACGCCGGAACAGGCGCGCACACTCGACGGGCTGTTGCGCGAACGCGTAGAGCGTACGCCGCAGGCGCTGGCGTACCGCGATTTCAATCAACACTTTGCCAATTGGCGTGACTACAGTTGGGCGCAGATTGATCGCGAGGTGGCGCGTTGGCAGGCGGCGCTGGAACGCGATGGTTTGAAGGCTGGCGATCGTGTCGCCGTGATGATGCGCAATGCGCCCGAATGGGTGGTGTTCGATCAGGCAGCACTCGGCCTCGGCTTGGTGGTGGTGCCGCTCTACACGCAGGACCGGCCGGACAATGTCGCCTACATTCTCAACGATGCCGGTTGCAAGGTCGTCGTCTTCGGCACGCTCGAGCAATGGCAGGGCTTTGCCGGCGTGCGTGAGCAATTGGGTGGTCTGGTGCGTATCCTCGTCGTCGAGCCGCTGGCAGCGCCGGTTGACGAACCGCGTTTGCGATCGATTGCGCAATGGCTCCCCGAAGACGGTGGCGCGACACGTCATCTGCCCACCGACCCCGATGCGCTGGCGACCATCGTCTATACCTCGGGCACCACAGGCAAACCGAAGGGGGTGATGCTCAGTCACCGCAACATCGTGAGTAATGCCCACGCCAGTCTCACTGTGATGACCGTCGGACCTGCTGATGTGTTCCTGTCTTTTTTGCCGCTGTCGCATATGTTTGAGCGCACCTGCGGTTATTACCTGACTATGATGGCCGGTTCGAGCGTGGTATTCGCGCGCTCGGTGGCGCTGTTGAGCGAAGACCTCTTGAGCCAGCGGCCGACCATGCTGATTTCAGTGCCGCGCATCTACGAACGCGTCTACGCCGCGATCAAGACTAAACTGGAGGAGGGCCCGCAGTGGCAGCAGTGGCTCTTTGAGTCGACTGTTGCGGTCGGCAATCTGCGCTTCGCGCATACGCAGGGGCGCGGCGGCTGGCGGCCGGCGCTATTGTTGTGGCCTCTGCTCAATGCGTTAGTGGCGAAAAAAATACTGGCGCGGCTCGGTGGTAATCTGCGCGCCGCGCTCTCCGGCGGTGCGGCGTTGCCGCCCGATGTGGCGCGTATTTTTATCGGTCTTGGCCTGAATCTCTTGCAGGGCTATGGCATGACGGAAACCAGCCCGGTGGCCTGTGCCAACAGCGTGCGTGACAATCTGCCGGCGAGTGTTGGTACCGTGGTGCCCGGAGTCGAGATTCGCATTGGCGAGCTGGGGGCTTTGCTGATCCGCGGCCCCAACATCATGCTGGGCTACTGGAACAACCGCGAGGCGACCGCGGCGATGATCGCCGCCGACGGCTGGCTTAATTCCGGCGATACCGCGCGTATCGATGAAGGCGGCCATGTGTTCATTACCGGGCGCTTGAAGGAAATCATCGTCATGTCAAATGGCGAGAAAATTCCACCGGTCGATATCGAGTCGGCGATTACGCGCGACACACTCTTTGAGCATGTGATGCTGGTGGGCGAGGGCAAACCTTATCTCAGTTTGCTGGCCGTATTAAATCGTAAACGGTGGGAAGAGTTCGCTGCGGCCAACGCCATGGGCGCGGATTTCGCTTCCTTGTCGACGCCGGCGACAGAGAAGCTATTGCTCGCGCGCGTGGCCGCGCAGATGAAAGAGTTCCCGGGCTACGCGCAGGTGCGCAAGCTGACGGCGGGACTCGAGCCATGGACCGTCGAGGCCGGCTTGCTGACGCCGACGTTGAAGATTAAGCGCCCGCGGGTGATCGAAAAATTCAACGCGGAAATCGATCGCATGTATGAAGGTCATTGAAGGAGTGCAGTGATGGCGGCGGAAGGCAGGGAGATGACCGGCTTGCCTGAGGGCAAACAACCGACGCTGCGCGTCGTGCCGATGCCGGCCGATTCGAATTCGAGCGGCGATATATTCGGTGGCTGGGTGATGTCGCAGGTGGATATCGCCGGCAGCATCCCGGCGATTGTTGCTTCACGCGGACGCGTGGTGACGGTGGCGGTGAATTCATTTGTGTTCCGCCAGCCGGTGCTGGTGGGCGACGTGGTGAGTCTTTATGCGGAAATCATCCGGATAGGCCGCACCTCGATCACGGTTGGCGTCGAAGTGTATTCGCAGCGCAATCCGGCCGAACCCGAATGCGTCAAGGTGACCGAGGCGACGCTGACGTATGTGGCGGTCGATGCGCAGCGCCAACCGCGTGTGGTGCCGCCGCAGAAGGCGGGGGCGGGCGCTTGAAGTCCTCGTTGCGATCCGTGAAGCCGGGTGTAAGTGATGATGGTGCCGTGGTGGTCCGATACACGGGGAATCGAATCAACGCGTTAGTTCGGGGTTTTTTATGACAAGCAATCATGCAACGAATCAGCAAGCCCCGCGCGCATTCATGGTGCGCAGGGTGGCGGTGCTGGGGGCCGGCGTGATGGGCGCACAGATCGCCGCCCATCTTGTGAATGCCAATGTCGAAGTGCTGTTGTTTGAACTGCCGGCCGCCGAGGGTGAGCCCAACGGTAACGTGCAAAAGGCCATCGAGAATTTGAAGAAGCTCGAGCCGTCGCCGTTGTCGGTGGCGCGCAAGGCGGGGCTGATCCAGGCCGCCAACTACGGACAGCATCTCGATCTGATGACGGGTTGCGATCTGGTCATCGAAGCGATTTCGGAACGCATGGACTGGAAGGCTGATCTTTACCGCAAGGTTGCACCGTATCTCGGCGCGCAGGCGATTTTCGCCAGCAATACCTCGGGGTTGTCGATCAATGCACTGGCGTCGGCGTTTCCGGAAAATCTGCGTTCACGTTTTTGCGGCGTGCATTTTTTCAACCCGCCGCGCTATATGCATCTGGTGGAATTGATCGCCTGCCATGAAACGCGCGCCGACATCCTCGACGATCTGGAAAAATTTCTCGTGACCACGCTGGGTAAAGGCGTGATCCGCGCCCGCGATACGCCGAACTTCATTGCCAATCGCGTCGGTGTGTTCTCGATGCTGGCGACCATCCACCACGCACAAAAATTTGCGCTGGGTTTTGATCTGGTCGATGCACTGACC
This sequence comes from uncultured beta proteobacterium, assembly GCA_903913965.1. GTDB lineage: Bacteria > Pseudomonadota > Gammaproteobacteria > Burkholderiales > SG8-41 > PALSA-1004. The sequence continues at coordinate 20,197 of CAIWNB010000122.1, forward strand.
GGTCCGTTGATCGGCCGGCCGAAGAGTGCGACCTTTCGTACCGCCGATGTGGTGGGGCTCGATACCTTCGCCCATGTGGTGAAGACCATGACCGACACGCTGCCGGAAGACCCCTGGCATGCCTACTATGCGATTCCGGGCTGGCTGCAGACCTTAATTGAACAGGGTGCGCTCGGTCAGAAAAGCAAACGCGGGGTTTATCAGAAGATCGGTCGTGACATTCAGGTGATTGATGCGGCGAGCGGCGCCTACAAGCCGGCGGCCGCCGAGGCAGATGCTGGCGTCGTTGAGATCCTGAAGAACAAGGACCCGGTCGTGCGCTTTGCCGCGCTGCACGCCTCGACGCATCCGCAGGCACAGTTTCTGTGGGCGATTTTTCGCGACACCTTCCACTATTGCGCGGTACATCTGGCGTCGATTGCCGATAACGCACGCGATCTCGATCTGGCGATCCGCTGGGGCTTTGGCTGGAATCAGGGGCCGTTTGAATGGTGGCAGGGCGCGGGTTGGTCGGCGGTGGCGGGTTGGATCGCCGAGGATATTGCCGCCGGTCGCGCCATGAGTGCGACGCCGTTGCCGGCCTGGGTGTTGCAAGAAGCGCATGGCGGCGTGCATACGGCGCAGGGTTCCTATGCGCCGGCTTCCACGCAGATGGTGGCGCGCTCGGCGCTGCCGGTCTATCGCCGTCAGTTGTTTCCTGATCGCGTGCTGGGCGAGGACGCGCAATACGGCACGACCATCTTCGAAACCGGCGACGTGCGCTGCTGGCATACTGGCGACGACATAGCGATTGTCAGCTTCAAGAGCAAGATGCACGCGATCGGTAACGAGGTGCTCGACGGCGTGCAGCGCGCCATTGACGAGGCCGAGCGTAATTACGCCGCACTCGTGGTCTGGCAGACCGAACCGCCGTTTTCAGTGGGCGCGAATTTGAAGAAGACGCGGCCGGAAGAGGGGCCGCGCGCGGCGCCGACCGCAGCGGGCAAACTCCTGCGCGATTTCAAAAAGGCCGCGGAGTCGGCCATCCTGAAAGCGGCGCGCACGCTCAATGTCGCTGATCAATTGATGGCAGGCAAACTCGCCGAGGTTGAGCAGTTGGTCGAGCAGTTTCAGATCACCACCGGCCGGCTCAAATATTCGATGGTGCCGACGGTGGCGGCGGTGGACGGGCTGGCGCTGGGTGGCGGTTGCGAATTCATCATGCATAGTGATCGCGCGGTGGCCACACTGGAGAGTTATATCGGGCTGGTCGAAGTCGGTGTCGGACTGTTGCCCGCCGGCGGCGGTTGCAAGGAGTTCGCGCTGCGCGCGGCGCAGGAGGCCAGGGGTGGCGATGCGCTGCCGTTTCTGCGGCGTTACTTTGAGACGGTGGCGATGGCGCAGGTGGCGCGCAGTGCCGAACACGCACGCGAGCTTGGTTATTTGCGTGCCAGCGACCGCGTTGTCATGCATCGCTTCGAGCTGCTGGCGGTCGCCAAGGCGGAGGCGCGTGCTTTGGCGGAAGGCGGTTACCGGCCGCCGTTGAAAGTGCGGGATATTCCGGTGTTGGGGCGCTCGGCTGCCGCCACCATCAAGGCGTATATCGCCAACATGCTCGAAGGCCGTTTCATCTCGGAACATGATTATCTGATCGCCGGCAAGATCGCCGACATCCTGTGTGGTGGCGATCTCGAGGCCGGGAGTCTGGTCGACGAGCAATGGCTGCTGGATCTGGAGCGCCGTCATTTCATGGAATTGCTGGCGACTGAGAAAACGCAAGCGCGTATCGAGCAGATGCTGAAGACGGGAAAGCCGTTGCGGAATTAATTGGTGAGGTGGCAGGTGCGGGCTGTCAGGAGTAAGGCAGTAAGCGGCCGTTGTGCGCAAAGGATTACTGCAAAAGCGGCCGTTGTGCGCAAAGGATTACGGCAAAAAGCGGCCGTTGTGCAGAAGTCACGGGCGCGGTGTTGTGCCTTACGCCTCGTGTCTTAACCCTCGCGCCTCGCTCTTTATGCTTCGAAAAAGGAGTACGTGATGTCCAAGCAAGTTCAAGACGCTTATATCGTCGCCGCCACGCGATCCGCGGTTGGCAAGGCGCCACGTGGCATGTTCAAGAACGTGCGCCCCGACGATTTGCTCGCGCACGTGTTGAAGGCGGCGCTTGCCCAGTGCGCCGGCCTCGACCCGCACGCCATTGATGATGTGATCACCGGTTGCGCGATGCCAGAGGCCGAGCAGGGCATGAATGTGGCGCGCATTGCCTTGTTGCTGGCGGGTCTGCCCAACACCGTGTCGGGTTTGACGATCAACCGTTTTTGTTCTTCCGGGCTGCAGGCGGTGGCGCTGGCGGCCGATCGTATTCGTCTCGGTGAGGCCGACGTCATGATTGCGGCCGGCACCGAAAACATGAGCGTGATTCCGATGGGCGGCAACAAGCCCTCGTTCAGTCCGGCCATTTTCAACGACGACCATATCGCCATTGGCTACGGCATGGGTATCACCGCCGAGAGCGTGGCGCGGCAATGGAACATCAGCCGTGAGCAGCAGGATGAGTTTGCCGTTGAGAGCCACCGGCGCGCCTTGCAGGCGGCCGCCGCAGGTGAATTTGCCGCGGAGATCACGCCGTATGAAGTGGTCGAGCGGGTGCCCGATCTCGTGCAGCGGGTAACCGTTGAAAAGCGTCGCGTCGCCGCTGCCGATGAAGGGCCGCGGCGCGATACCTCAATGGAGGGGCTCGCCAGACTCAAGCCGGTGTTCGCCGCCGGAGGTTCGGTCACCGCTGGCAACAGTTCGCAAATGTCGGACGGTGCCGGTGTCATCGTCTTGATGAGCGAGAAAGCGATGCAGCGCTTTAACCTGAATCCGCTCGGCCGTTTTCTTGGTTATGCGGTGGCCGGTGTGCCGCCCGAGATCATGGGTATCGGGCCGGTCAAGGCGATCCCCAAAGTGCTGCGTCAGACCGGCCTGCAGATGGCAGACCTTGACTGGATCGAATTGAACGAGGCGTTTGCCGCGCAATCGCTGGCGGTAATCAAGGATCTTGGTCTCGATGCGGCGAAGGTGAATCCTCTGGGCGGCGCCATTGCGCTCGGCCATCCGCTCGGGGCGACCGGTGCGGTGCGCACCGCCACGCTGCTGCACGGTTTACGCCGGCGCAAGCAGCGCTATGGCATGGTGACGATGTGTATCGGCACTGGCATGGGGGCGGCCGGCGTTTTTGAATCGCTGTAGAACCGCACGCCGGAAGCTTGCTGTGGCGATGCGTGGCAAGCCGCTACCGTGCGACCACGCAAACGCGGCCGCACAGCGCGGCTCTTACATGTTGGAGTAGTTCGGGCCGCCGCCGCCTTCCGGCGTCACCCACACGATATTTTGCGTGGCGTCCTTGATGTCGCAGGTTTTGCAATGCACGCAGTTTTGCGCGTTGATTTGCAGACGCGGATTGCTGCCGTCGTCGTCACGCATAATTTCATAGACGCCCGCCGGGCAGAAGCGCTGTTCGGGCGCGTCATAGAGTTCCAGGTTGACGTTGACCGGTACCGAGGCATCTTTCAGTGTCAGATGTGCGGGCTGGTTTTCCTCGTGATTGGTGCCCGATAAAAACACCGAGGACAGGCGATCAAAAGTCAGCGTGCCGTCGGGTTTCGGATATTGAATCGGTTGCGCCTCGGTCTTGCGCACCAGCGTTTCGTGATCGGCGTGATGGTGGTGCAAAGTCCACGGGGCCTTGCCGCCGAACACGACTTGGTCGATGCCGACCATCAGCGTGCCGGTATAAAGGCCCTTGGCCATCCACGGTTTAAAGTTGCGCGCGCGATGCAGTTCATCGTAGAGCCAGCTGGAACGGAAGGCTTCCGGATAGCTCGCCAGTTCGTCGCTGCCGCGGCTTGCCTTCAGTGCGTCGAAGGCCGACTCGGCGGCCATCATGCCGGACTTGATGGCGCAATGACTGCCCTTGATACGCGAGGCATTGAGGAAACCGGCGTCGTCGCCGATCAGGCAGCCGCCGGGGAAGATCAGTTTCGGCACTGACTGCAGGCCACCGGCGGAAATGGCGCGCGCGCCATACGAAATGCGCTTGCCGCCCTCGAAGAAGCCGCGGATGTCCGGATGCGTTTTGTAGCGCTGGAATTCCTCGTAGGGGCTCAGGTGCGGATTGGTGTAGGCCAGACCGACGACGTAACCGACGGCGACCAGATTGTTTTCCATGTGATAGAGGAAGGATCCGCCGTAGGTCGAACTATCGAGCGGCCAGCCGGCGGTATGAACCACCAAACCCATCTGGTGCTTCTCGGGTTTGATTTCCCACAATTCCTTGAGGCCGATGCCGTAGAGCTGCGGATCGACGCCTTCGCGGAGATTGAATTTTTCCTGCAACTGCTTGCCCAGATGGCCGCGGCAGCCTTCGGCGAAGAAGGTGTATTTGGCGTGCAGTTCCATGCCCTGCTGGTGGGCGTCGGTGGGCTGGCCGTCCTTGCCGATGCCCATGTCGCCCGTGGCCACACCCTTGACCGAACCGTCCTCGTTGTAGAGCACTTCGGCGGCGGCGAAGCCGGGGAATATTTCAACACCTGCGGCCTCCGCCTGCTGGCCCAGCCAGCGCACCACGTTACCCAAACTGATGACATAGTTGCCGTGGTTTTGAAAACACTTCGGCAGCATGAAGGTCGGGATACGGTACGATGATTTTTCGGTGAGGATCATGAAGCGGTCTTCACTCACCGGCGCATTAAGCGGCGCGCCAAGTTCCTGCCAGTTTGGCAGCAGTTCGTTGATGGCCCGCGGGTCCATCACGGCGCCCGACAGAATATGCGCGCCGACCTCGGAACCTTTTTCGATGACACAGACGCTGACCTCATGGCCCTGCGCTGCGGAGAGCTGTTTAAGACGGATCGCCGCCGCAAGTCCTGCCGGGCCCGCACCCACGATCACTACGTCATATTCCATCGATTCACGTTCAGACACCGCTTGCTCCTCGTCTCGTTCAATGCCGATAACCATGCCAGCCCTGCATTATAAACCCGCAGCGGCACCAGTCGGCGCGCTCACGCATGATGTGCATCAAGCGGTGGTGCGGTGGGGCTGGTGCCGTTCGTGCCCTGTGGTTGCGATGATGTGTTCGCCGCAGGCGATGCCGCTGCGTACCGCGGCCTCGATGGTGGCCGGGTAATCACCCGCGGTGTAGTCGCCGGCAAGCTGAAATTTGTCGAGAGGTGTGACGCAGGCTGGCCGCTGCAGGCCCGGGGTGCAGGCGAAGGTGGCGCGTTTTTCTGCAATCACCCGCAGCCAGGACAGCTTTGGCAAGCGGCCCAGTCGGCGTTCGATTTCGGCGTGGGCCAGAGCACCAAGTGCCTCTTGCGTCAGATGCTGGTGCGCTCCCTCGGCCGAAATGACGGCACCGAGCAGACCGTGTTGCCCGCACAACGCGCCGCGATCGAACAGCCAGTGCAGCGGGCCCTCGGCAAAGCCCAGCATGGGGGTAGGCAGGGTCACCGCAGCAGCGTATTGCAGCCAGACGGAATAAATCGGTTGGTAGTCAAAACCGGCCAGCGTCTGCGCCACGCCGGATAATGCCGGCAGCGGGTCGATCAAAGCGCCGACCTGATGTGGCGGTAGCGCACAGATCACGTGACTGAATATAGCCTCGCCCTGCAGGGTGGTGAGACGGAAGCCGCCGTCCTCGATTGATAGTTTGGTGACACGGTTGCCGGTTTTGACACTGCCGCCACGCTCTTGCACATAGGCTGCTGCGGGTTCGGGAAAGAGCGCGCCGAGGTCGACGCGTGACAACAGCAGATCGCTGGCGGCGCGGCTGGCGTTCATGGTGTCGCGCAGGACGTTGAGAAAAATCTGCGCCGAGGCCTGTGCAGGCGGCGTATTGAGCGCGGCGACACACAGCGGTCGCCAGAACACGCCTTGCATGAATTCACTTTGCCGGTATTGCTGCAACAACGCCTCGACGCTGCAGTCGGCAGGGAGCCGGTAGCCGTCGCGCTTGAGGGCGGCGAGAAAACGCAGCATCGCCAGTCGATCAGCCAGGCTGGCGCCGCGCGCGCCGATCAGGGCGGCGAGCAAATGCAGCGGCGCCGGCAGTCGCGGTGCAGTCAGATGAAATTCGTCGTGCATATGCCAGGCCAGCGGCAGGCGCAGCAGTGCGCTGGCGTGTTGCGGATTAACGGTGCGAATCAGGCGCAGGGTTTGGCGATAGGCGCCACTTAGTATATGCAGCCCGTTGTCGAGCATGACGCCGCGGTGTTCGACGCCGCGCGCGCGTCCGCCCAGTTGTTTGCCCGCTTCGAAAACCGTCACGTCTATTGGTTGGCCGGCGAGCGTGACCGCTGCCGCCATGCCTGCATAACCGCCGCCGATGATGGCGACACGCGGCGTCTTTGTGGTGGCGGTGTTGATGGCGCGCGGCGCGGCGTTCAGGCGGCGCTGGTGTCGGGCGTGGTGCCCGGGCCGGCCCAGATGCTCGAGGGCACCAGACAGGCGCCTTCAAAGACGCGGCGCGCGGTGCGCACCAGCGCGGCGCGGCGGATGATCTCACGGCCGTCGCGGAAATCTGCATCGAGATCAATCGCGATGGTGCCCGACGGATGTTCAATCGTGATCATGCCTTGCGGTGGCGGCGGCAGTTGCACGAGTTGAGAGGCGATGGTGCCCGGAATGGCGCACGCCGCGGCGACGCAGGCGGTGCCGGTGACGGCATGCGCGGCGTGACAGGCATCCGGCACGAAGTAGCGCGAGGTGAGGGTGCCGCCGGCGCGCGGTTTGGCCAACAGGCCGATTTTTGGCACCACCATTTTCGACACATCGCCCATGCCCATCAGCGCGCCGGCCTTGATGCGGATCGGTTCCATGCGCTTGAAGAGTTCACGGTCGGCGTCGAGTTCGGCCACGCTTTCGTAACCTGTTTTGCCAAAGTCGCTGGCGCGCATCAGGATCATCGGCATGGCGACATCGACGCAGCTCACCTCGATGCCGTCGATGATGTCGAGCGGCCGGCCCGTTGGCAGCAGCTTGCCAGTGACCGCGCCGATGGCACTGGTGAAATTGACGCCGACGGGCGCTGCGCTGCCCGCCACGCCGTCGATGCTGGCCTCGCCCTCGTAAGTGACGCGACCGCCCGGGGTTTGCACGATGGCCTCGACCACGGAATCGGTATTGACGTTGTAGATGCGCACCGTTGTTTCGGGGTCCCCCGCCGCCACGATGCCCGCTTCAATCGCAAACGGACCGACACCGACCAGCATGTTGCCGCAGTTCGGTTTGGTGTCGACGATGGCTTCTTTCACGGAGACCTGGGCGAACAAATAATCGACGTCGGCGTCGTCGCGCGTGGACGGACCGATCATGGCGACCTTGCTGGTGAGTGTCATACCGCCGCCAATGCCGTCGACTTGATAGTCGTGTGGCGAACCCATGGCGGCCAGCAACACTGCATCACGGATGGCTACATCCGCGGGCAGATCACGGCTCAGAAAAAACGGCCCGCGCGAGGTGCCGCCGCGCATGATCACGCAGGGAATTTTTGTTTGCATGGTTGGATTTGGTGGAGGTGTCTTGATGTGCTGTCGCAGTGGGGAGGTGGTGCGGACGAAAACGTTAGCGATTATATTTGGCGCGGCGGCTGCGCTAGAACGCGTAGCGGCGCAGTCCACCGTCGACGGGCATTACCGTGCCGGTGATGTAGGCGGCCAGTGGAGACGATAAAAATACCGCCAGTGCGGCGAGCTCTTCGGGTTCGCCGTAGCGACCGACCGGAATTTCGCGTGCTGATTGTTCGGCACGGAATTCCGGCGGATATTTGCGCCGGATCTGCTCGCTCATGATGCGCCCGGGGGGGATCGAGTTGACGGTGATGCCGTGTTTGCCGACTTCACGCGACAGCCCCTTGGCCCAGGCGTGTATCGCCGCCTTGGCCGAGGTCGCGGTGAGCAGGCGCTCGGGTTCCGATTTGCCGCTGATATTGATGACACGGCCCCAGTGCGCGGCGACCATCTGCGGCAGCACGGCGTGTGTGAGCTGGCGCACGCGTACAAAATTCAGCGTCATGCCGTGTTCCCAGTCGCTCTCGGGGGCGTCGAACGGAATCGCCGGCTGGCTGCCGCCGGCGCTGTTGATCAGTATGCCAATGCCGCCGAGCGCGCGTTTGGCCTCTTCCGCGAGCCGTTGCGGTGCGCCGTCTTCCATGATGTCGACGACGACGATGGCTGGCGCGGCACCACCGGCAGCGGTGATTTCGCCGGCGAGTTCTTCGAGTAATTCACGGCGTCGTGCCGCAATGCACACCCGCACGCCTTCGGCGGCGAGTGCTTTCGCGATGGCGCGGCCGATGCCCTGACTGGCGCCGGTGACCAGCGCGGTTTTGTTGTTGAGTTGAAGATCCATGCGATTTCCATCAGTAAGGTTGTAAGTGGTGACGTTCAGCCCTTGATCCAGGTGCGCCACGCGATCCACAGCTTGCGCAGTGGCGTCAGCGAGGTGCGTTGATTCAACACCTGCATGCCGTCGGCGCGGATTTCTTCAAGCAGCGTGCGGTAAATGGCCGCCATGACGAGTCCGGGGCGTTGCGATCGGCGGTCTTGTTGGGGCAGAAAAATCATTGCATCGCGGTAGTAGTTGAGTGCGCGTTCCACTTGAAACTGCATCAGTTGCACGAAGGCCTCGCTGTGGCGCGCGTGCATGATGTCGGCGGCGGTGACGTTAAAACGTGCCAGTTCATCGACCGGTATATAGATGCGGTCGCGTCGCGCGTCTTCACCGACATCGCGGATGATATTGGTGAGCTGAAACGCCATGCCGAGGTTTTCGGCGTATTTGAGCGTGTCGGGATGGCTGTGGCCAAAGATTTCGGCGGAAACCAGGCCAACCACGCTGGCCACGCGGTAGCAATATTTTTGCAGCGCGCTGAAATCTGCATAGCGATGCTGCGTTAGATCCATCTCCATGCCGTCGATGATCTCGTACAGCCTCGCCTCTTCGATGTTGAATTCGGGCAGCAGGGCGGTCAGCGCGAGCGCGACCGGATGTTTGGCCTTGCCTTCGTAGAGGGCCGCGACCTCCGTGCGCCACCAGGCGAGTTTGGTGCGCGCGACATCAAGGTCGGTACACTCGTCGACCACATCATCGACTTCACGGCAGAACGCATAGAAGGCGGTGATGGCGCGACGGCGCGGCGGTGGCAGGAACAGGAAGCTGTAATAAAAGCTCGAGCCGCTCTGTGCGGTTTTCTGCTGGCAGTAGTCGTCGGGAGTCATGCGGTCTGGTTTGTTTGGAGGGTGAACGTTGATGGTATTGGATCGTTAATGGATCGTTAATGTTTGCAGCAGCATCAGCGGCCAGTCCCAGGCGCGCAGAACCGGACGGCGCTGGAAGACATCGTAACCGACCCCTGCGATTTTGTTGAGTATGCGCCCGCCGCCGGCAATGATCATGCGCATCTCAAGACCGATGCGACCCTGCAGGCGGCCACCG
>CAIWNB010000123.1 GCA_903913965.1 uncultured beta proteobacterium
ATGTGAAAAAGCTCGTGCATTTTTTCATTGAAGCGCCGCGGCTTTTCACGAATGACGTGATCGAGGTCGAGCAGCACCTCCATGTAATCCGGGAAATGCTCGGCAATAAAAGCGTGCGCCGGATAGCGTTTGCCGCGTCTTTGGGCGATTTGATCGGCGAGCGATTTGGCGTTAGCGGGTTTGCGTTTGGCCTTGGCGGGTTTTAGTTTGGCAGTCATGGCGGCGGGTCTCCGGTGGTTTTTCGGAGTGTAGCGCGTGGGGCGAATGGGTGGGCAGCATGCAATGCCGTAACGGCCCACCATCCATCGCCGTAACGCGTGCGCGATGCGCACCCTACCAAAACAAACAAACGAGATGCGTAGTCAGCGGCACCAAACCACTCAGATTAGTTGGTCCCTGCCCCCGCGCCAGCGGGGGAAGGACAGGATGGGGGCGCAGATGCGCCACGGCCATCCCAGACCCTGCTTGTTACTTCCGGCCGCGCGTCGGCGAGCCTTCGATTTGCCCCAATTGCACCGGCAACGGCACGATCGGATGCGGACGGCCTTCGAGCAACGGCGTGCGGGCAACGTTCATGATCATCGCCAGTGTCGCGTAATAACCGACAATACCGAGAATATCGACAACACCGGTTTCGCCAAATTTGGCGACGGTCGCGGCGTAGGTGGTGTCACTGGCACCCTTGGTTGCCATCACTTCGGTGACAAAGTCATAGAGCACCGCTTCGTCTTCGGTCATCGTCGCCGGACGCCGGCCTTCGGCAATCGCGTTGGCCAGATCAACCGTCATGCCGGCATCAAGCGCTTGCAGAATATGCACGTCCCACTCGAACTGCTGTGTCCACGCGCGTGAGGCCATGAGCGCGGCCATTTCATTGAGTTTGCGATCGAGCCCGCAGCGATAGCGGTAATACTCACCCACTTTTTGCAAGCCATCGGCAAGCCCCGGGCTGCGGATGATCGGCCAGTACGGGCCTTCGACCTTGCCACGCGGACCGGCAATGATGTCGGCGGCGACTTTCTTTTGCGCGTCGGTCATCTTCTCGGTGGGGATCGGGGGCATGCGGTCGGGCAGGATATTGAAGCGGGCTTCCATGGTCTTCTCCATTGGTTCGGTTCGAAAAAAGCGAAATGATACGCGAGTTATTCGGGGACGATGCCGGCGGCCTTCGCCACGCGCGCCCATTTGTCGGTTTCGCTGCGCAGCGTCTGCGCGAACGCCTCGGGTGTGCCGGCCACCAGTTCCGCGCCATCAGCGGCGAGCCGCGCCTGCACGTCGGCCTGGCGCAGGATGGCGGTGACTTCGCGATGCAAACGCTCGATGATCTCGCGCGGCGTTGCCGCCGGCGCGAGCAAGCCATACCACTGCACCGATTCGAAACCAGGCAGACCGCTCTCGGCGATGGTCGGAATGTCGGCTGCGATCGCCACGCGGGTTGCACTGGTCACACCCAGCGCACGCAGGCGGCCGTCACGCGTGTGTTGCATCGCCTGCAGGATAGGCACTGAACTGACGGCAACGTGACCGGCGATCAGATCGATCATGCTGGTGCTGCTTTTATACGGCACATGCGTCATGCGGATCTGCGCCATGTTGGAGAACAATTCCATCGTCAAATGCGGATTGGTGCCGATGCCCGACGACGCATAGAGAATCTCGCCGGGCCGCGCACGCGCCAGCGCGATCCACTCGCGCACAGTGCGCGCCGGCACCGAGGGATGCATCGCGATCAGGTTGGGCATGATCACCGCCTGCGTCACCGGCGCGAAATCGCGCAAGGCGTCATAGGGCACTTTGCGGTAGGCGGTCGGATTGGTCGCCAGCGTCGAGAGCCCCATCAACAGCGTGTGACCGTCGGCCGGCGATTTCGCCACCAGCTCGCCGCCGATCATGGTGCCCGCACCGGTGCGGTTCTCGACCACCACCTGACGACCGAGCCGCGTGGTCAGCGCTTGCGCCAGCAGGCGCGCGATGATGTCCCCCGCGCCACCGCTGGCGGTGGGCACAACGATGCGCACCGGTTTTTGCGGATAGGGCTGATCGGCAGCGAACGCCGGTGTTACCGCTACTGCGAGTGCGAGCGCCGAACAGCACGTTGCGGAAAATGCTGCGGCATATACGCGACCTGTAATGCGACGTGTAATACAACGTGTAACGCGACCTGAAATTTTCATGCGGCCTTCCTTCTGATCAATAACATTGCGCATGCCACCGCAGCGTGAGCGCCGCAGCAAAGTTACGCGCGCACCACCTCACAGCGCAACGATGCCCATCCAGAACAACTGACCACTACCGGTGTCGATATCGTGTTTGCGCATAAAGGTCAGACGACCATCATCACCCACCGCAAACACCGCCAGCCCCGCCGCCACCGTCTTTACGCCCGTTGCATCGGCGACCGGCATCGCCATCAGGTTGGCTGCCACCAGCATGCGGCCACCCGGCTCCAGGGCAAAGGTGCGCGGCGCGATGCCGTGTGTGTCGGCGTGCTGGATCAAATGCGGTTCACCCGTGGCGGCATCGATCGCATAGACGGCGATGTTGTTTTCACCGCCGGCAAACACGCGGCGCCCGTCGAGCTCGCGGCTGGCGCGTGCACGATTGGCGAGATAAACAAAGCGTCCAGCGGGATGCAGATGCAGCGTGCCGGGCTTTTGCGCACGATGATCGTTTTGCAGATCCGCCAGCGTGCCCCTGGTGTAACGCGGCGTGGCGCTCAACATCTCGTTGGAAAAATCGTACATCTGCAATTGATTCTGCCGCTCGAGTGAGACATACACCCAGGGTTCACGCGGATGAAAATCCAGATGGCGCGGCCCGTAACCCAAACCACCGCCGGGGGCGATACGAGTCTGCTGCGACAACACGCCCTGACGGTAATCAAATTGCAGCAGCGCACCGGGGTCTTCGGGCTTGCCGGCCTCGGCATCATTGCCGCGCGTCACCACCAGAACCCGCGTGTTCGACGGCGCGACACGCACTTGATGCGCATACACACCAAAGTCGGGCGATGACGGCTGCGCCACTTCCGCGCCAACCGAGCCGTCGGCGTGCAGCTGATGCACGCTCACCGTGCTCGGCACGTTGTAAGTCACAAACACATGCGTTGAATCGATATCGGTGCTGATATGCAGCGGACGCCAGCGCAGGCTCAGCGCCGCGCCCTGCATACGCAACGCACCGCTGTCGCCATCAATGGCGAGCGTCACCAGCCAATGCTCGCTACCGTGCGAATCGGGATTGCCATCGCTGCACGCCACATACAAATGGCGGCGCGAGGCATGCGGCCACGCATATTGCACATCGGCCGGCAGCGTGAGAGTGGCGCGCTCGGTCAGCGTGACCTTTTCGGCATCGACTTCGTAATGCACGAGACGGCTGCCCGCACTCGCATACAGCGCGCTTCGTGGTGTGGCCTGCGTCTGTGCTTGCACCGCATCCATCCTTTGCATGTTGGTTTTTTGCGCATCGACAATGCCCGCGCGAGCCCCGCATTGTAGCGGCGATTCAACAGCACTTGCGGCGCTCACACGGCGCTGCGTGCGACGGTGCACATAGCGCATCGCGTATACTCGCCCCGGTTAAAACAATGCGGCGCGACGACCCCGTCGAACGCGGCAGATGAGAGGAAGCCCATCATGAAATTGATCCGTCTTACGTTATTGTTGAGCGCACTGCTGGCCGGTGCTGCCGTGGCGCAGAACTATCCGGTCAAATCGCCGCGCCTGATGGTTGGCTTCGCGCCCGGCGGCGGCACGGATCTGGTGGCACGCATCGTCGCGCAAAAACTCGGCGAGCTGTGGGGGCAAACGGTGGTGGTCGATAACCGGCCCGGTGCCAGCGGCATGATCGCCGGCGACATCGTCGCCAAAGCCGCGCCCGATGGCTACACGCTGTTGCTCACACCGCAAACCAGCATCGCCGTCGCCCCCGCGCTCTATGGCAAGGCACCCTATGATCCGGCCAAGGATTTCACGCCGATCACACTGGCCGGTTCGTCACCGCTGTTGATGGTGGTGCATCCGTCGTTTCCGCCAAAGACCTTTGCTGAATTTGTCGCGCTGGTGAAAAAGAGCGGCCCCAATGCGCTGACCTTCGGTTCGGGCGGCATCGGTTCCTCGCCGCATATGGCCGGCGAACTGCTCGGAGCAGCACTCGGCGTGAAGATGAATCACGTGCCGTATAAGGGCGAGAACCCGGCGCTCACCGATACCATCGGCGGACAAATCCCCATCATGTTCGGCAATCTGCCGGTGGCGGTGCCCTATGTGCAATCGGGCAAGCTGCGCGGGCTGGCGAATACCGCCTCCACGCGCTCGCCGCTCGCACCGACCATTCCGACGGTGGCTGAATCAGGCATCAAGAATTATTCCATCGCCACCTGGTCGGCGATCCTCGGGCCGGCCGGCATGCCCGCCGAGCTGAGCGCGCGCATCCAGCGCGATGTCGCGCGCGTGATCAACCAGCCCGAAACGCGCGACCGTCTGGTTGGCATGGGGGTGGATCTCATCGGCAACACGCCGGATGAATTCGGCAGCTTTCTGCGCGCGGAGATCGTGCGCTATGCGCAAGTCATCAAGAGCGCCGGCATCAAGGCGGAATGAACAAGGGCAAGCGCTGATGAATAATCCTGCCACGCCGGCGATCCGGCACACCGGTGTGATCGGACTCGGCGCACTCGGCCGTCCCGTCGCTGAATTGTTGTTGAGGGCCGGTTATGCGGTGGCGGTCTACGATGTGCGCGCCGCAGCGGTCAGCGCCTTGCAGGCGCAAGGGGCCACCGCCTGTGACTCACCGGCGGCAGTGGCAGAGCAAAGCGAACTCATCATCAGCCTCGTCTCTGATCGCGCACAGACCGATGACATCGTCTTCGGTGTGAACGGCTTGCAGGGCCATCTGCGTGCGCACACCATACTCGCGCTCGGCAGCACGCTGGGGCCGGAACCGGTGCGCCAGATCGCCGCCGCTTTGGAAGCGCAGGCGGTGGAAGTGCTCGACATCCCGATCTCCGGCGGCATCATCGCTGCACAACAAGGCGCCTTGAGCTTGATGGTGGGCGGTGCCGCGGCAACGCTGGCGCGCGCGCTGCCGGTGTTGCGCGTGTTTGCGCGCGAGATCACACACACCGGTGCAGCCGGCACCGGACAGGCGGCCAAGCTCGCGCATCAACTGGTGTTTGGTTTGAATGTGATGGCGCTGCTCGAAGGGCTATCGCTGGGGGTGGCCGGCGGTGTCGACGCCACGGTGATGAAAGCGGTGTTGCAACAAGGGCTCGCCAATAGTGGCGTGCTGGAGGCCTGGCCCGATCTGGGCCCGCGCTGGAAAGGCATGCTGGAGGCCAGCGCGGCGGGCGCCGCACTGCCGAATCTGCGCAAGGATTTGCATCTGGTGCTGGAGTTTGCGCGCGAGTTGGGCGTCAGTCTGCCCATCGCTACGTTGGGCTCCGAGGTGGCTGATGCCGGACTCGCCACCGGGCATCGCGATCCGCGGCTTTAAGACTTCTCTATTGGGACGCCGCAAAGGCGTCTTGGCTCACCGTCACACAGCCGCGTCTTCAAGCGCGGGCGGGCCAGACTCAATCGCGACGCGGATACTGCCCGATAAACACTTCAACCCCAGCGGCACCGGCGGTGAAAGTGCAAGCTTCATCATTGGGCCCGATGAACAACAGCGACCACAAGGGATAATCCGCGCCCTTGAAGGTCAGGCCGCCATTCATCACCAGATAATATTGACCGCCACTGCCGCGCGGATCGGGGCCGCTGACCGTCATGCCGGCACCGGCGCGCAACAGATAAGCGCCAAGCCGGTCATCGTATTGATCCTGATTGGGGATCAAGGCTTCAAGCGAACTGGTCTGGCGATCCGCCAACACCGGCGCGGTGCTCAACACCATCTCAGAGAGAAAATGCCGCTTCTTGCTGGGCTTTAATTTTTCACGATAGCCGGGCTTGTCGATCTCGACGGCACCGGCATCGGTTTGCGCGCGCAGCGTGAAATACGAAAAGCCCTGCGCGCTGGCGACGATCGGCCCGTAGGCCGTGTGATGATCGGCATAGTGCATGGTGTTGGCCATGGTCGCCGGTTTGTTGCGACCGATGACACCGCTGCCGCCGACAAAAATCTGAAACTGGTCGACCTCGTGAAAATGCGCAACGAGTTTTTGCTGCGCGCTCATCTCCAGCAAAAACGCCTGCGGATCATCGACTACCACACCGCTTGGCCGGCCGCCCATATAGCCCGAACGCCAGTAGGCCGCATCAGGACTGAGTTTTGAGGTGACACTGATCCGCCCGGCGATCGCCTGCGGTCCATTGATTGCCTGCACCATGTTGACTACTCCCCCGTAAACACTGTGCCACGATTAAACCACAACACGGCAGCAGAGGCGCATGGCTTGCCTTATGATGAGCGCCTAAAAAAACGGGCGGGCGCAATACACGCACCGCACGCCATACAAGTAACGGGGGATTCCATCATGCACCATGCCTACAACGCCGTCCGGCGGCGGGCAGCCATCTGTTTAACCTTGAGCGCCGCCGCACTGGCCAGCGCACTCACCGCCGCAATCACCACCGCCACCGCACAAAGCTATCCGACAAAACCGCTGACCATCGTGGTGGGGAATTTTCCCGGCAGCGCCGCCGATATCCTCGTGCGGCAGCTGGGCGAAGAATTAAAAACTGCGCTCAAACAAAATATCGTCGTCCTCAATCGCACCGGTGCCAACGGTGCGATTGCCGTCGATGCAGTCAAACGGGCGCGCGCCGACGGTTACACGCTGATGTTCTCGACCATGACCACACTGGCGGTGAATCCGCATCTGCAGGCGGACGCGCGCTATAACGCCGCCGAGGATTTCGAGCCGGTCGCACGCCACGTCATGCAGCCGATGCTGTGGGTGGCGGAGAAAGCCGCACCCTATCGTTCATTGAAAGAGGTGATCGAGTTCGCGCGCAAAAATCCTGACAAGCTGCTGGTCGCGCGGCTGGGTTACGGCGGCTCGTCACATCTGGTGGCGGCCGCACTGATGGCGCAGCAAACCATCCGCTTTACCATCGTCGGCCTGCAAACCACCTCGCAGGCTTATATCGCCTTGCGCCGCGGGGATGTGCAGCTGATGGTCGACACCGCGCAACCGATGCTGCCGCGTATCCAGGCCGGTGAAGTAACACCGCTGGCGGTCACCAGCGCGACACGCATCAAGGCGCTGCCCGAGGTGCCGACGTGGCTGGAACAAGGCGGTGCGGACGCCGAACTCACTGCGTGGTATGCCTGGCTCGCGCCGAAGGGCACGCCGAAAGAAATCGTCGAGTTGTTAAACGCGGAGATCAACCGCTTGTTGCTGACGCCACGCATCCGTCAACCGCTCGAAGAAGTCGGCGGCATCGTGCAACCGTTAAACCCCGAGGAGACGCGCCGTTATCTGCGCGACGAACACGCGCGCTGGGGGCGGGTGGTCAAAGCGGCCAATCTGCAAGCCGAATAAAACCGCGGCCCGGAAAGACTAGCCGCGGATCTCGGCGACGACCGTCTGCGTGTGTTCGCCCAACGCCGGTGCCACGCCTTTGATCTCCGGCTGCAGCTGCGAGAAGCGCGCCGGAAACGCGCGCACGCGCACCGTCGCGCCGTTCGCAGCGGGCACTTCACGCACCACCTTCAAGGCCTGTGTCTGCGGATGCGCGAGCGCATGATCGGCGCGCTGATAGCTGGCGGCATTGCCGGCGTGTTTGCGAATTAACGCGACCAATTCTTCGGCCGAGTAACGCGCAAACTCACGTTCATATTCAGCACGCAGCGCCTGCACATGGATGCCATAACCGGTCGAGTCACGACCGATCTTGTCGAAGCGCGGGTCTTCGAGCAGGCTGTTGAAACCGGCCTCCTCGCAAAATTTCACCCAGCCCGGCCGGCCTTCCGCGCCGACCGAACCGCCGAAGGCGAAAAAGATCGGCTCGTCACCGGTCTTCCAGCCGCGCTCGGGCGGATAGTTGGCACCACCAACGCGCGGCCCGGCGTAGACATCCGGATCGGACTGCGCGGCCAGATGAATGCTTTTTAACGCCAGCAAGGAATTGAGCAGCGAGAGCGTGACGCGTTGACCGGTGCCGCTCTTCGCGCGCGCAATCAGCGCAGCCAGCGTCGCCTGCACCGCAAAAATACCGGTGCCCGCACACGCCACATCCGCCCCCAGCCGGCAGGACGGCGTATCACGTGAACCGAGATAACGCGTGTAACCGGCCATCGCCTGCGCGGCGAGCTCCGAACCTTTGTGCAAACGCAGCGGGCCTTGATCGCCCCAGAAACTGATGCTGACGCGCACCAGCTTCGGATTGGCTGCATACGGTTCGGCGTCTATACCGTCGACGCCCAGCGCGGCGAGTTCTTCCGGCGTGCGATCGGTGATAAAGACGTCGGCGTTTTTCAGCAACGCGGCCAGCGTCAAATGCTCATCGAGCCGCACCGAACGCTTGCCACGGTTGAGTTCAAAAAACGCGGCACTCATGTGGCTGTCGGGCAGCGCGGGGGCGGCGTGGCGCAACCAGTCGCCGTCTTCGGTTTCAACCTTGATCACATCGGCACCGAGATCCGAGAGACGCAGTGCGGCGAGCGGCCCCGGCACGCCTTCGGCGAATTCAACGACGCGGATTTTTTTCAGCACACTCATGCGCGCACCCCTGACTTGCGGGCGGCCAGATCGGCCAGCACGGCGGCGGTGTCTTCACCGGGACGCGGCGCCTCAAACACGCCGCACGGCGTCTGCGCAAAATGCCACGGCAGTCCGGCCACCGACA
>CAIWNB010000124.1 GCA_903913965.1 uncultured beta proteobacterium
TCGCCGAGGCGATGTCCTGGCGGCTGCGACCGGTGTGCAAACGCGAGGCATCGGGCCCCGCGGCAGCGAGCAGCCGCGGCTCGTAATCGAGATAATCCGCCGAACGGGTCGGCGGCATTTTGCGCTCGTCGTCGATCACCTCTGCGATGCCGCGCGCAATCTTCACCGCCAGCGCGTGCGCCACCAGACCGGTTTCGTCGAGCATGACGATGGAGGCCTTGTTGATCTGGTCGAGAAACGCCACTGCGCGCCCGCCGCCACGAAAGACCTCGTTAATATCCATCTTGCCGCCCGTATCGCTCATCGTTTGCATGTCCATGACCGTTGGTTATGCGCGCAATAGTACGCCAAAAGCGGCGCGTATCTCGCACTGGGGCTAACGCACCCGCACATTGTGGACAATTTGAAAAACCCACCGCCGCCGCCGCATTTGCGACGCCCCTCTGCGCTCGTTATCATGTGCGCCCTTAACGCACCGCGTTCATCCTCTTCATGGGAGTACTGGCATGGCACTGACCCTGTTTCATCACTCGTTTGCAATCAGCGATCTGGCCGTCGCACGAAAATTCTACGGAGAAATGCTGCAGTGTCCGGAAGGCCGCAAACTGCCGGGACGCGCCGACTTCAACTTCTTCGGCCATCACATCGTCGCCCACCTCGCACCGGAAGAAGTGGTCGGTAACCAGGGCAAAAAAATCGGTGGCACACTGGCCACCCCGTTGCAACATTTCGGCGTGGTGATGACGCTAGCCGATTTCAAACAAACCGCCGCACGCCTCGAACAGATGGGCGCGACCTGGATCAACAAACCCAGCGTTACCCAGCCGGGCACCGTGCGCGAACAAATGCTGATGACGGTGAGCGACGATTGCGGCAATGCGATCGAGTTCAAGGGTCTGAATAATCCCACCGACGTCTACGCTGTCAAAGCGGACGAAGCCAGCGCCGTCTGAACACCAACACGCCGGGCGCGCCGCGCGCGCTTTGGCAGCGGAGTCTTAATGCCAGCAATCACTCTCACGCAACGGCTCGCCGCAGCTGCAGCCGTCATGCTCTGCACGATCGCCGCGCAGGCGCAAACCTATCCGGCCAAACCCGTGCGCATCGTCACCGCAGCGCCTGGTGGCGGCGTTGACTTCACCGCACGCGTGCTTGGTCAAGGCTACGCCGCGCTGTTCGGGCAATCCTTCATTATCGAAAACCGCGGCGGCGCGGCGACCATTCCGGCGCAAAACGTGGCCGGCGCCGATGCCGACGGCTACACACTGCTGTTGCATAACAACACCATCTGGACCGCGCCGCTGTTCGAGAAGCTGCCCGACTACATGTCGCAGCTCGCCCCCATTGTGCTCGCCACACGCTCGCCCAACCTGCTGGTGATTCATCCATCGGTGCAGGCGCGCAGCGTGCGCGAACTGATCGCGCTGGCCAAGGCGAAACCGGGCGGACTCAACTACGCCTCGGGGCCGGTCGGCGCGGCGAATTATCTGTCCGCCGAATTGTTCAACCACATGGCTGGCGTACAGCTGGTACGCGTCGGTTACAAGGGTGGCGCACCGGCGATGAGTGATCTGATGGGCGGTCAGGTGCAGGTGATGTTCGCCACCACCGGCTCGGTGATTCAGCACGTCAAATCGGGCCGCCTGATTGCGCTCGGCGTAACGGGTGCAGAACCCACCCCGCTCGCTCCGGGCGTGCCGACCATCGCCGCCTCGGGCGTCCCGGGCTATGAATTGATCGCCATCTACGGCCTCTTCGCACCAGCCAAAACACCGCCGGCCATCATCGCCACCTTGCACAAGGCCGCGCTGCAAGTGCTGGCACAAGCCGAGGTCAAAGAGAAATTATTTGCCAGCGGCATGGAAACCGGTGGCGGCACACCAAAGGATTTCGACAACGCGGTGAAAGGCGACGTCGCGCGCATCCAAAAAACCATTAAGCCGCATTAACACGCCGTTTTCGTATCGGCGCGACAACCGCGCGGCGGTTATTTGATGCGCCGCGCCCCCGGCACGAATACCGCCAGCGCGACGATCGCCAGCGCACCGGCCATGCCCATCGCCGCCACCGCACCGCGTGGCCCGAGGGCGACCGCCAGCACACCGATGATCATGCTGCCGGCGGTGTTGAGCATCTGGCTCATGTTGAACAACGCCATGGTGCGCCCGCGATATTCAGCGCTTGAGTAGGTTTGCACGACGGTGTGTACCAGGGCGTTGGCATGCACATGGCACAGGCCAATTACCACCATCAGCGCCAGCGACAACCCGAACCAGGGCGAAGCGGAAAACGCTACCACCAATAAACCGTAAATCACCGAAGAGCCGAGGATCACCTTGCCGCGTGGCAAACGGTGCCCGGCCACCGTGATGATGGCGGCACTGATCAAGGCGCCGAAGCCCATCGCCGCCAGCAACATCCCCTGTCCGCTGGCGCCGACACCAAGCAGATCGCGCGCGAACACCGGCAGCAAGGCGGTAAACGGAAAAATCAGCATCGAGACGATGGTCGTACAGGTAATACCGGATCGCACCGCCTCGTTGCGCCAGGCAAACTTCCAACCCTCGACGATGCTGTGCACGAAGGTTTCGCGCCGCGCTTTTGCGGTGTCCTCGGGCGGCAACAGCAACGGACGCAATTGCGCCGTCCAGAGCGTCGCCATAAACAAACAAAGCGCCTGCACGGCAAACGCGCCGCTGGTGTCTGAAAACGCGATGATCACACCGGCCAGTGCCGGGCCCGCCAACCGCGCGCCGTTGAAAATCAACGAGGTCAGGCCGATGGCGTTGGTCAGATATTCAGGCGGCACGGTGTCGCATACCAGCGAGGTGCGCGCCGGCTGCTGGATCACCTGCATCATGCCCACCAGCACCGCGGTCAGATACACATGCCAGGGCTGCACCATACCGTTGTAAATCAACACTGCCAGCGCTGCGAACAGACAGCCGTTGGCCGCCTGCGAAAACAAGAGCAGCGTCTTGCGCGAATAACGATCGGCAGCACTGCCGGCGAACGGCGCGAACAATAACAGTGGCACGAATTGCACGCCGCGCGCGAGTCCGAGTTGCACCATCGAATCGGTCAGCTGATAAATCAGCCAGCCACGGCTGAGTTCGTCCATCCAGAAGCCGAGGTTACCGAAGATCTGACCGTAGGTAACAAGCCGGAAGTCGCGATAGTGCAGCACCTTGAACGCGCGATGATTGCGCATGGTCTGCATAAGATGTTTCATGGGGTGATTTTACCGCGATGACGGCACAACGCCGCGCGCTGCAATTGCCAACCGGCGGCAACGGCAACGGCGATTACATTCGAACAACAACGACACTGAGGTGCAACCAAGGCAGAGCCAACGCGCCGGATGACAGCGCGGCCTGATGAAACGGGTGTTACTCCTGCTGTGGGGCGGTCAGCAGACTGCTCAGCACCGCCGGCACACGCCCGGGCTCGCTCTGCAACATGCCGAGTGTGGCCTCAACGGTGGTGGTGTTGCGCAGGCCGGCCCAGGTGGCGAGTTCCTTGGCGCTGGGCGACACATAGGCCATGCTCCAGGCGGCAAACGTGCGCGCGCTAACATCACTGTCGCTGATGATCTTGACGCCTGTATGGCGCGGATCAGTCTCGATTTTTTTCATGAGCGCCGTCACCACCTCGCGCTCGCCCTCGAGAATCTGCAAAAACACGCTGTCGACAAACACCAGCAGGCCGGTCACATCCCTCAAGGCATTGGCAGAGCGCGCTTGCACCAGGATCTTGTAGAGCTTGGACTTGGGCATTATCTCCGTCGCTACCGACGAATAAATCAACTGACACAGCACCATTAATCTCCTTGCGTGGACCCTGGTTTTGCAGCGAACAAGAGCAGTAAACAGGCCCGATTATAGGCAGCGGCCCATAGCAGCGCAACGACACGGGCATTACTGCCGCTGACTGCAACGGGTGCGACGACTGCGCAAGATCTGCGCATCGGCGAGGCGCAAACGCACCTGGGTTTCGACCGCCGCCCCCAGGCCCAGCGTGGCCCATTGTTGACGCGCCGGACAATTGCGATCGGTGGCGGCCCCGCTCTCCAACCAGTATTCGATATGGCCGGGCTTGATGGCAACCGGTGAGGCATAGGTGCCGGCGAAGATTTTGCGTCGTTGCCGCAGATCCCAGACGATCAGGCCGCGCGGTTCCGGGGCGGTGCCGCTGTCAAGAATAAGATAATGCCCTTGCAGCGCCAGAAAATATTCAGCGGCTTCATTCCTGATTTCGAAGTCAGCCGGTGCGGCGGCGTAAAAGCAGGCGGGTATGGCGTGAACAACATGCCGCGGTTTGATCAAAAAATCACGCCCGACCGCGCCGGTCTCGCGCTCGATCACAAAATAATCGGCGCTCGCGTGGCAAACCACATCGGCGGCGCGGACCGCGGGCGCCCATACCAACAAGCACACCGTCAGCGCCAGCAGAGCGGCGCGATACCACGCACTCATGCCAGCAGGGCAAGCAATTCAGAAATGTCCGCGACGGATTCCAGATGCCGCACTGTTTCGATCACCGACTCGATCACCGCCGGTGGCAAAGGCTCGGCGGCGAAGGCGGCGCACTGACGGAATTTCTGCGCGCAGTCGTCGAAACTCATCGGGTTGTCGGGATGACCTTTGCACAAATCAACGCGGCATGACAAGCGGCGGCCGTCGCGACACACCACGTTGACGATCGACGGGCCAATCGCGCGGCCGTGATGTTGTTCGAGGTCAGCATCAACCACGGTGGTGATGCGCTGCGCGAGCGCGCGTGCCGCCGGATCACTGATCGCGGCGGTGGTCATCTGCTCCAGACCAAAGCGGCCGTGCAGCAGGGCCGCGGCCACGGTGTATTGCAGGCTGAACAACGCTGCTTCCATCGTCTGCGGCTGACGCTTGGCTTCAGCCGGCGAACACACCACGTTATAGGTGCCTTGGGTAACGCGCACTTCGACCGCCTCGACATCCGCTGCGCGCAGCCCTTCATCGCGCACCAGTTGCAACATCGCATCAATCGCAAAGTGCGAGAGAAAACAGCAGGGGTAAAACTTGACGCTGACGTCGGGCAATTCATAGCGCACACCAAGATCATCGAGGAGCAGCGCCGCGCTGTAGCGGTTGTCGTGATACGCCTTGAAGTAACCGAACTCGCCCTGCAACACACGCTGCGGCCCGACCAGCCCGCGTTCGGCAAGGATCACCGACTGCACCGCGGTCTGCGCGGCAAAGCCCTGCAACACGCGCACCAGCACCGTACCTTCAACCGTCACCTGCAAATTGCCGGCGACCTGCCCGTAAGCAAGACCAAGCGCGGAGACGGTTTGATCGGCGTTGAACTTGAGCAGCTTTGAGCCAGCCAGCGCGCCACCAAAGGTGGCCTGATGCAGCGTGGTCACACGCCCTGTATGCAGGAAACTGGTTTCGAACGAAATGCCGAGCCGGATCATGAACTCCATGCCGGCAACCATCGCAGTGATGAACTCGCGGCCGCTGACGCCGCCGCGACGCTCGGCGAGCGCCAGACATTGCGGCAGACAACCGGCGGTAATGTGCACGATGCCGCGCTCGTGCAAAGCATCGTAATCATGTGCGCGCGCCATCGCACCGTTGACCAGCGCCGCCGCCGGTGCGGGCACGCGCAGCTTTTGTCCGACGATACCGGCCTCGGCTGCGCCCCCCCACTCGCGCACGCTGGCGGCGAGTGCCGGCACGCCAGAGGCTGTGGCACCAATCAACATCACACCAAGCTGGTCGATGATCAGCTTCTTGGTGCAATCAACGACGTGGGCAGGAATCGCACCATACTCCAGACCCACTGCGAAATCGGCAAACAAGCGGGCTGCATCGGGCACCGCGACTGCGTTTTTTGTTTCACTCATGATTGCTTCCTGCCATTAATCGGCCTGCAAACCGGCCGCGCGCACGACTTTGCTCCAGCGCGCCATCTCTTCTTTAATATGCGCGCCGAACTGTTCGGGACTGCTGGTGGCCGGATCGGCGGCAAACACGGCGAGCCGCTCGGCCGTCTCCGGTCTGTGCATGATACTGACGATTTCGCGATTAAGCCGCAGGACAATCTCGCGCGGCGTGGCGGCAGGCATCAACACACCATACCAAGTAGTGACTTCATAACCCGGCAGCCCGGCTTCAGCCGCGGTGGGCACTTCAGGCAACGCTGCTGCACGCTGCCCGGCGATCACCGCCAGCGCGCGCAAACGGCCGGCGCGGATATGCGGCGCGGGAGAAGGAATGCCGATGAAATTAAGCTGCAACTGGCCGCCGATCACATCATTCATCGCCAGCGTCGCGCCACGATACGGCACATGCACGATCTTCACCCCGGCCGTCAGGTTGAACAGCTCGCCGGCCAGATGCAACGACGTGCCGCTGCCGCCTGAACCGTAATTCAACTGCCCGGGCCTGCTCTTGGCCAGCGCAATGAACTCTTTCAAATTCTGCGCCGGCAAGGCGGGATTTGTGATCATAACGATGGGCACGCGGGCGATCAGCGTCACCGGTGCGAAATCTTTCACCGGATCGTAGTTGAGTTTGCGATACAAACTCGGACTGATCGTGAGATTCGGCGCCACCAGCACCATCGTATAACCATCGGGCGCCGCACGCGCCGCGATCTCGATGCCCAGATTACCGCCCGCACCGCCACGATTGTCGATAACTACGGGCTGCCCCATTACCTCGGTCAAACGCTGACCAATCATACGGCCGATGATCTCCGTCGCACCCCCGGCCGGAAACGGCATGATGAAACGGATCGGCTTTTGCGGATATTCAGCCAGCGCGCATAGCGGCAACAAACACGCCGCCCACAGCATCAGCCCAACACGTTTATTTGTTTTTGTATGCATATCACCTCCCGGAACGCATCGTGCGGAGGCGCGGGGGGGATGTCAAGGTTAAGACGGTTAACCGACTCGCTTGTCAGCGCCTTACTTAACGACCAGATTCGCTTCCTTGATGACCTTGGTCCACTTGGCGATTTCAGACTTTAGATAGCCGGCCATCTCCTCCGGTGTGCCGCCTTGCGGATCTGCCCCGGCACTTACAATCGATTTGGCCACCGATGGCTCTTTGAGAACTTCGACGATGCCAGCATGTATTCTTTTGACCACGAAATCCGGCACGCCGGCGGGCGCGAGCATCGCATACCAGTTAGTGGCTTCATAACCTGGCAACGTCTCGGCAAATGTTTGCACCTCGGGCAAGTCCGCATGCCGTTTCAAAGAGGTCACGCCGATGGCCCGCACACGGCCTGATTTGACATACTGCAGAGCACCTGGGATCGTAAAAAACATGTACTGAATGCTACCGGCGATGGTATCGACCAGGGCCGGCGCACCGCCCTTGTAAGGCACGTGGATCATCTTGATGCCGGTCATACTGCCGAGCAGTTCACCGGCCAGATGCGTGGTACTGCCTTCGCCCGCCGAACCGTAGTTGAATTTGCCCGGGCTGGCCTTGGCCAGAGCCAACACTTCGCTTAATGTTTTTGCAGGCACCGCAGGGTTCGCCAACATCACCTGCGGCGTTGTTGCCACCAGACTCACCGCGTTAAACGATTTGACCGGATCGTAGCCGAGATTTTTATACAGCCCAGCACTGGCCGCGTAGCTGCTCGATACAAAAAGTAGCGTGTGCCCGTCCGGCGACGCCTTTGCCGCGAGCTCAGCACCCAGCGTAGAACCCGCCCCCGGACGATTATCAACAATGACAGACTTGCCCCAGACCTCAGAAAGCTTCGGGCCAACAATACGCGCCACGATATCCGCCGTGCCACCGGGCGCGAAGCCGACGATTAGTCGCACCGGCTTGGTGGGGTAGGGCTGCGCATGCACAAGCGTTCCGCAAAACGGAAACGCTGCGCACAACGCGAGCGCCCACACCGCACCCTGCCGATGCAATTTCATATGACCAGTTCTTCGCGATACTTCCTGAGCTTCTCCGCCGAGAGTTCGACGCCGAGTCCGGGGCCGGTCGGCAGATCGACCGTACCATCGGCATTCATTTCAATCGGATTGACGCAGATGTCATCGACCAGACGCTCGAGCGGAGAGCCGTAACCCATGATCGCGTGCATCGCGGGAATCGCTGCGACCAGATGCATCAGCGCCGACGTTCCGGGGCTTAGCGGATGCTTGCTGCCGACCAGCACGCCCATGCCCGCGGCATCTGCAATCTCGGCCATGCGACGTGACAAAAACAATCCGCCATTCTTGATGGGCTTCAGACAAATGGTATCGGCCGCACCTTCTTTGGCAATATTCATGACGTCGTACGGCGTCCATGCGCTTTCGTCCGCCGTGATCGGAGTATCGAGCGCCATGCGCACATCGCGCATGCCCTTCAAGTCCCACCATGCCACCGGCTGCTCGACCGCCTCGATGCCGTAGCGTTCCATTTTCCGCAACGTCGGAATAGCAACCTCAACAGTGTAGGCGCCATTCACATCCACCTCGATCGGATATCCGGGCCCCACGGCATCACGCACCGCTGCAACGCGATCAATATCCTCTTTGGGGTCCCCAAAGCCCGCCTTCACCGTCAGCATGGCATAACCAAGCGCTTTCAAGCGAAGAGCATCTTCAGCCATTTCTTTCGGCGGCTTTACGCCGAGACTGCGGCTGACTTTGAAATTGGTCCGGTAAATGCCGCCCAACAGTTTGGCGATCGGTTGATTGGTGGCCTTGCCGACGATGTCGTAAACCGCCTGATCAATCGCCGCCTTCGCACATAGAAACCCAGTGCGGCCCTGATTAAAGCCCTCGAGCTTGTCGATGATCTTGCCGATTTCGAACGGGTCCATGCCGATCACGATCGGCGTGAAATATTTTTTCAGCGTGATGTAAATCGCTTCCTGCGTTTCGCCGCCGCGCTCCACCAGCGTCACGCCGGCCTCGCCAATGCCGGTAATACCTTCATCGGTTCCCATGACGATGATGATTTGCTTTTTGTGTTTGGTTTCGCCCGGCGCCATCCTATAGGGGTTCTTGTACGGAATGGTGACCATGTGGCATTCGACGCTGGTGATCTTCATGTCAGACCTCGTTGAGTGGAGTGCAGACGATGTTAGAAACGGCAGAGACCCAAGTCAAATAACCAGTTTTGGCGTTTCCCCCAAGTAAAACTTATATAATCGTGACTCAATTTTGTCCTCGAGCTTCCCATGAAACTCACCCACAACCAGCTTGCCGCCCTCGCCTGGGTTGCGCGCACCGGTAGCCTGACCGCCGCCGGCAACGCGCTGGGCAGAACCCAGCCCGCCCTCTCTGCGCAATTAAAAATGTTGGCCGATGCGGCCGGCGCACCAGTCATCTCGCGCCACCGGCATGGCGTCACACTAACGAGCGCTGGCAACGAACTACTCGCGTATGCAGAGTCGTGCATGCGCGCACTCGAAGGTGCACAGCAGGCCGTTACGCGGATGCGCGGACTGGAAACCGGCAAGCTTAATGTACTCGCGAGCACCTCGGTCGCAGTCTACATGCTGCCCTCTGCGCTCGCGGAGTTTCATGCGCGTTATCCGGCGGTCGAGATCCGCGTCACGCGACACAACGCCGAAGAAGCCATGCGCGCCCTTGAGCGCGGTCTCGGTGATGTTGCGCTGGTACGCGGTTCGCCTGCGGCCATGACAGACGGATTTGCCCCAAACTTCGTGGTGCAAAATCTGTTGGAAGACGAAACCGTATTGGCCGTCACGCCGGACCACCCGCTCGCGCGCAGAAAAGAAGTGTCGCCCTCGGATCTCGACGGGCTCAGCATCGTCAGCCGCGAAGCGACATCGGCCACGCAAGCCTTGGTTCAGCGTGCCGTAACGAAAGCCGGCATCCGGCTCAAGATGGTGTTCCAGACCGTTGGCGTCGAAGCCTTGAAAGAAGCCGTGCTGCAAGGTTTTGGCGCAGGCTTTCTTTCCCGGCTCGCCATTCGCCGCGAAGTCGAAGCCGGCGCGCTAAAAGCCATCCGCATACGCGCACCGGAATTGAAGCAACACATTACGATCGCCTATCCGGAGCCCGGGCAATGCCCGCCGGCTGTGCCCATTTTTGTCGACATCATGCGCGAACTAAATCGCAAAAATGGTCAAACCAAGACCCTAACACGCCACGCGCCACGCGTGACGACAGCCCAATAACCAAGATGGACGCACCACTCATAACACTGCTGAAAGACTATTGGCTACCCATCGTCGTGGCGTTTGCCGCGCTGGGTTTATGGATACATCACAAGATCACCGCACTGCTCGACGACGACGAGGAATAGTCGCGCCGCGCTGTAAAACGGTGAACGGTGGCCTGCCCCCGGAATTACTGCACCCCGGTTCGCGACTCGAGCAAAATTCAGACCTTCGCGCCGCGCCCGCGCAGCACATACCAAATCACGATCACACCGGTGAGCGCGACTGGCACGAGCGAGATGAGGTTGAGCAAGCGCCAGCCCTGGGTCGTCACCAGCGCGCCCGAGGATAGCGACGAGGCCATCATCATCATGAAGATGCAAAAGTTGATCGCGCCCTGCGCCTTGTCCTTTTCTTCGGGCCGGTAGGCGTTGAGCGAGAGCGCGGTGCCGGCGGTGAAGAGGAAATTCCAGCCGACGCCGACCAGGAACATCGAAATCACAAAATTCGCCACCTCGATGCCCTGCAGCGCGATCGCGATGCAGATGAGGTTGAGCACCACGCCGGCACCCATCACCTTGATGGCGCCGAAGCGCTTGATCAGCTGCCCGGTGAAAAAGCCCGGCGCAAACATGCCGATGATGTGCCATTCGAGCACCAGCGCCGCATCCGCAAACGGATGGCCACAAATCTTCATCGCGATCGGCGAAGCCGCCATCAAGAGATTCATCACGCCGTAGCCGAAGGCAGCCGCAGCCGTGCTCACGATGAACACTGGCTGCCGCATGATCTCGGAGAGCGGCCGGCCACCCTCGCCACCTTTCTGCTTTGGCGGCACCGGTGGAAACTCGACCTTGGCGACGACCAGCATTGCGATCAGCGCCACTCCCGCAAGAGCTGCATAAGCACCCGCGAACGGCACGCTACCGGCATGCTGCGCCCATTGCGCGAGATTGGGCCCCAGCACACCGCCGACGATACCGCCGGCGAGCACCATCGACACTGCGCGCTCACGGTAATTGGGTTTGGCCAGTTCTGCAGCTGCAAAACGATAGAGCTGACCGTTGGCGCTGTAATAGCCGGCGATAACAGTGGCACACACCAACAGCCAGAAATTTGACTCGTAGACCGCCCACGCCGCCAACAGTGACGAGAAGCAGGCCACCACAAGCCCGATCTGAAACGACACGCGCCGGCCCCAACGCGCCTGCGTCCACGCCACCGGCCCGGTGGAGAGCGCACCGCCCAGGACGTAGCCCATGATCGGCAGCGTTGCGAGCCACGTAAAGGGCGCGATCGACAGACCCACCAGCCCGTTTACAGCGACGAATACGATGTTATTGGTCATGAACAGCGCTTGCGCTGCGACCATCAGCCAGAGATTACGATTCATTATTTGAGCACTCCCGCGCTGACCAATAACAGAAATTGCGCGTGCCGTCGAATCCGCGCTTGCGCAGTTTCAACGGATCAACAACAAGCGCTGGGCTACAACGCGAGGATCAAGCGCCTTCGGCCGCCTGCGGGTTGAACTGGCCCTTGTTCATACGCGTGATGGTCATGCCGGTGAACATGCCGGACTGGGTGAACGGATCGCCTTCGGCGAAGCGTTGCGCTTCCGCACGCGTTTTCACATTGACGATCAGCAGGCTACCAACATACTGCTTGGCGTCGTCGCTGGTGGTGGCGCCGGACAGCACCAGAATGTCTTTCTGACTGCGCAGATAATCGAGGTGCGCCTGCAAGCCTTCGTTACGGCGTTCAGCGAAGTCAGCGGCGGCGATGCGCGAGATGGCCCAAAACATAGGTCGTTTCTTTCAGGAAAATTGAATTGAGTTTGAAGCAGGCGCAAAGGCCCGCGTGCAAATGTTCTGTGCTGGCGGTTAAGCCTTCGCGTACCAGCCCTTCACACCCGCGTGATCACGCACCGCATTGTGAATACGCATCAACTTTGGATAGCCGTCGAATATCGTCGCCGGAATGTGATCGACCTTGCCGCCGATGAACCAACGCACCGCCATGTGCAGCTTGAGGTCCACCACGTTAAGCTTGCTGCCCGCGAAGAACGGTCCGTCGCCGTGGATATTCTTTTCAGCGCACTGCGCCCAGGCGGGCAGAAAGCCCGCGACCATAGCCTCGCGTGCAGTTTTCTTCTCGGCCTCGCCCATGCGGATGGTCGGCCCGACCACCGCGCGCATATCTTCGACGTGGTTCATCATCGCCTCGTGGCATGCGGCATCGAAGTCGTCGGCTGGATGCAGACCATGGCGGCGACCGATCAGCACGAGAATCGGATTGGTGTGCGCCAGCGGCGGTTTGCCCGGCATTTCAAGAACCGGCAGCGCGCCATAAGGCGTGCCGGCTTTCATCGCGGCCCACGTCTCAAACTTGATGCGCATGTCTTCGAAATCGACGCCCGCGATATGCAGCGCGAGCCGGCATTCTTCGCCGCGGCTGATCGGGGCGTCGAAATAAATCAGTTTGTGTTTTGACATGCTATTCATGCTCCTTGTTCTTCAGGGGGAAACGCCGGCTGTCGCGCAGATAGCGGGGCCGGCGGGATATTTTCAACGATTGATTTTACTCGAACCTTTTTATGGCGATCACCGGAGGTGCAGACTGCCGCCCTCGGGCGGAATATCGAGCTTGGCCCCTTTAAGTCGCTTCCGACGGCCTGTTGTCAATATCTTCAACAGGCGACGGAAGAATCAAGGGGGGATCAGGAGATCTGCTTTCGAATACGTGCGACAGAA
>CAIWNB010000125.1 GCA_903913965.1 uncultured beta proteobacterium
CAAAGGCAGCGTGCCGATGGTCACCGATCTGGTTGCCGGTCACGTCATGCTGAGTCTTGATTCCATGCAGTCGGTGATGCCGGTGATTCGTGACCGTCGCGTCAAGGCGATCGGCATTGCTGCGGCGAAACGCTCGCCCGCCGCACCCGATATTCCGACCATGGCTGAATCGGGGCTGCCCGGGTTCGAGGTTGCTTCCTGGTACGGGCTCCTCGCACCCGCCGGCACGCCGCGCGAGATCATCACACGCTTGCACGCCGAGGTGGTGAAGGCGGTGGCGTCGCCCGAAGTGCGCGAGCGCTTCCAGTCGTTTGGTGCAGAGCCAGTGGGTAGCTCTCCCGAAGAATTCGCCACGCAGATCAAGAGCGACATTGCGAAATGGGCGAAGGTCGCGAAGACAGCGAATGTGAGAGCGGATTAGCTTTAATCGGACCGTAGTGTTGTCGGAAATCAGGTGGAAGTTGAGATGGAGTAACTTTTTATCGGTGATGAGACTTGGCGATGGGAAAGTTACGCCAGCCGAGACTGCCTTTGGCTGACCGCTATTCCATCGTCACCCCTGCACAATTCTGGTCAACACACGCGGGCCTTTGAGCGTCGGTTGGTTCTCTTTGAATCGGTGGTTGGATAAAAGCCTCGTCTCCTGCGACCCGTTTTTCAGGGCAGCGCGCAACCCGAGCATCAGTTAGCGCAAGCATTTCTTCAGAATCGTGACCAGTTCGGGTTGCTCCGTTTTTTTCGCCATATCGATCAGGTTCGTCGCCAGGATTTTGATTGGAGGGATCATGGGCGCGGGGGCGCATTTTGAATGCCTGTATCAGCAGATGGCTTTCAGTTTCGGCCAGGCGTGCCCGACAGCAGCGCTCCGGCGGCGAGCGTGCGTTCTTTCAGCTCGGCGTATTGCGTACGGAAAGACAGCTCGTGTTCGCGATAAAGATGCGACATGTTTACCCCGTCAATATTGCCTTTGAGGAATAAGGATACCCGTTACCCCATAAAATAAAAAAGTATGGGGTAAGAAAAGGGGCAAGCTCCATACGGGGCGGCGTAACTTTTAATTTCGTGAGGGAAAGTTACTCCGATCCTATTTATAGGGGGCGGTTGAACTTTATGTCTCTACGCCTGCTGTGCTTGTGCGCGCCATTCTTTATGTATATACTAAATGTATGCACATTAAAATTGAGGTTGGGACATGAAAACTGCGGCGGTATTCAAGTCAGGCAATTCACAGGCCGTGCGTCTGCCCAAAGAATTCCAGTTCGACGTGGCGGAGGTCGAAATCCTCAGGCGCGGGGGGGAAGTGGTGTTGCGTCGGATTCCAGCCAATCTTTCCAAAGCCTTTGAGTTGCTGGCCGCTCTGCCTGATGACTTTATGGCGGCGGGGCGTGTCGATACGCCACCGCAATCCCGCGAGGGGCTCTGATGGGGTTGCGCTATCTGCTGGACACCAATATTTGCATCTACATTGCGAAGCAGCGCCCGCCCTCGGTGGCGAAGCGTTTTGCACGCCTCGCGGTGGGTGAGGTGGGCATGTCGGTGATCACCTATGGTGAATTGTGCTTCGGTGCCGGGAAAAGCACCCTGCGGGAGCAAGCGCTGGAGACGATCTCTAGTTTGGTGGCGCTGATTCCTGTGGTGGCGCTCGATGAACGTGTCGGCGAGACCTACGGTGTGTTACGCGCGCGGCTTGAGAGCGCAGGCAAGCCCATCGGCAACAATGATTTGTGGATCGCGGCTCATGCGCTGGCGCTGG
Source organism: uncultured beta proteobacterium (assembly GCA_903913965.1). Taxonomy (GTDB): domain Bacteria; phylum Pseudomonadota; class Gammaproteobacteria; order Burkholderiales; family SG8-41; genus PALSA-1004. The sequence goes on from CAIWNB010000125.1 coordinate 1,754, forward strand.
GCGTTACTCTGGTGAGCAACAATACTCGCGAATTTGAGCGGGTGCCGAAGCTCAAGCTTGCCAATTGGGTTGAGTGACCTATCACAAGAAAAATCGCTGTCAGGGCAACTTTTATGTATCTACGATTTGTACTGGTCAGCGATATGAATCAATCCTTGATGCTGACCTGGAACGAGCAGTCCACGGGTTGTCAGTTGCAAAAAGTCGAAACAACCGCGCGTCATCTTAAGCGGGCGCGCAGCGCCATCGACGGTTTACCGGCGGGCGGACAATGATGCCGCGCGCAAACCGGCTGTGGTGGGTAGTGCGAGTTTCATGGCCTCTGCTTGGTGGTGCCTGGGGCGCCTGGGTCGGCTTTGGCGGTTACCTGCGGTTGCCGCAGAATGCAGACAGTTTTGGCATGTTGTTTGCGCTGGGTTTTTTCAGCTTTTTCGCGTGGGTGGGTTTCTTCGTTGGCATGATGCTGGGCGCCTTGATTGGCGGAACAATTGAAAGGCTGTTGCGCCGTTTGGGTGTCGGGATGGCTGCGGCTCTTTGTGTGGCGACCCTGGCGAATAGCTTTGCGCTCTGGCAAATCGCGGGTCTTGTTCATGCCAGCTTCCCGGGCTTGCGTCATTCCATCGATAGAACAGTGACACCTGTGACCGCTGATCCGTCTTCAAAGAATTCATGTGCGCATCCGCCGCCCGTGGATTCCAGAGAGCGCAAGAACTGGGACTCAGAATGTCGTTGAGACCTCGCCAGCGCCGGGTGCAAGGTGCTGCGCTTAAAGTCACTGGTAATACAAGGTCGCCCAACCCTGTGCGCCGCGTGGGCGCGGCGCGGTAACACCGGATACGCTTGCTCTTCCAGCGCTATTCAAAAAATCTTAAGTTTGAACAATATTGATTAAATGATGCGCCGCCGAGGGCGCGGCTGGTATGGTTCGTGGTTCTATATTGATCCGGATCAATTTCGGAGGGGCGCGGGCGTTAAGCTGTTGACGGCACTGAAGCGGTGCGTTTGAGTCTCCGCGCCCAGCTATAGAGGCCTTTGGTGCTGCCAAAACGTGCATATGCACCGATGTGGGATGTTCATCGCCACCACAGGCGCCGCACATTGCATTGCGGCATAAAAAAATCCTCTGATCGATGATGAGGGTGCCCCAATGGGGTATACAATTCTTCGCACAAGACGAGACCACCCGTACTCGCCCGGAGGCCAAATAAAAACATGCGTTCCAACAAAAAAAAATCCGAACTACAACCGTCGCACCACGAACTGATGCGCAGGGTCAGGCCGAAAAAAGAAGCTGTCCCCGGCCGTAAGCCACTGCTAAAAGTTCCCGCCGTGGTGACTGTGCGTAACGCCAGTGGCTTGAGCCAGGCGCAGTTCGCTGTGCTGCTCGGCGTCTCCGTGCGTACGCTGCAAAAATGGGAGCAGGGCGCGCGCGATCCATCGGGGGCGGCGAAAAGCCTGATTCGTATCGCGCAGCGTCATCCCGAAGTGCTGGTGGATGCCATTCAGTGATGTACCGCATACCCTCTGCACGCCACCGCGCGCAGTCCGTTTTTGATGCAAATCATGGCGCGCTCCGCAGCGCGCATTATTGTTACCACGCGCAGTTGAACGCGCGATTCCCGGAGGTATGAAAAAATGAAACTCGACGACCCGATGCTGGCGATTCCGGATCAACAGGTCAGCATAGACGTTCTTCTTGAAAAATATGCCAAAGGCGGCGAGCGTACGGTCGACGAGGTTCGAAAACGGGTGGCCAAAGCCCTGGCCGCGATTGAAAAAGACCCGGCCTTTTGGGAGCCCGAGTTCTTTCATGCGTTGCGCGGCGGGTTTATCCCCGGCGGGCGCGTGAATTCAGCCGCCGGCACCGACCTCAAGGCCACGCTGATCAATTGTTTCGTCCAGCCGGTCGGTGATTCGGTGTCGAACATGGTCGACGGCAAGCCCGGCATTTATGTTGCGCTGATGGAAGCCGCCGAGACCATGCGTCGCGGCGGTGGCGTTGGTTATGACTTTTCGACGATCCGGCCCAAGGGTGCCTTCGTCAAGGGTACGCACTCGAGCGCGAGCGGCCCGATTTCCTATATGCGTGTGTTCGATCGCAGCTGCGAGACCGTGGAGTCCGCCGGCGCGCGGCGCGGTGCGCAGATGGGTATCCTGCGCTGCGACCATCCGGATATCGAAGAATTCATCCATGCCAAGGATCACGGCGATCTGAAGAACTTCAACGTTAGCGTGGCGGTGACTGATCCCTTCATGCGTGCTGTCGAGAGCGATGGTCCGTGGGAATTGGTGCACAAGGCCAAGCCGCGCGCTCCGGGTGCCGATTCCCCGGTGCAGCGTGCCGATGGCAACTGGGTTTATCGCACTGCGCGGGCGCGCGATCTCTGGCAGCAAATCATGCAGTCAACCTACCACCATGCCGAACCCGGCGTGGTCTTCATCGACCGCATGAATGAAGACGACAATCTTTCCTACTGCGAATCGATCGAGGCGACCAATCCCTGCGGCGAGCAGCCGCTGCCGTCGTATGGCTGTTGCTGCCTGGGCAGCATCAACCTGACGCGTTTTGTCGTTGATGCTTTTACGCCGAAAGCGCGTTTCGATTTTGATGCGTTCGGACGCGTCGTGCGGCCGTCGGTGCGTATGCTCGATAACGTGCTCGACGTCACGGTCTGGCCGCTTGAGTTGCAGCACAAAGAAGCGCAGGCCAAGCGCCGCGTTGGTCTTGGCTTCACCGGGCTTGGCAACACGCTGATCATGCTCGGACTCAAATACGACACCGAAGAAGCGCGCGTGATGGGGGCGAAGATCGCCGAGTCCATGCGTAATGAATCGTACGCCGCCTCGGTGGAGATCGCCAAGGAGAAGGGCGCCTTCCCGTTGTTTGATGCCAAGCAATATCTGGCTGAACCCCGTTTCGCCTCACGCCTGCCCGACTCGATCAAGAAGGATATCGCCGCCCACGGCATGCGTAACAGCCACCTGCTGTCGATCGCACCCACTGGCACGATTTCACTGGCCTTTGCCGATAACGCTTCCAATGGTATCGAGCCGCCTTATTCGTGGACCTATCAGCGCAAGAAGCGCGAAGCCGACGGCACGCATAAAACCTACGACGTCGAGGATTACGCATGGCGCCTCTACAAACACATCGGTGGTGATGTCGAGAAACTGCCGCCGGCGTTTGTCACCGCGCTGCAAATTTCGGCACTCGATCACATGCTCATGGTCGCGGTGGTGGCACCGTTTGTCGATTCGGCCATCAGCAAGACGGTGAACGTGCCTGAAGATTATCCATACGAACAGTTTCAGGATCTCTATCTTGAGGCGTGGAAAGCCGGCCTTAAGGGCATTACCACCTATCGTCCGAATGCGGTGTTGGGTAGCGTGCTGTCGGTGGGCACGCCCGCGGCGCCCGCAAAAGCGCAGCCGAATGATCTGGATACCTCGGATGTGGATCGTCGCATTCGTCTCGAAGCGGCACCTGAGCCGGCGTTGTGCAGTCTGCGCTGGCCCGGCCGGCCTGGGTTGCCTGGTGGCAATCCGTCGTGGACGTACATGGTTGAGTCCCCCTTTGGCCGCTTTGCGATTTTTGTCGGTCACGTTGAAAACGGTGTTTCCTATCCGTTTGAAGTGTGGGTCAACGGCAACGAACAGCCGCGCGGTATCGGTGCGGTGGCCAAGACGCTGTCGATGGACATGCGCGCGCAGGATAAAAAATGGCTGCGCACCAAGCTCGACATGCTGGCGCGTTCCGGTGGCGATGCCTTTGGCTGTGCGCTGCCGCCCGACGGCAAGGTGACACGCGTGCCGAGCGTGGTCGCCGCGTTTGCACGCATCGTGCGCTTTCGCGTTGATCAACTCGGTGCGCTGAAAAATGACGACGACAAGTCGCCGGTGCTCGACGCCCTCTTTGCGAAAAAAGAGCCGAAGACCGGCACCGACGGCACCATGTCGTGGACGGTGGACATTCTCAATCCGGTCTCGGGCGATGACTTCGTGCTGATGCTGAAAGAACTCGTGCTGCCCAACGGTCAGCGTCGTCCCTACTCGGTCTGGCTTGCCGGTGTGTATCCGCGTGCGCTGGACGGTTTGTGCAAGCTGCTCTCGCTCGACATGCGCGTGATTGACCCGGCGTGGATCGGCATGAAGCTGCGCAAGCTGCTCTCGTATGACGAGCCGCTCGGTGACTTCATGGCACGCGTGCCCGGCGAAGACCGGCAGCAGAATTTCCCCAGCACCGTGGCCTACATGGCGCGCCTGATCATCCACCGTTATGCCATGCTCGGCATACTCGACGAGCGCGGTTTCCCGGTCAATGAAATGGGTGTGTTGGAAATGCCCGAAGAAGACACCCGCGGCAGCGATCACACGTTAAAGCCCGTGCATGGCAAGCCGTGCAAGGAATGCGGTAACGCGGCGGTGATCAAGAAGGACGGCTGTGAGTTTTGTACGGCGTGCGGGGAGATTGGCGCCTGCGGTTGAGTTGATTTTTTTGGTTGTTTGATAAAGGGGGCATTGATTGCCCCCTTTGTTTTTTTATGATGTAACGCCGTAAGGCGCAATAAGCGTAGCGCATTGCGCCGGTGTGTTTTTGATTTGGGTGATGCGGTGCTTCAAGAACGAAGTCGCCGGGGGTAGCCCGGCGGCTACTGACTTTCTCTTGGCGGCCAAGAGAAAGTAAGCAAAGAGAAGGCCGCCCTGGTGAGACGCCCCCTGACGGGGGTTCCCTGCGTTACTCAACGAATCTGGCGGCTGCGGAACTCGCCCTTGCCGCTGCGCGG
>CAIWNB010000126.1 GCA_903913965.1 uncultured beta proteobacterium
CCGTGGCGGGCCTCTTCCTCGGCATGGCGGTCACACAAAATCGCAACGCTGTGCGAGCGCTCAACCGCAGTGAGTCGCGTTTACGTACCACTGTCACCACCGCCCACGACAGTATTTTGACCCTCGATGATGCAGGACTCATCATCGATGCCAACCCTGCCACCGCACACATCTTTGGTTATGAACAAAACACTCTGAAAAAGCTTCCTGTCAGCGTCATCCTCCCGGATCTTGAGTGGCAAACCGTGGCCGGCGATCTTGGTATTACCCGAGGCTTGCGCCGCAACAACACACACTTTCTGGCGGAAGTATCGGTCGGACGGACGAGTAATAACGATAGCGGCCTGCACATCATCGTGATACGCGACGTCACCAGACGGATTGAAACCACGCGCCAGCTCGCCGCACAACAGGCGGAACTTGGCCGCGCCTCGCGACTCGCCGCCGCCGGTGAAATGGCCGCAGCACTCGCGCATGAACTGCATCAACCTTTAACCGCCATCCGCAGTTATGCGTATGCCGCGCGCCTGCAAATGCCGGAGAACGATGGCCTTACAGAAAAAATTGAACGCGAGGCCGCACGAGCGGCTACGGTAGTACAACGCCTGCGCGACTTTTTCCGCGGCGGCACCTCAACGCTGGAACCCGTCGAAACCTCGGCATTTTTGCGCAATGCCCTCGACCCCATGCGCGAAGAGGCGTCAACGCAGCGCATCACTCTCGCGACCAATACAGTGTGCGAAGGCGTCACGCTGCTGATCGACCGTATCCAGATCGAAACCGTGGTGCACAGCCTCGTGAATAACGCGATGGAGGCACTGAGCACGACACCAAATGGATGCCGGCAGATTACGGTTTCCGCGCTGGCGCAAGACGATGGCTGGGTGCAGATTTCAATTGTCGATAGCGGACCTGGCATTATCGGCAACATGTCGGAGCGTATATTCGAACCCTTCGCTACCACCAAGGCGACTGGCACCGGTATGGGGCTGGCCATGAGCCGCACCATGATCGAAGCGCACGGCGGACGCATCTGGTTCGATACGTCCGACAATGGCACTACCTTCCACTTTACGCTCCCCACCACCTTACTTGACGAGGCCGTTACATGAAAAATCAGGACCAGTGCGTCTATATCGTCGACGACGACGACGCAGTACGCGACTCGCTAGGTCTGTTGCTCGGCCTGAAGGGATACCGCACCCTGCCCTTCGCCAGCGCCGATGATTTTCTCGGCGCCTGTGCCCCGACATGGGCGGGTTGTCTGCTACTGGATATCCGCATGCCCGGCACCGACGGGCTGGCACTACAGGCCGAACTGCAAACGCGCAAGATGCAGCTACCGGTGATTTTCATGACCGCACATGGCGACGTGCCGACCGTGCGTCGCGCACTCAAATCCGGCGCCGTCGATTACCTTGAAAAACCGGTCGATCCGGAAGCCATGCTTATCGCTATCGATACCGCATTTGATCTCGATGTCGCGCAACGACAAAAAATGCAACGCGCCGATCAAAGCGAACTGCGGCTGAACGCCCTGACACCGCGCGAACGCGAAGTCTTTGATCTGGTAATCCAGGGGCAACAATACCGCGAGATTGCCGCCGCACTCGGGATCAGTCCGCGCACGGTTGAAGTACACCGTGCGCGCCTGATGGAAAAACTCGGTGTGCGCAGCATCTCTGAACTGATCAGAATGTC
>CAIWNB010000127.1 GCA_903913965.1 uncultured beta proteobacterium
GCCGCCCGGGCACATGCAGAAGCTGTACACCGAACGGCCGTTTTTGCAGTGATGCACGAGCTTGTAATCAGCCGCGCCCAGCAGCGGATGACCGGCAACCTTGCCCCAGCGCGCCTGATCGATCAGCGATTGCGGGTGCTCAATGCGAAAGCCGATCGAAAACGGTTTGGCTTCCAGGTAAACACCCTGCGTGTGCAGCATCTCAAAAGTATCGCGGGCACTGTGGCCGACGGCGAGCACAATGTGGCGCGCAGCGATGCGGGTGCCGTCGGCGAGCACGACGCCGCTGACACGACGGTCGTCACCATTGACCTCAACGTCGAGTGTTTCGACGCGGCTGCCGAAACGGATTTCACCGCCGAGCGCGGTGATGGTTGCGCGCATGTGTTCCACCATGCCGACCAGACGGAAGGTGCCGATGTGCGGCTTGCTGACATACATGATTTCTGCAGGCGCACCGGCTTTGACGAACTCGGTGAGCACTTTGCGCGAGAGAAAACGCGGGTCTTTGATCTGGCTGTAGAGCTTGCCGTCGGAGAAGGTGCCCGCACCGCCTTCCCCGAACTGCACATTGGATTCGGGTGTCAGAGTTTTTTTGCGCCACAGGCCCCAGGTATCCCGGGTGCGTTCGCGTACCGCCTTGCCGCGTTCGAGGATGAGCGGCTTGAAACCCATTTGCGCCAGCAGCAGTCCGGCAAACAAACCGCAGGGGCCGGTACCAATGACGATGGGGCGCTCGTTGAGACCGCTCGGTGCATGAGCGACAAAATGATACGAGGTGTCGGGTGTGGGCCCGGCGTGGCGGTCGTCTTTGAGTGTTTTCAGCAGCGCCGCATCGTCGGCAACCGTGACGTCGATCGTATAAATCAACAGCGGCGCATGGCGGCGTCGTGCGTCGACGCCGCGACGGTAGATGGTGTAAGACTGCATCGCCGAGCTGGGGAGCCCGAGCCGCTTCAGTATGGCGGCGCGCAGGGCGGCTTCATCGTGATCCAGCGGCAGTTTGATTTCGGTCAGGCGCACGGCGTTGGGCAGTAGTTATCTGCGTAACGGTCAGGGCCGCTATTCTATCGAATCGACGGCGTGCCGTTCGTACAAACGACGACGGACCGGTCTAAACTCGGCCGATGGGAACTGAATTCGCCTGCGCGCTTGGCGCCATGCTCTGTTATGGGCTCGCTGATCTCGTCTACAAACGCGCCGCCATGGCAGGCGTCAAGCCGCATCATTTTTTGATGGTGCAGGCGTGGATGTTTGCGCCGGCGATGGTGGCGTTTTCGCTGGCGACCGGAGCCTTGCACGTGGTGCCGGCGGCGGCGTGGGGCGCGGCCGCCGGCCTCTGTGTGTTTGTTGGTTTGTATCATTTCACGCGCAGCCTGCGCGATGGCGCGGTGAGCGTGAATGCGCCGATTTTTCGCCTGAGCTTTACCATTACCGCGGCGCTCGCCGTCGTCGTGTTGGGCGAACCGCTGGGCGTGTTGAAGATGGCGGGGCTCGCCCTTGCGCTGTTGGCGACGTGGTTGCTGCTCGGCGGCGGCGCTGCTGCGGGCGTGACGCGGGCTTCTTTGATGCGGGTGTTGTTGGCGACTTTTTCGTTTGGCATCGCCAACTTCTGTTACAAGCTCGGTGTGATGTATGGCGCCACACCGGCCACCATGGTGGTGTCGCAGGCGGCGGTGTTTTTTCCGCTGGCGACGCTGTTTGGCTATCGCGCTGAAGGGTGTTTCAATCCGCCGGGCCTGACCTGGCGTTATGCGGCACCCGCCGCCTTGCTGCTGGCCTTTGCTTTCATGCTGATGGCGACCAGCTTGGTCGAAGGGCAGGCGAGTGTGCTGGTGCCGGTGGCGCAGATGGGCTTCGTGATCACCGCGGTGGTCGGCATGTTTTGGATGGGTGAGGCACGCAGCGCGCGCAAGTTCGCCGGGCTGGCCGCGGCGCTGGGGGCTTTGGTTTGTCTGGCCTCAAGTTGAGTGCGGGTTTAACGGGTTCTAATGACTATTTTGATTCAACGATCCAACGATCTAACGATCTAACGAGTAAGGAAATAAGCATGATACAAAAACAATCTCTGGCCGCACTGGCTGCGCTGGCTTTAGTGACACTGACCTCTACGGCCCCGGTGCAGGCGCAGGCCTACCCGGCCAAACCGATCCGCCTGATCGTGCCTTTCGCCGTCGGCGGCGGCGCAGATATATTGGGGCGGCTCTTCGCACAAAAACTCTACGAACAGACGGGGCGTACGGTGGTGGTCGATACGCGCGCGGGGGCGGGCGGCAACCTTGGCGCTGAACTCACGGCGAAGGCGCCGGCCGATGGATACACCGCGCTGTTCACCACCAATTCGATCGCCGTCAACATGAGCCTGTATCCGAAGCTCGCCTACAACGCGCTAACCGAGCTCACGCCGGTGGCGCTGGTCGCCAACGTGCCGCTGATTCTGACCGTGCATCCGTCGGTGCCGGTGCGCACGGTGAAAGATCTGGTCGCGCTGGCGAAGAAGCGGCCCAAGGGTTTGAACTTCGGTTCCAACGGCAGCGGCACCACCAGTCATTTATCGGGGGTGCTGTTCGGCGATCTGGCCGGCGTTACGATCACGCATATTCCATACAAGGGCGCGGGGGCGGTGATGATCGCGCTGTTGAGCGGTGAGGTCGATATGGGCTTTGTTGGCGCGGTCGGTGCCACGCCGCATTTGAAAGCCGGCAAGCTGCGCGCGCTGGCGGTGACCACGGCGCAACGTTCCAGTGCCTTGCCGGATATACCGACCATGGCAGCGACCTTCCCGGGCTTTGATACGGATCTCTGGTACGCCTTCTTCGTGCCGCATGGTACGCCAGCACCGGTGCTGGCCAAACTCTACGAAGAAATCCAGAAAGCGCAGAAAGATCCGACGGTGCTGGCAGCGATGGCGCGTGATGGCGCCGAGCCGCGCAACCTCGGCCCCGATGAGTTCCCGGCCTTCTTCAAAAAGGAAGTCGAGAAATACGGCAAGCTGGTGAAGCTGGCGGGGGCGAAGCCGGAATAGGCAAGGCATACACCGATGCAAAGGCGCCGGCGGGTTGCGGCGCCTTTTTGCAGCGGGCTGCAGCGGTTAGACTGTGGTTCGTTTCTTCACTGCGGACAGGCCCCATGCGAACCATCCCTGCTGTATTGCTGGCAATGAGCGCGCTTTCCGTTTCGACGGCTCACGCGCAACCCTATCCATCAAAATCAATCCGGCTGGTGATTCCGTTCGCCGTTGGCGGTGGCGCCGATATACTCGGCCGCCTGTTTGCACAGAAGCTTTATCAACAGACCGGGCA
>CAIWNB010000128.1 GCA_903913965.1 uncultured beta proteobacterium
AGAATCAGGATGTAGTCGTAGTCGGTGGCGGCAACACCGCCGTCGAAGAAGCCCTATATCTGTCCAATATCTGTCGCACGGTCACCGTAGTACATCGTCGTGACAAATTCCGCGCCGAACCCATCCTCATTGACAAGATGATGGACAAAGTGGCACATGGCAACATGAAACTCGCTACCCACAAAGCACTGGACGAGGTACTCGGCGACCAGTCTGGTGTGACGGGCGTACGTTTACGGGACACCAACACGGGCGAAACGCAGGATCTGGCGGTTACAGGTGCATTTATTGCGATTGGTCATCAGCCGAACACCTCTATTTTCGAAGGCAAACTCGACATGGCGAACGGATACATCGTGACCCGTAGTGGCCTTTCAGGTCTGGCGACCATGACCTCGGTCGAGGGCGTATTTGCCGCAGGCGATGTTCAAGACCATGTCTATCGCCAAGCAATCACCAGTGCGGGCACCGGTTGTATGGCCGCTCTCGACGCACAGCGCTGGCTGGAGAATGCGGGGGAGTAAAGCTGGCCTGGCCGACCTCAAGCGCATGCACGAGAAAGCCCAGGCAGCACGCAAAGCAAAAGAGGCGCGCGCGCAGACTGCGAGCACAACCTCAAAGCAGAGCTCACCCGAGCTCTCTGAGGATGCGCGCAAGCTTTTCGCACGGGCAACCCAAACCGTACAACCCATTCAGGCCAAAGGCCGCGTCAGGCATCTACGTACCGCAATCAACAGCACAGGGACACAGGCGTTTGATTCAAGTGGATCAGATGCCGCGGAGTTGCTCGCCCAAAAACGTATGCGCGCAACAGGTGATTCTCGTACAGCGCACGCGATCATCGCTAACAAACCTGGTACTGCCGCAGCAGTCACTGCACAATCCAGTGTTTCGGATATTTACGCACCCATCAAAGACACCGAAACCGATGTTGCCTGGTCAGCCCCTGGTATAGGTCCAGATACGCAGCGCCGACTCAAACAGGCATTCTGGCCCGTCGGCGCACACCTGGATTTGCATGGGCTCAATAGCGATCAGGCGCGCCCTGCCTTGCTTGAATTTATCAACACAAGCCAACAGCACGCAACGCGTTGCGTCAGAGTTGTGCATGGCCAAGGCTATGGTTCGGCAAATGGTCAGGCCGTACTGAAAAATCTCGTTATCCAGTGGTTGACTCAAATTCCAGCCGTAGCGGCTTTCGCAACAGCGCCACACGCGCACGGTGGTCGAGGCGCTTTGCTTGCCCTAATCAGACAAATTTAATGCAATCAATCCGGTCGTCTCAAATACTCAACGAACTCTTCTGTTGCAGGATCAGGCCTGGGCGTCATCAACGACACCACCACAATCACTGCGATCGCGACAGGTGCTCCAAACACGCCAGCGGCGATAGGTTGGATTCCCCATAACAACTCGATCGGAACACTACGCGACACGCCCAGCACGAGCTCGCGCAGCCAAGGCTGCGTGGAGATCATATAAATAAAGGTCGTCAGTAAACCCGCGAACATACCTGACGTAGCCCCCCATTTATTGGCGCGTTTCCAGAAAATCCCCATCACCAGAACGGGAAAAAAAGATGAGGCTGCAAAAGAAAAAGCCGCCCCGACTAAAAACAAAATATCTGCAGGTGTGCGGGTCGCCACCCATGCCGCAGCAAAAGCCACCACCAACAACAATACTTTAGAGACAATCACTCGGCGCCCAGCACTCATGCTCGGCGATACCATCCTGAAAATCGTGTCGTGTGACAAGGCGTTTGAAAGAGTCAATAGCAGTCCGTCTGCGGTAGAAAGCGCCGCCGCAAGCGCCCCTGCAGCGACTAGACCAGAAATAACGTAAGGCAGCCCTGCAATTTCGGGGGTGGCCAACACAACCACATCCGCTCCGATATGAATTTCGGATAATTGAACGATGCCATCGTGGTTCACATCCATCAGGTCAATCAACGAGCGATCCACAGCAGTCCAGGCATGGACCCAAGCCGGCAAATCTGCATACGACATCCCAACTAGGTTCGTATAGATTTCGTACTTCACAAGGATCGCCAACGCAGGCGCCATGAAATAAAGTAACAAAATAAACAGCAACGACCAGAATACTGATTGACGCGCAGCGCTCACCGAAGGCGTGGTCAGAGATCGCGTCAAAATATGTGGCAACCCAGCGGTCCCCAGCATCAGGCACAGCACGATCGCGATAAAATTATTACGGATATGTTCAGTGCTTTCGCCGGGCTTTCGGGCGAAAGGCTCAGCATGCGGCATAGGCGGGGAAGCTCGTGCCGCATAGTCATCCCGTGCCCGGGACCATTCGGTACGCGCCGCCTCGACGGTTGCCGGATAAGCAGAGAGCTCACGCTCCAGCGTACGAACATCCACCATGGCGGCATCGTTGGCGCGGGCGCGCAACAATTGCAGCCGTAGTTTTTTATTTTCTTGCGCTAACGACTCGGGCAGACGATCGATACGCGCCTGCATCTCGTCGGCCTGGTCTTGCCAGACCAGACGAACACTGCGCTCTTCGGAATCATAGGTCAGCTCACGCTCACGCTCGGCCACTTGCTGCAAAACATAACTAGCGGCCACCTGCGGCACGGGTTGTCCTGTTTGCTTAACCGAGAGCCATATTACAGGCACGAGATAAGCAATCAATAAAATAATGTATTGACCGACCTGCGTCCAGGTAACCGCCCGCATTCCACCTAAAAATGAGCAAACGAGCATGCCACCCAAGGCAATAAAAATCCCCAACTCAAATGAGATGCCCGTCATCCGGGTTGTGATAATCCCTACACCATAAATTTGAGCAACCAAGTAGGTAAAGGAACACAAAACGGCGCAAAATACTCCGACAAAACGCGGCAAGTTCCCACCGAATCTCGCACCTAGAAAATCTGGGATGGTAAAGCGCCCGAACTTTCGCAGATACGGCGCAAGAAACAGGGCGACAAGCACATAGCCACCTGTCCAACCCAGGATATAAGCCAACCCGTTATAACCCGTTAAATATAAGGTACCGGCCACTCCAATGAATGAAGCAACCGACATCCAGTCCGCTGCAGTAGCCATACCGTTAAAGATCGCCGGCACACGTCGGCCTGCGACGTAGTATTCAATCGGGTCCGAGGTGCGGCAGTAAATCCCTATCCCGGCGTAAAGCATCACGGTGACCAACAGAAATACGTAACCGATCCATTGACGCGCTAAGCCGAGGATTTCGAGTAAAGCCAGCACCAGTATCAACAACGCAAATCCAAACGCGTAGACGATGTAGCCGCGCCACAACCGCGTGTTAAGTTCCGATTGAGTACTGGATAGCTTTCGCATTATTGATCCTGCTGTTTACGCATTGCCTCATCGACACGATCCATATACCAGGCATACCACCCAATAATGACAAGAAACAACGCAGTGGCACCGATCGCAGCCATCCAAAAAGAGAAAGGCCAGCCAAAAATAAAAAATGTAGATAAG
>CAIWNB010000129.1 GCA_903913965.1 uncultured beta proteobacterium
ACCAATTTGCGCGGCGCGATCGCACCAAGGCGGGCGATCACACGATCACAGGGGATGCGCTCGGTGTTCTGCGGCGTCTGCGCGACAAAATACAAGGGCTTGCCACCCTCATCGGCCCGCTCCACCTGCACGGTTTTGGTCCCGAAACGGCATTCCATGCGGCCATCGTGAATCGCCGCATTGACCAGATCCGCGTTGCCCTGTTTGACGCGTGGAAACTCTTCATGGCGGTTAATCAAAATGACATGGTTGTTTTCAGCCAGTGCCAGTGCGTTCTCGATGCCGGCGTCACCCGCGCCAACCACGATGATGGTCTCGCCTTGATACTCGTCGGGGTCGTCGAGCTGGTATTGCACGCCGTCGAGATCCTCACCGGGCACGCCAAGCTTGCGGATGTTGCCCTGCAAACCGATACACAGCACGACGTTCTCGGCGAGCACCAGCTCGCCCGCCGCGGTCTTTAATTCAAACGCCCCGCGTGTGCCGCTGATCGCCGTCACTGCCGACTGATAGCAGATATTGACGCCGTATTTTTTGATCTCCTCGCTCCACTTACCGAGTATGGCCTCACGGCGGCCGGCACCAAAAGTAATCGGGCTGCGCAACGGCAGAATGGCCGGCTCGGCCATCACATGCTTGCCTTTTTGGTAGCGATAAATGGTATGCGAGGGGTGACCCTCGGCCTCTAGCAAGACATGACTGATGTTCAATTCGGCGGCATGGGCCGCACAAGACAGTCCACTGGGGCCGGAACCGACGATCGCAATGCGCACACTCTGACTCACGGCCTTGCTCCAGTCTCGATAACGGTGCGCAGCTCACGCAGCGTCTGTTGAAAAATGGCGGGACGGTACTTCTCGTCTTCGGCGACCGCATCGAGCAGCCGCCGCATCACCGGCTGCAGCGCGGCCGCGCGCAGCAGCTTTTGCCTGCCCATGAATTCAGCCACACTCTGCAACGCCATCACCGCCTGCTCCGCGCCCTGGTAATCGGCGTATTGCCCGTCGATACCGTCGTCGATCAAGCCGAGCAGGATGGCGCGCACATCTTCACCGCTGAAACGGTGCGCACTGATCTTCGGCAGCATCGACTCAATCGCTGTCGTCACCACACGCGATTGCGTCAATGCGTCGCTGCCCGTCGCCACCGCCTTGTGCAGGCGCCCGACCTGTTGCGCGAAGTCGGCGGCATCGCCCCCGACACGACGTGCGATCTGCCGCAGCATCAGCAGATTCGCATCATTCAGACGCACCACCCCGGGCCCCGCACCGAGGCGCGCCGCGGTGTTGCGCCGGTCATTCATCGCGTGATGACAGGAATGGCAGTCAAACAACACCAGCTCGGGGAACAGCCCGTCCCGCCCGCGTGCCCCCTGCAACAGCAACAGCTGTTCCTGCGCGGCAACCGCCTGGCCGATGGCCCAGGCACGCACGCCGTCCCAACTCCCCTTGCGCTGCCGCCAGTCGGCGTCGATGCGAAAGTGCACGGGCCCGATTTGCGTAAACGTGTCGAGTTCGAAACTCATGCGCGGATGGCCCGCTGCCATGATTTTATGGGTGACCATCTTCTGCGCGTTGCCGATATGGCATGAGACACACAAACGCGCCCGCGCGACATCATTGTCGGTGGGGTACATGCCGACGGCGAGATTCTTCGCATGCGTCGCGCCCGGTTCAACGTGCGAGGAAAGCCAGCGACCGGCAGGGCCGTGACAGGCCTCGCAGGCGACACCATCACTGACCTGAAACCCGGGCGCGCGCTGTGCCGGCGGCGGGTTGTGGGTATGACAATCCAGGCACAGATCGCTCTGGTGTGCCGGCTGCGGCAGTGCCAGCCGGCGCACAATTTCACGCGAGCGTTCATTGAGCAACACGCTATAGGCACGCGCATGCTTGTCGGAGCGCGACCAGGTGATGTATTCATTCTGCAATACCGGCGAATCTTTCCAGGTCTCGACCGCGCCATGGCACAAACTGCTGGCGCAACTACCGACCCCCACCGTACGGTCTTTGGCGTAATGCGGCAACACAGCGGCTGCACCTGCCACGCAGCAGTGCAGCAACAGGCCGGCGACCAGCATCGTCGCGTAGCGAAGAGCTGCCGTCATGGCTGCTGCCCGGTCTGCGGCGGGTTATCCACCACGGTCCATGGGCTCCCGTTGGGTTTGAGAAACATTTTCCGCTGCTCCTCGAGATTCAGTGGTCGCGATCCAATCCGTCCGAATACCGCCACCTGGCCGCCGGTTTCATCAACGCCGCGGTCGCGCTCCAGCGGCCTTGAAACCGACAGCGCCGCCGTTTTGGTCTTGCGCCAAGCCACCACCTGCGGTTTCGGCTCGGGACTAAAACCATAGAATTTCGGCTGCGTGTCGGGCGCCGTCAACTGCACCACCTTGAGACCGTTACGGCCGTCGGCGACATAAGCAAACGTTGAAGCGTTCGTCGAAGCAACCGTGACGTCACGCACATCGTTGAGCGTGCCGTCGGCGGTGAACTTCATGTAAACCGAGGGCTTCTCCGGATTTTCAATATCAACAATGACCAGCCCCTCGCGACCGCCCGCTACATAAGCATAGGTGCGCGCCAGATGGATACGCCCGGCGGCCGCCAGCGGTACAAAAGCCGAGGGCACCAGCCGCGCTCGCTCGGGTAGCGTGACATCGATCATGCGCAGACCGCTGTCATCGGTGACCGCGAGATAACGCAACTGCAGCGCACTCGAATGCGCGCCCTTCAACGCTACGCGCGCCGCCACGACCGGCTTGAGCGGATCTTTGAGATCAAGGATGACCACACCGGCGTCAGCGCTGATATAAGCGTACGAACCGCCCAGGGTAATGTGACGCGCGCCCTTGAGGATGCCGTTTTCATTCCACGTCAGCGCACGTTTGAGAAAATTGTTGCGGGGGTCGCCATCCTGCAGGGTGTTGATGTCGACCAGAATCAAGCCTTCCTCGGCATCAGTGATGGCGGCATAGTTATAGATCAGATGAAACGGCTGTTCCTGGTTGGTCGTGCGCATTAACTCACCGGTGTTCTTGGCCGGCGCCACCGGCTGCGTGGTCGGCAGCGCCACACAGGTCGCGTTGCGGCTCGCAATATGCGTATCGTGGCCCAGCGGTGAAAACGGCGCCGAGATGATGCGCTGCGACACCCCTTTGTTCGCAATCGAGGCGACGTCATACACCCGCATACCGCCCGCGCCCTCAGACACATAGAGGTATTCACCGCGCAGCTGCACGCAGGCGGCGCGTCCGGCGGTGCTGTGATCGTGCGCCTCCGGCAATGCGCGTTTGCGCTCGATGTGTTGCGCGTAATAGTCCGGATACGCGTAGCGGTGCAGATAACTGCCGATCACCGCCTGCGGCTCATCCCATTCGGTGACCTGCACCGCCTCGATGTGTTTTTCCGCGCCGACCCAGGCATTGAAACCGAGCAGCCCGACATAGCCGGTGCCGTGCAACAGGGTTTGCGCCAGGATCGCGTTGTTATCGTTGGCCGCCGATAGGTGGCAGTCGGAGCAGGTCTTGGTTTCAGTCTTGCGCACGGTATGCGCGAAATGCGGTGCGAACGCCTGGCTCGAGTATCCGCTGGCTGCGGTCGGCGGCTGCTGAATATAAATACGCTCGCGATTGGCATTGGTCGATGAGAGCACCAGCGCCGACGACGAACGGATCGGCGTGATCTTGCTACCCTTGACGGGGCCGTGGCGGCCAATGAAAAACATGTCGTCACGCACCACCTGCGGGTTGTACGTGGCGTAGTTGCGGCTGGCGCCGCCCTCGTAATGGTGGCGATCAGTCTTTTCATTGGCTTCAATCGGCAGATGACAGCCGGCGCAACTCGTGGTCCACGAAGTGTGGCAGGTCTGGCAGGTCATTTTTTCGTCGGCATGCGCACGCTTGTCGGCCGGCACGCCCAGCCCCCAGCGCTGCGCAAAGTCATCGTATTCACCCTGCGCCACCAGTTTGGCGCGGGCCGCCTTCGCGTTGTATTTCGCATGCTGCGGATTGACGCTATCTTTGACCAGCGACAGTTGCCATTCCTTGTCGGCATACAAAGCCGAGCGCTGGAACAGCTTGCCGTCGCGCCACTCGAAGCGCCGGCGTCCGTCGGCGGTGCGCAACAGGCTCATGTCAGTGCCGCCGGGACGCGCCGCCGGGCCCGAGGTAAACAAGGACGGGTAACGACTGGCACTGCCGTGGCAATCAACACACTCGATTTCAATCGCCGCGGCGACTTCGCCATATAAATGGCCGTTACCGTGCGAATCCTGGGCAAAGTGACAATCAGCGCAGTGCATACCGGCATCCAGATGCACCGAGGTCAGGTGCACGGCCTTGCGCGGGTTGGCCGGGTTGAATTTCTCCGGGTCGTTATCGGCCACCGGCTTGCCGTCCTTGTCGAGCAAGGTACCTTTGCGGTCGCGTTTGAAGACCGCACGAAAGTTCCAGCCGTGACCGTGATAGTCGGCGAACTGGGTGTCTTTCAGCGTCGGATTAAGTTTAGAGACGTTTTTCAAAAATTCCGGATCACTCCACTTGCCACGCACCGCGGCCCCCTCCGGATTACGATCAAGAATGCGCCGCCGTTCGGCGTCAGTCGGATAGCGCTGCTTTTCAGGCCACATCGACGGCGCGTCCGATTCGTAATCCCACATCGTCATGCCGTAATAGCTGTTCACAAAAATATTCGGCTGGTGCATATGACAGATCATGCATTGCGAAGACGGAATCGCCCGCGTGAATTCGTGCTTGAGCGGATGCCCGGATTTGTCTTTCGGGATGGTCGGGTCGACGCTAATGCTGCGACCGTCGTTACCGTATTGCGCATAAGGGCCGGCACGCGTCGGATCACGGTCATTGGCATAGACGACGTGACAACTGGCACAGCCCGAGGAGCGGTAATCACCGGGCTGTTCGTTGGTCCCCAGAAACCACATCAACGGATCGTTCAGCCGCGTCTTGGTGATATTGATCAACGGCACGGCGATCCGCCCACCGGTGCCGGGGCCGCGGTTGGACTGTTTAATATCGGGCCGCCCCGGCTCATCGAGCAGTTGCAGGCGGCCACTACTGTTCGGAATGCCGACCTCGGGAAACTGGCTGGAGATCACACGACCGCCGCGCTCGAACACTCTGTAGATATCGGCCGGCGGCACCGTCTCCCAGGCCGGCAGCGGATAGAGTTGTGCCAGCACGCCGTTGCGTATCATCCAGTCGTCGGGCGGCACCGGGTTGGTCAGCATCGCGGCGCCACCGCTGCGGGTATAGGCTTCGCCAAGCACGCCACGCTTGAAAGGCAATATGCCATTGTTGTAAGCCGCGCCATTGAACAGCATCGCTCCGGTGGCCATGATGCTGCGCTCGGCGGCCTCGATCACCTGCAGGTGACAGGCACCGCAGGCCTCACGCACCACCCGGTAATCGGTGGGATTGATGAAGCGCACAAACGCCGGTTTCTCGCGATTGAGCAACGTGTAGGAAATTTCTGGATTAGCCGAGGCCGACGTCTTCCACTCAAGCGGATAGCGCGGCAGCACGTGGGCGCTGCTCATGGCATTCAGATAGGCCTTGTCATCGCGACCGTTGTACTCCGATCCGGCCGGACGTATCACCGCGGCATCGCCACCGTGACAATCCGTGCAGCCGAGCACCACCGCAGGGTTCGCATGCATGGTGTGGCGGTCGGTTGCGGTGTGACAGGAGACACAACCGCCGGACTTGGTCTGCGCCGCAACGGCCGTCTGCTGCGCGGGCGCCGGCGGCGCCCCGGGTGCCTCGGTGTTTGCATCAGTCGCCGCCGGATCGGCGAGACTCACCAACGAAGCAGCAAGCAGAATCAGGATGGCGGCGAGTGTTCTCATCAGAATGTCAGCAGTACGTTGAGTAGCGCCGAGTATTGGGTGTCATCAAACGCACTGCCGTAAATTTCACGCAGCCCGTGCGCCGGAAACAGCGCACCGACCGATGCATTGATCACCACGTTTTGTGTAAAGAACGGACGGTATTGCACCCCCACCGAGGCATCGAGTCCGATACGCGTGCTGTTCAACCGCTGGTTACGCAGCACCGCCAGAGATGAGAGGTTGTCGAACTCCAGATAATTCAGATTGCTGATGACACGCAGCCCCGGCAACACATCAAAGTCGGCGCCGACGCCAAACAGGTGCAAGCCGGGGTTGGTGAAATTTGACTGCCCGAATTCGCGCGATGTACGCAACGAAGGCAGCACGCCATTGCGCATCGACAGCGCCACGCCGCCGCCGCCGATCAAGGGCACCGCCTGACGGATCCAGTAACTGGTATCTGCGCCGGCAAACTGCGGATTCTCGAGGACGGCGTCATAGCCCCCGGCCTTGCCGTCGTAGGGATCCGCATCACCCGAAGCCCACAAGGCACTCGCGCGCAGGCGCACCCAGCTGAAATCGCGCGACAGTTCGAGCGCACCAAAATACGCACCGATCTCTTCCTGGCGCCCGGAAATCATGCCGCGATCATCGCGCCCGGTGACGTAATAAGCCGAGGCCGAAATATTCCAGCGACCAATATGCCCGTCGCCGTTATAGCCGAGGTAGGTCGCATCGTAGTTGTGCGGACGGCCGCTGCCAAACACCGCCGGACGTTCGAGAAAACCATTGGCGTTGTAATACGCCGCGCGATCGCCCTCGCGGTTGCGGTTATGCAGCACCGTCAGCTGCGAAGTGTAGCCCGGCAGCAAAGAATCCTGCCGGTAGAGATTGAACATAAACACATCATCCGCACGCAAACGCTGGCTGATGTCGTTGAGTCCGCTGTTGGTGTCCTTTTCGAGGCGGCGGAACCAGGCGGTGTTGTACTGCCACTGGTTGTTATCGCGCGTGCCGAACAGGCGCACACCGAACGGTTGGTCGAGAAACAGAAAACCACGGAAGTCGGCGTTGATCGGCTGGATGCCGATGCGGATGCTGTCAAAGTCATAGCGCGGCGAAACATCGCGCAAATGTTTATCAACGAACAACTCCTGCACGCCGATGTAACTGTCATTGCGATCGGTGCCGAACGCCGGATTGATGTTAACCGCACGCAGTTCCTGCGTGGAGGTGCGGTTGATGTTGAACACCGGCACAAAACGGAACTCATAATCGGGCGGCCTGAAGGTGGTGTCCCCCTTGATCAAGGCCAGACTGACAATGCCGGTTTCGATCAGGCTCGACTGTCGCCCGCGGCCGAAGGTGCCGTTAGCGCCGGCGTTCGCAGTCGACTGCGCACCCACCGGCGTCGGCAGGCGGCGCGCCTCGACCACCGTGTCCGAGACCGCCGTCAGATTGAAAAACCAGTCCGGACCGAGCTCCTGCGCCAACACCGGCAGGTCGCCCTTGAGCACGTTCGGATTGTAGGGATCGAGCTTGTCGTAGGGCAGCAGACCGAGCGCCTGCACGAGGCGCCAGCGATCGCGCACCGGCAATGCATCGCTTTGAAACAACGGCGACACCGGTACCACGCGCTGCCGGTCGAGCAGGGGCACACGCGGTTCCAGAACGATCCCCTGCGGTCGCGCACGCCCGACCGGCGTTTCACCTGCAGCGTCGGCCGGCGCTACAACCCGGGCGTCGCGTGAAGCAGCGACACGCGGGTCAAGCGCCGCCGCCTCGTAGGCCAGCCTTTGTTCGGGCAGCAACGGTCGCACCGTCATCAAAAGGGCACCATCACGCCCGGCATTCAACACCCAGCCGCTGCCGCCTACCGCCAGTTCAAGGCGATACCAATCGCCTGTGCGGCGGTCAGCGGCAATCTCCACGCCCTGTTCAAGACGGCCGATGACCAGTGCATCGAGCCGCGGTTCGCGATAGACCGCAACCAGCGGCACTTCCACCTGCAACAAAAAACGCTCGACCGCCTCCGCGGGCTTGGCTGGCGGCGGCGTTTGCGCGTGGGACGCAGCGCCCGCCACAAACAACAAGCCCAGCGCCAGCACGCCAGAGACCAAACGCGGTGAGAGGTTAAATGCCATTGCAGACATTCGTCGCGTTGGTATCAAGGAACGGACTGACCGGACAATTCACGTAGCGCAAACGCCCGCCCGGCACCGTGATGTTGTCAGCCCGCGTCGCCGCTGGCGCGTTGGCCACCGTGCCGAGGATCGCCCCTGCATTGGCGAGTCCGAGAAAAGCGATCATGTCGTCCTGATCGATACCGTCGCCGGACACCCCGATCGCACCGGCCAGCGCACCACCCTTGAAGACCGGCACACTGCCCGGAAAGATCTGAATTCCGTTGGCAGAGGCCGCGCTGCAACCGGTGATCAAGGCGCCGCCACCGAGATTCGCCACTACATTCGCGGTCACCAAATCGTGCTGCAACCCATCGGCGAACGGACTCCACTGGACAAACGGCTTCGATAACGGACCGGGCCCGTTACCATTCAAGCCGTCCGGCAGAAAAGGCCGTGCGAGATTGCCGATGGCGCGGTTGCTATAGGCAATCCCGTCGGTCAGTGCGCCCCCGATCAAAGCCTGCATGGCGGCGACATACGCCGGTATGGTGCCGGCAATGCCGTTGAGTGTGGCCGCCGCGGTGACCTGCGAGAAGAGCAGCGCACTGCGCGCTTTCTGCACCGCCACATCAGTACCGAACACCGGCGCATCCGGCGTTCTGACCAGCCCCAAGATGCCACCGTTGGTATCAACCACCGAGACAGTGACCTGCGCAGCTGTTCCCAGCGGCTGGCGGATTTGCGCGCGGGCCCGGTTCGCGATGCGCAAGGCCTCGGCGAGTATGCGCGTGACCTCTCCCGCATTGAGCGCCGCACCGGCAACCGGCGGATAGCGGTTGATGCCAGCACCATTGTCGATCACGTATGCACCAAGGCCGTTGAATTCAGGCGTCGTCGTATCTGGCCGGAAACCAGACGCCGTGGTGCTATAAGCCACGCCAGCGGCCACCGCCGCAACCGGCTTGTAGACCGGCACCGTTACTAACGCGCCGCTGACCGGCAACGCCGGCGCGGCGGCGGGATTCGTCAGGATAGTCTCGGCATCGAGATAGCGCAGGGTACGTCCGTCAACGGTAATGTGATCGGCACGCCGATTCACCGGCGCATCAAAGCTGCGCGCGCCGGCAACCGAGATCAACTCATCGAGACTCTGGTCGATGTCATTGATGTTGAGATCAAGACCGTAGACGCCGTCGGCGATCACACCAATACCGCCGACGACGATGCCATTTTTGTAGAGCGGCAGCCCGCCCGGATCTGCAGACAGTCCGAGCGGGGAAGGCCGCGGCCCCACCGAAGTCAGCACATCGGAACACGACAGTGACGAAAACTGCACGCCAAACAGCGGCCCGCCGGGCGAACCGTTTTCGCCCGGATTGAAATTCTCCTGCACGATTTGACTCGCCGTGCGCGTGGAGAACGCATTGCCCTCGGACGACAAATAGGCACCGGTAATCGCCTTGCTGATCGCCGCATAGGTCGAATCAACCACCGCCCCCTCCAACCCACCGACCACCCCGCGACCACCAGAGAGCGTCACGTTAGAGGCAGCCCCCATGCGATACACCGCCAGCACATTACCGGCACGATCCACCACCGCGATCGTCGCCAGCACACCACGCGCCAGCGCCTCCTGCTCGGCCTGACTCAAGATACGGTTGACTTCGTTGACTGTCAGCGCGGTGGGAGTGGCCGCCGCACAGCCGCCACTGCAACCGGGTGCTGATACGGTCGGCCCGCCATCACCGCCGGCGCCGCCACCGCAAGCGGCCAGCGCGGCCAGCCACAACAAGCACAGAATCAGGCGCATCATTTCGCCCCCGATCGCGACATCTGCGTCTGCATGAGTCCGTGCCAGTAATCACGTCCGGCATGAAATTTGTGACAACTGTTGCAATCCGAGGTGACGCGACCACTGACCGCCACCGCACCGACGTGACATTCGCGACACACCGCGATGTCCGGCATGGCGACAGTACGGGCGTCCTTGGAGCCTTCGACGTCATGGCAGCGGGCACAGCGCTCGGTGCCGTGTTTGGCATGCGTGAACACCGCTTGCGGCATCCAAATGCGAGTGAAACGCACCGGCGCCACCTGCCAGCCGGCGGCGCTACGGCTCACGCTGTGACAGGTCGAGCAGACCTTGCGTGTTTCGAAGAGCTCGCGCAACACCAGGTCGGCCTTCTGCTCGGCCAGACGCAATGCCTGCTGACGCTCCTGATAACCGCTAACCGCACCGGGTCGCATGCGCGGCAGGTCGGCCGGCGCATTCACATCAGGCGGTACATCACCAAGCACCAGACGCGCATAAAACTCGCGCAGCATGGTCGCCATCTGCGCCGCATCGCCATGGACCACCTGCCGCTGCGTAACCTTGGGCTCAAAGGCCAGCGAATGACAGCGCTGACAGTGCTTTTCCATATTCACCGGGGCCATTAAACGGCCACCGTCGGCAGGCTGATGGCAATCGGCGCAATGCAGCACGGTGCGCTGACCCTGCGCATCGAACATGCCTCCTGCATCGCGTTTTCCATCGGGATCGCGCACGCCACGCGGATCAAGATGCAGTTTGTGGTTGAACTTGAGATTGGAGCGCTCGATCAGGCCCTGCGCCTCGGGTGTGCCCTGACGTAGCCGCCGGATCACGTCGGGTCGGTCGGCGTCGAGCAGCGACAACCGGAACTGCGGATGATCGCGGCGAAAATCGGTGACCTTTTCAGATTGCGCGCCGCTCGCCCACGCCTTCACATCGCGGTGACAGGCAGCGCATTCGTCCTGCGAACGCGGCGCCATCTGCAGCCCCTTGTGATCACGATGACAATCGGCGCATCGCGCGTCACGAAACTCGGCGCCGCGCGGCCCGTCGAATTCCGCCCTCGGCACATGCTCGCGCACCGTCTTGTGACAGCTCACACAAGACTGATCGCGCACCTGCACAAACGGCAGCGCGTGGCAGGCGCGACAATCGGCGCCGAACGGCTGATGGCTGCGCGATACCGGTCCCGGGTTCCACGCCTGCACGAAATGCGTCGACAGCGCGCGCACGATATTCTGCTGCTCTGAGGCGGACTGGCCGACTCCCACGGCAGCACCATATCCCAGCAGATCCGGTCCCAACGGCACCAGCAAACACAACAGCAAAGTGGCAAAGAACGCCAGATAAGACAACCGGCGTTTGGACACCCGCGGCATACGCAGCCTGAACCCCCAGCTTGCTGGGACTGGCATCGAGCGCCTATCCAGTGTCACGCTGAGCGCCAACGCAACCCCCGCGGGCGGCGCCTCGACTGCAAGTAAATATGGACCAACCTCGATGCGGTCGCCGACCACCAGCCTGACGCCATCCACAGCACGTCCATTCACCACCAGGCGACCGGGCTCGGCGTCGATCGCCGCCCCGGCCTCCGACACCTCGATACGCGCATGCTGTAGGGCGACCCGCGGATCAGGCAGATGGATCTGGCACTGCGTGCCGCGACCCACCTGTAGCGACGGCCCGGCCAGCCGCCGCGATTCGCGCAGTGGCTGGCCGCGACGGTTAACGCTTACGTGGGTGACCTGGATGTCCATGACGAGGCGGTCGCGTTACCAGAAATAAAATACTGAGATGACATGGGCCGTCAGCGCCGCCAGGAGCGCAAATGACAGGGGCACATGAAAATACAACCAGACCTGCAACAGCGCCCGGTATTGCAGATCACGACCGATGCGTTCACTCAACGACACCACGCGTGACATTTCCGCCACCAGTAGCTCCTGCGCCTTGGCCTGCACCGCGCTCAAATCTTTGGTGCTTTGTGTGACCAGACGGTCGCGCAACAAGCGCATCGGATGGCGTCGCCCCCCACCCTTGAGCTGGCGCCAGAAGCTGGCACCGAGCGGACTGCGCGCCGCCGCCTGCCGTACCGCAGTGTCGACCGCGGCATTGACCTCGTCGGGCAGCTCAAGCGCAATCCGGGCGCATTTTTTCTCGCCATCGGCCACCTTCAACAACATCGTCTGCAGGGTTTCGCCGGCGACATTGGCGGTCATATGCGCCGGATACCTCAGGTAGGAAAACACGCCAAAAAAACCACTGCCGATCACCAGCATCATCAGCACATAGGCGAGCGTGTGAATATTCCAGCCGAACTCGAAACCAGAATGCAGCGTGGCAATGATGATCAGGCTGGCCCCGAGATAAACATGCGCCGACACCCAGCCCTGCACGCTGCCGAGAGTAGAGCGGTAGGAACGCTTGCGCACGCCGAGCAGCATCAACCAGAGAATGATTAGGGCACCGAGGATACCCAGCGTATAGCCTAGCCAGGTACCGCCATAAGGCTTCAAATAAACCGCCGGCGGCTCATGCCAGCTATAGGCTGCGATCACCACCACACACAACACCAGCGCCCACAGCAGGTAGCGAACGCGGGCAAATTCAAGTATGGATTGGTGTTGGCGCATCAAGGCTGACCGGAACAGTTCTGCAGATTGATGGATTCGTCATACCGATGCAGGCGGTTTCACAGGTTCGCATCAGGAACATTGAACCTGTCGCAATGACGCCGTGCTACCGGCATAACAGCACGATTATAAAACAAGGAGATCGCTACGGATTACAACAAAATATCGAAAACGCCAAAATTACTTAAAATTCCACGAAAAGGTTTCAGCCGAAAAAGCCGCCTCTATTTTTTTTAGCAAAGGTTCGAGCAGCAGTCGCTGTTGCGGGGAGATCTGCGCAAATGCTTGAAATTTCGGTGCAGCTCCGGCACGCCAGCTGCCATGTCCTTCGACGCGCAGTGGACCAGACAGGGTTTGCAGATCCACCTTAACAAACGTTCTTTTGATACTAAAAGAAAAAAGATACTCCCCCAGCGGTGCAATGCTGGCGTAAGGCGTGCTGGCATCGCGCCAGCGCAATACGGCCTGCGCGCTGAGATCATCGCCGCGCCAGACCAGCTGGTCGATGTTCAAGCGCAGCGTGCCGCCCAACTGGAACGGCGCGAGCGCCGGCAACCCACCGCCAAGTGCCGCAGCCGGTGCGTCAATTTCCACGTTGCGTATCTCTACGCGATCGAAATGCAGCGCGACGATGGCGGGTGTTCCGCCGGGTGCCGTTTCAACCCGGATCGCAAGCATTCCCTGCAACAGGGCACCCGGCAGCCAATGCCAGCGCAGCGGCCATGTCAGCGCCCCTTGGTCTGCGCGCTCTGCCAGCAGCAGGACCGCCTGCCCGGACCAAACAGTGCCGTGCGCGTTGGCCAGGCGCAGGCGCTGCGCGCTCGCCCGCTGCAAAAGTGGATCAAGCAAGGCGGCCGGCGCCATCGCCACTAACGCCAGTAAATAGCAGGCGCTACCGGCGACGACAAGACGCCACCGCTTCATCGCCGGCGTGCCAGTGTGAGCGTTGCGCTCGCCTGCACGCGACCACGCATCGCCAGGGTCTGCACACTACACGCCTCGACTAACACCTGCTGCGATTGCAGGCGCTCCAGCAAGGACAGCCAGTCGGCAAAAGCAACCGTAGCCAGCGCCACCCGGACGCGACCGCCTTCGAGCACTTCCAGGCCATCAGCCTGCGCTGCAAGCCCGGCGGCATTGAGCTCGGTTTGCACCAGCGCACGCAGATCAACGGTTGCCGACGCAAGCGGTGGCCGCGCGCGTAATTGCGTGAACTCGACCGCCCGCTGCTCGAGCAGCGCGGCCTGCGCGCGCAACGCCGGCATACTGCGGCGTAACGCTGTATGCGTATGATCGAGCGTCTGCAAAAACCACATGAAAAAGCCGCCACCGATGATCGCAATCGCATAAACCGCGAGCCGGCGCCGCGCCGCCGGCAGCCTTTGCCAGTCAGCGGTCAGACGCCCGAGCACCCCCGCCAGAGCCGCCCTCATGGCGCCTGCACCGTGAACTGATATCCGCCGCCGGCCGCGGCAGCAGGTGTCGGCAGCGCCTCGAGCCGCAGGTCATCCTGCTGCAAACGGTGCACCAACTGCTGCGCTGCAGCCTCGTCAATTCCGCGCACAACCACGATCAGCCGCCCGCCGGCATAGCTGATGCTGCGCACATCGGCCGACGGCAAAGCCTTCATCGCAACAGCGAGTTGTTCGAGCATGGGTAAGAAATCAGCGCGATCAGCCACGCCGGCAAGGCGCCTGGCCTCGGCGAGTTTGCGCCGCATCTGCAAAACCGGATCCACCACAGCAAGGGCCTCTGGAACAGCAACGCGGAAACGCGCCTCCATTTGGCGGTGCAAAGCCTGCTCTTCGGTGCGCAACCACGCCCAATCGGCAAAGAGTGCCATCGTATGCAAACCAAGCGCGGCGGCAACCAGCAACGCCGGCAGGCGCAACCATGCGCCCAGCCCGGCCCAAAGCCGGGCGCCGCGCACCAGCGGAATCGCCGCCTGCGTCGGCGCCTGGCGCCAATCCCAAACACCCGCCGCCCTCAGCGGCAGCCCAAGTTCACGCTGCCACAGCGCGAGCTCCGGCAGCGCAACCGCCGGCGCGCAATACAGCGCGAGCGTTGCGGGCGCGATCCCGCGCGCCAGTGCCGACTGCACGAGCAAGCGCAAAGTCAACGGTGGGCAGTTCGCCCGCCCCTCATCGAGCACCGCACCTTCGAGCGTGGTGGTTCTGACATATCCACCGCGGCCATCCCAGCACACACTCCATTCACCGGTTGCGAGCGGCAGCATCAATGTTTCGCATTCGATGACAGGGTTCTCAATACCCGCCCGCGCCAGCGCGCCCGTCAATGCAGCCAGTGCCGCCTTGTCCATCACCGCCAGCACATCATCACCGGCGACGCGTCCCAGCCAGCTGGCCTGCTGCGCGTCCGGGTCGCCTAGCAAGCGGTCTTCGACGGCATAGGTGAGAATTTCATCTGACTGCCGGCGGGCCCCCGGCGGTAGTCGGGTGGCCACCAGCAATACGCTGGCTGCCGCCACCGTCACACGAACCCGCGCTGCGCGGCAGACCTCCGCATCGGGCACACCAGTCCCTTCGAGCGCTGGCCGCCCCGCCTCGGCAAGCACCCACCGCCAGTGCGCCAAAGGTTCGTCGAGGGCAACGTAAATACCGAGTTGCTTCATCGTATTTTCCGCCATGTCACCACCGGCCAGCCGGCCGTCTCACGTTGCAACAGCGCGGTGGCACGCGCCTGCGCGGGACCATATCTGACACGTAAATCCACCATAAAAAAATCACTGTTAAACGCGACACCGGCAACCGGCAGAGTCACGCCGCGGCCCAAGCGACCGGTCAGGTCTGCCAGCGACACAAAATAGGCGCGTTCTCGCTGCGCGACGAGGCCGCGTGCGGCGTCAAGGTCGAGCCCCTCCAGCGTCGCCGCCAGGAGTTCCGCCGGCGCGGTGTTGATATTGATCTGGGTCGCACGCGGCAGCGCGCTGACAAACGGTCGCAATCGCTGCAGCACAAGCTCATCATACCCGCGCACCAGCGCCAGTTCAGCCACCTCAAACAACGGCCGGTTCGCCGCCGTATAAGGCGGATCGAGCGCCAGATAATAGGCGTCCTCGGCGCTCGCCATCGAGCGCGGTATGTCATCGGCATCGAGCCAGTCGGCCAGCGCATCGGCGAGCGTGTCGGGCAGCTCAAGCAGACGCAACAGACGCCGATAGCGCAACAATTCGGCGGCATTAATACGCTCCGCGCTCAACAAGTTGTTCAGGTTAAACAGACCCTGCTGATCTTCGATGCCGCCACTGATTTCACCGCGCTCAAACGGCAACGTCGCCTGCCTCAGCGCCCAGGGCTCGCCGTGGTGATCAACGTTGCTCAGACGGCGATCGTCATGCAGGACGGCGCGCGCCCAGTCTATGCCGGCGCTGGCGAGCTGCTGCGCCTGCGCATGTCCGGCCTGTAATTCTGCGTGGCGTATCGCGGTGCTCTGCCCGACCATAATGGCGGTGGCGGCAATAGTCGCCATCGCCGCCACGCCAAGGGCGAGGACCAGCGCAACACCACGCTGCCGCTGGCGCATCATGAGCCAGTCTCGAATACGCGCACCACTTCTTCACCCGTGGCCAGCGAGAGATGCGCCCGCACCGCACGTGGAATCGCCGCATCGAGCGCCGTGCCTGGCCAGGTATCAACCCACACCGCAGCAGCGTTCAGATAGTGCAATTCAAAACGCTTTACGCCGCCAAGCAGAAGATGCCGCACCGGCACAACACCCGCGGCCGGATCGGCGACCGGCCATAACCACAACTCGATTTGCTGCTGTGCGTTCAGTACATAAGCGAGCCGTCGCGCCCCATCCATTTCGGCCGCCGCGGCGAAACGGTTGAATTCCAAGCGCGGCTGTGCGGCTGTTCCGGCAATCCCCTGCCACGCCGGCAGCACCACGCCGGACTGGCGCGCGGCACGCGGCATGGCCAGATGGATATCACGTTCGAAGCGCTCAAAAAAAAGTGCCAGGCCGCGCCACTTCTCGGCGTCCCGCGCCATCTGCTCGCGGCTATCGAGAACGACATTCAGACTGCGTACCGACATCACAGCCAGCAGCGACAGCACAAACAACACGCTCAGCAACTCGACGAGCGTAAACGCAGCCGGCGGACGACGGGGCACGTGGCGCATCAACGCACCTCAGCCCGCGTGACAAATCCGGACAGCCGCGCCAGCGCAGGCTCTTCACCGGAAGGCGCGAACACCATCACATCGACGCGCCGGAAAGCAGGCGACTGCATGGGCGTCACCTCCTCACGCCATTGAAACGCAATCCCGGCCTGCACTGCCACGCCCTGCGCAATCCCCGGGGGCGGGAAGTCACGACGCGCACGATGTTCGGCCAGCCGATTCCCGGCCACCCAACCGGCCAGCATGCGCATACGCATATCCGTAGCACCGCCGGCCGCCTGCCCCGCCACCCGCAAGGCGGCGAGCAAGGCGATCGCGACAATCGCCAGCGCCACCATCACCTCGAGTAGCGTAAAAGCACGACTGCGCTTAGAAGGCTGGCGCGGCATCCGCGAGTCCTTCCACAGGCAGCACGCGCACCGCACCCAGCGGCGACATCGCCACGCGCACGCGTTCCGCACCGAGTGCCAGGTCGAGCGAGAACAGCAACGGCGGTGCGCCAGGATAAAAGTCAAGCAAGGGCGGGCCGCGCCGCGCCGCGCCCTCCACGGTGACACGCGTCACGGTAATAGCGGCGGACCACACGCGCTCGCGCAGCGCATCATCGCCAACCCGCGGCAACCAGCCCGCACCCTCGCGAAAAGCCCGGAATTGGTAACCCTTCGCCCCGGCAGACCAGCGCAGCGGCATACCGCTGGCCCGTGCTTCTGCGGCCGCAAGATCAAGTAATTGCGCCAGCCTCTGCGCTTCCGTGGCAAGGACCGCCCGCTCACCGGGGCGAATCGCCACACTGACCAAGCCGACCAGCAGGCCCATGATCAGCGTGACGACCAGCAATTCAATCAAGGTAAAAGCGCGGTATCGCGGCCGCCTGCGCAGAACAC
>CAIWNB010000130.1 GCA_903913965.1 uncultured beta proteobacterium
CGGCGCACGTAATCGTCAAAGTAAGCGCTGCGCTCACCGCTATCGGGGAAATAAAATTCCTTGAGGATGACGTGGCCCATCGCCATCGCCACCGCCGCATCGGTGCCCTGCTTCGGATGCATCCAGATGTCGGCGAGCTTGGCGACCTCGGAATAGTCGGGCGTCACCGCTACCGTCTTCGCCCCCTTGTAACGCACCTCGGTAAAGAAATGCGCATCGGGCGTGCGGGTCTGCGGCACGTTCGAACCCCAGGCGATGATGAAATGCGAGTTGTACCAATCGGCTGATTCGGGCACATCGGTTTGCTCGCCCCACACCTGCGGGCTCGACGGCGGCAGATCGCAATACCAGTCGTAAAAACTCATGCATACGCCGCCGATCAAACTGAGATAGCGCGAGCCTGCGGCATAACTGACCATCGACATGGCGGGAATCGGTGAGAAACCGATGACGCGGTCGGGGCCGTACTTTTTAATGGTGTGTATGTTGGCCGCAGCAATGATCTCGTTGACCTCATCCCAGGTCGAACGCACGAAACCACCAAGGCCGCGCACACGCTGATAGTCCTCGCGGGTGGCATCGGAGGCGACGATCGACGCCCACGCGGCGACCGGCTCCTGGGTCAGCCGCGCAGTGCGCCAGCTCTTCAGCAAGCGGCCGCGGACGAGCGGATACTTGACGCGATTGGCGCTATACAAATACCAGCTGTAACTGGCGCCGCGCGCACAACCGCGTGGCTCGTGATTGGGCATGTCCCAGCGCGTGCGCGGGTAATCGGTCTGCTGGGTCTCCCAGGTGACGATGCCGCCCTTGACGTAAATCTTCCAGGAACACGAGCCGGTACAATTCACGCCATGGGTGGAACGCACGATCTTGTCGTGCGCCCAACGGTTGCGATAGGCGTCCTCCCAGGTGCGGTCTTCACCGCTGGTCACGCCATGACCGCCGGCGAACGACTCGCGGGGTTGTGAAAAATAGGTCAGTCGATCGAGAAAGTGACTCATGATGTGCCTCTTTGTGCAGTGAATTCGCGCGGTGCAAGTTGAAAAAAATCAGCCAAGCAATGAATGGACTTCGTAAGCGATCAGCAATAATCCGAGCAGCGGGTTGAGCAGGCGGCTACGCTCGCCCGGCCTGGGCACCATCAGCGCATCGATCCGCAACCACTCGAGATGACGGTTGCGCAGGCAGCCCGCCGCCACCAGCAGGACGCCGTAGACGATGCCGCCAACAGTGACCATCAAATCGAGCATGGGAGCGCGCGCATCACGCGATGTTTTGCCGGCGGCGGCATCAGGCGCGGGCGCGTATCGTTTCGCGCTCCGCTTCGCTGATGCGATCCCACCACGTCTTGCCGGTGCCCCAGTCGCCGCGTACCGCGCCGGGTCGTGTGTAGTAGATCCAGTTGATCAGCGAGGCGAGCACATAAAAGCCGATCGCGCCCCAGAAGAAGGCCGCCGCCGACCCCGTGCTGGTGATCGAGGCGCCGATCAATGACGAGAAGACAAACGGGCCGTAGGCCGCCCACGCGCCGGTCCAACCGAGCACCTGTGCGCCCTGTCGCGGTGAATGCGCGAAGATGATCGGATACTGACGAAAGGTGGCGAAATTACCGACACCGGCCATCAGGAAGATCCACAACATGCCCCACAGAAAGCCGTCGAACTGATCCACCGAAGTCGGCGACAAATAACCGCCAAAGATCAAATAGAGACAGCCGGCGATCAACCCTGCACCGGACACCTGCGTCCAGATGCCGCCGCCATAGCGGTCGCTGAGCGGGCCGCCAACCGTGCGGATCAGCGAGCCGACCAGCGGCCCGAGGTAAGCGTATTTAAGCGGATCGGGCGCACCGTCAAACACGCCGTAGATGGTTTTGATCATGATCGGGAACGCCGCCGAGAACCCGGAGAACGAACCGAAGGTCATGATGTAAGTGATGACGCAAAACCAGGTGTGCTTGTTGCGCATGATGTCGAGCTGGTCGCCGAACGAGGCCTTGACCGGCACGCTGCGTAAAAAGATGCCGCACAAAATTCCCGCCAGCAGCAGATAAGGCACATACCAGAACGCCGCGTTCTGCAAATACAGCTCCTTTTTCACCAGCACGCTGAGTTGCACGTCGGTGACCGCCCCGGCCGTGTTCTTCTTCACCTCGAGCTTGAGGTTGCGGCCGGCCTCCCCGTCCTTCAAGGCCACGCCGTTGACCACCCCGGCGTCATCCTTGCTGACCGCCAGTGCGGCGGCCAGTTCGGGTTTCTTGAAAACCACCGCGGTCACCACGCCACCGCTCTTGCTGACCACCACGTCTTTAATCACGGTGGCGGTATTGAAAGCCTGCGGCGCGCCGACCACCGCGCCCAACGCGGCAAAGCCGATGATCCACGGCGTAATGAACTGCGTGAGGCTGACACCGAAGTTACCGATGCCCGCCTGGATGCCCATCGCGGTACCCTGCAAGCGCTTGGGAAAAAACAGGCTACTCGAGGGCATATACGAAGAAAAATCGCCGCCACCCATGCCGCACAAAAAAGCGATGATCATGAAAGTGTTGAAGGACGTGGTGTTGTCCTGGATCGCAAAGCCCAGCCACACCATCGGAATCAGCTTGAGGAAGGTCGAGGTGGTGACCGTCATGCGCGTGCCGAAGATCGGAATCAGAAACGCATGGATCAAGCGCAGGGTGCCGCCGGCCAGCCCCGGCATCGCCGCCAGCCAGAACAGTTGCATGGTGTCGAACTTGAAGCCAAGGCCGGGCATGCGCACCACCACCGCGCTCATCACGAACCAGGTGGCAAACGAAGCGATCAATGAAAAGGTCGTCAGTATCAGCGTGCGCCACGCAATCGCGCTGCCGCCGTCCTGCCAGAATTGCGTGTTCTCGGGTTCCCACTTCTTAAGCCAGGCCATGCTGATCACTCCCTGTCGGTGTGGCGTCGAAAAAAACAAAATCAAACGGGTTATCTGCGTTCATGTGCGCGACGCCGCCTGCGGTCGCGCGTAAAACCACCAGGTCAGCGCGATGCAGGTCAGATAAAAAAATAAAAAGACGTAGTGCGCCGGCGCCGCCGATCCGGTGATCAGGGTCGCCGCGCCATAGCACCCCGGAATAAAAAAACCACCGCAGGCGGCAAGCGCCGAAGAAAAAGCCGGTTGCACGGCCGGTTGAAGCGCTCCCCCACCTGCGGCTGTAGCAGGCCGCATCCGCTCGGTAGAGCCGTTGCCAAGTCCGGCGCTGATAAACAACAGCATGAACATGGTGAGAAAGCCGTGAAAGTTACCGGCCTCACCCGCTGCCGGCAGAAAGCACAACACACCGGCGACCGCACCGGCCATGGCGATGAAATTCCAGAATGTGACCTGGGCGCCGCCGAGCTTGTCGGACAAGCAGCCGCCAAGCGGCCGGATCAAAGCACCGAGCAGCGGCCCCAGCCAGGCGTAGACCAGCACATCCGCCTGTGGAAACTGGCTGCGCCCCAGAAGCGGAAAACCCGCCGCATAACCGAGGAAAGAACCAAAGGTGCCCAGGTAAAGCCAGCCCATGATCCAGCCATGCGCACGCCCGAACAGCCGGGCCCGCAGGCGTGGTGCCACGCGCGTCACAGCAATGTCGTCCATGCCAAACCACGCGGCCAGCGCACACACCACGATCAGCGGTACCCAGACGAAACCGGCGTTTTGCAGCCACAACGAGCGGCCGCCCGCCACCGCTTGCGGCTCGCCGCCCAGACTGCCGAACCAGCTGGCGGTAATCACCAACGGCACCACAAACTGCACCAGCGAAACACCGAGGTTACCGAGACCGGCGTTGAGACCCACCGCGGTGGCCTTGCGCGCACGCGGAAAAAACAGATTGATATTCGCCATGCTGGAGGCGAAGTTGCCGCCACCAAGTCCGCATAACAAGGCAAGCAGAACAAACACCGCATACGGTGTCGTCGCCTCCCGCACCGCATAGCCCATGCCCAAGGTCGGCAGCAATAGCAAGGCGGTCGATATCGCAGTCCAGCGGCGGCCGCCGAAGAGCGGCAACAGGCGCGCATGTAACAAGCGCAACAGCGCACCGCTTAGCGCCGGCAACGCCGACAGCCAGAACAGCGCCGGCGTCGAGAAACCAAAGCCGGCCTGCGGCAGGTTCACCACCACCACGCTCCACACCATCCACACCGAGAACGCCAGCGAGAGCGCGGGGATCGATATCCACAGATTGCGATTGGCAACCGCGCGTCCTTCGGCCTCCCAGAAGGCAGGGTCTTCAGGGTGCCAGGCGATCGCGGCAGGCAGGGTCATGGTCGTCGCGTCTATTGGGAGAAATGCACCGGCTCAGGGAAGCGCGCGGCGCGCGCAGCGCCCAGCGGGCGCACCTCGGCGAAATACATCCACATCAGCGAAACCCAGACCACGCCGAACATCAGCATGAAGGCCGACGAGCGCACCCCGGTGAGATCGACCAGCAGGCCAAACATGATCGGCAGGATAAAACCGCCGAGGCCGCCGGCCAGCCCGACCACCCCCGAAACGACGCCGATATTGTGTGGATAGTCGTCAGAGATGTACTTGAACACCGAGGCTTTGCCGATGGCAAAGGCGATGCCCATCGTAAACATCAAGATCGTGAACATCACCGGATCAAGACCGAAGTGAAAGGTCTTCGGTCCGCCCACCGTCTGCACGATCAAATCAGTCTGCGGGTAGGACAAAAAGAACAAGCAGACCAGCGACACCCACAACACCCACCACGTCACGGTATGCGCGCCGTATTTGTCGGCAAACCAGCCGCCGATCGCGCGCAACAAGCCGCCGGGAATACTAAAGCCCGCCGCCAGCAGGGCCGCCAGCTGCAGATCAAAGCCGTATTCAGCGATGTAGTACTTGGTCATCCACAGCGCGAGCGCGACATAACCGCCGAAGACGATCGAGTAATACTGGCTGTAACGCCAGACCGTCGGATCCTTGAGCACGGCGAGCTGCTCTCGCACCGAGACATGCGTAGCAGCGCTGGCGTGATCGGCGTCGGTGTAGCTGAAACACCAGAACAACACCGCGGTCACCAGCATGATGACGGCATACACCTGCGGCACCATCGCCCAGCCAAAAGCCACCACGATGGTTGGCGCGACCAGCTTGTTGACCGCGGCGCCGGTGTTGCCCGCGCCAAAAATGCCCATCGCCAGGCCCTGACGCTGCTTCGGAAACCAGCGCGCGCAATACGCAATACCGACGGTGAACGAGCCGCCGGCCACGCCAACAAACAAACCGGTCAGCAGAAAATGCCAGAACTCGGTGGCGCGCGAAATCATCCAGATCGGCAGCACGGTCGAGAGCATCAGAATAAAGAGCACGATGCGGCCGCCAAAGCGATCCGTCCACATACCCAGCGGCAGACGAATCAACGAACCGGTCAGCACCGGCAGTGCAACCAGAATGCCAAACTGTGTTTCGTTCAAGCCAAGATTCAGTTTGATCGGAATCCCGATCACCGCAAACATCATCCACGCCATGAAGCACACCGTGAATGCGATGGTGCTCGAAGCGACCACCGACCACGCCTTGTAGTTTTGTGTTGCCATGATTGCGAACCTCACCCGTGAGCTGATTTCGCCCGGAGTCTAGGCGCAGCGTGAGCGCGCCGATATACAGCGCAGCGCGCGCAAATACCGCTCTTCTACCTACTAAGAGGTAGACGCATAAAAACAGGGGTTCGCCTGAAAGCCGCGCTGGACAAGGCTTTGCGGGCAACCAGGGCAGCCTGCTATGGCCCGTCGCAGGGCAAACGGGCACAATGGGGGTAACCCCAAATAACAAACACGCCGACGGCCGGGCGCGGAGAATCACACCATGACCATCAAACGCCGTTTTTTCTCCGAATCACTGGTTGTGCGCCTTGGCATCTCGCTCGGTGCGATCGTCGCACTCGCACTCACCGCCACCATCAGCGCCACCATCTTTGCCGAACTGTCCACCGGCAAGGCCGCCGCCATCAATCTTGCCGGCAGCCTGCGCATGCAAACGTACTGGATCACCGTGCAGGTGCTGCGCGCGCACAATGCAGACGCCGATGCGCTGCAGAATTCAATCAACGAGTTCGAGACGCGGCTGCGCAACGAGCAGCTCGCCGACCGCGTGCCGGCCGACTACAACGACGCCACACGGCGCGCTTACGAGCGCGTCGCCACCACCTGGGCGGAGGAACTCAAGCCGGCGATCGAACGCACAGCCGCCGCCGGCCCCGCCGCGCAGGGGGCTTTCGTCAATCGCATGAACAGCTTCGTGCTCGATGTCGATCGTCTGGTCTACCTGCTCGAGCACGACCTCGAACGGCGCATCCAGATCCTGCGTGTGATCCAGGGCATCGCGCTCTTCGCCATCGTTATCGTCATGTTCATCGCGCTCTATCTGCTGCGTTCGCAGGTCATCCTACCGCTGGCCGACGTGCTGGGCTGCGCACGACGCGTGCGCGCCGGCGATTTCAGCGCACGCGCCGAACACACCGGCGCCGACGAGCTCGGGCAGCTCGGCCAGTCGTTCAACTTCATGGTCGCCGACCTCGCCCGCAGCTACGCCACACTGGAAGCGAAGGTGACGGAAAAAACCGAACAACTCGGGCGCAGCAACGTCTCGCTCGAAGTGCTCTACAACACCACCCGCACACTGGCCGAGAATGCACTGACACAACCGACGCTCGACAATGTCATGCGCGACATCGAGCGCGTGATCGGCGTCAGGGCGAGCGCCATCTGCGCGCGCGAAGAGCCCAACCAGCGCGGCTTTCCGATCGCCATCCGCAGCTCGACGGCCGCCGCCGGCAACCTGTGCGAACAGGATCGCTGCGACGAATGTTTCGGCAAGGACGAATCACACATCCACGCCATCGATG
Organism: uncultured beta proteobacterium; assembly: GCA_903913965.1. Taxonomy (GTDB): domain Bacteria; phylum Pseudomonadota; class Gammaproteobacteria; order Burkholderiales; family SG8-41; genus PALSA-1004. The sequence goes on from CAIWNB010000130.1 coordinate 6,878, forward strand.
GCGAGGCTGACGAACACCTGATCTCGGTACCGCTGGCTGAAGGCGGCAACCGCTACGGCGTGATGCTGTTGCAGCTCGCGCCGGGTACCGAACTGGCCGATTGGAAAATGAAGCTGCTCGAATCGATCGGCCATCATATCGGCGCCGCGCTGGCCACCGCCAAACGCAGCGACGAGCGCCGCCGCATCGCCTTGATGGATGAACGCTCGGTGATTGCACGCGAACTGCACGACTCGCTGGCGCAGTCATTGTCGTATCTGAAAATCCAGGTCGCGCGCCTGCAATCACAGGCCGAAAACAAACAGGGCGCGGCCGCCGATATCGTTGCCGAGCTCAAGGGCGGCCTGAACAACGCCTACCGCCAGCTGCGCGAATTACTGACCACCTTCCGCCTGCGCATGGACGGCCGCGGCCTCGCCGATGCCTTGCAGGACACCATCCGCGAATTCTCACAGCGCACCGGGCTAAGCCTGCATTTGCACGATCATCTGCTCGGTCACGAACTCGACGCCAATGAACAAATCCACGTCCTGCAAATCGTCCGCGAGGCGCTCACCAACATCGAACATCATGCACAAGCCCAGCGCGCCGATATCCGCCTCACCTTCGAGCAGGGCCGGCTGGTGGTGACCATCGATGACGATGGCATCGGCATCGACGAGAGCGCCACGCCGCCTCATCACTACGGACTGGCCATCATGCACGACCGCGCCGCCACTCTCGGCGGCACGCTGCAGGTCGCACGCCGTGCGGAAGGCGGCACGCACGTTGAAATGCGCCTCGCACCACGCGGCCGCTTCCAGACCGCCGCCGCACCGGAGGCCGCATGAGCGAGGGCAACCGCATTCTGATCATCGACGACCACCCGCTGTTTCGCAAAGGGGCGCGTCAGCTGCTGGAGATGGCGCCCAGCCTGGAAGTGATCGGCGAGGCCGCCAACGGCGAAGACGGGGTGGCACTGGCGCGCCAGCTCGAACCGGATCTGGTGTTGCTGGATCTGCACATGCGCGGCATGGGCGGCATCGAAACACTCAAGGCGATCCGCGACGCCGGCCTTGATTGCCGTGTTGTCGTGCTGACGGTTTCGGACCACGCCGACGACCTCGTGGCGGCGATCCGCGCCGGCGCCGATGGCTATCTGCTCAAGGACATGGAGCCCGAGGAATTGCTCGCGGCGATACAAAATACGCTGGCCGGACGCATGGTGATCGGCGAGCCATTGAACGGCATGCTGGCCCACGCCATCCGCAACGAAGCCACCGCCGCCCAGCGTGATGATGCCGCCCTCACCGAGCGCGAAAAAGAAATCTTGGGCGCGCTGGCACAGGGGCATGCCAACAAACTGATCGCCCGCAACCTCGATATCACCGAGGCCACGGTCAAAGTCCATGTCAAAAACCTGCTGAAGAAACTCGGCTTTCGCTCACGACTCGAAGCCGCGGTATGGGCGGTCGGCCGCGGCCTGCGTGACGACGGCTGAGCAATACACGCGCTGACCACGCCGAGCATCGCGTTGCTGGCGCTGGTGCCGGCCCGATCACCGCAGGGCCGGCGCCAGCAGATCGAGCGCCCTAGGCGAGGCCGATCTCCTTGGCCAGATAGACGTCCTGAATCGCGTTGAGCAGCGCGACGCCATCCTTCATCGGTTTCTGAAACGCCTTGCGACCCGAGATCATGCCCATGCCGCCGGCACGCTTGTTGATCACCGCGGTGCGTACGGCATCGAACAAATCGTTTGCGCCCGACGCGCCGCCGGAATTAATCAAGCCGGCGCGGCCCATATAACAGTTGGCAACCTGATAGCGCGTAAGATCGATCGGATGATCGGTCGACAATTCTGAATACATGCGCTTGTCACTTTTGCCGTAAGGATTTTCCTTGCTGTCGAGCGACAGATAGCCGCCGTTGTTCTCGGGCGCCTTCTGTTTGATGATGTCGGCCTGGATGGTGACGCCCAGGTGATTAGCCTGACCGGTCAGATCGGCGGAGACGTGGTAATCCTTGTCGCTCTTGAAAGCCGGATTGCGCAGGTAACACCACAGCACTGTCGCCATGCCCAGTTCGTGCGCGGCGGCAAACGCCTGCGAGACCTCAACGATCTGGCGCGCCGATTGATCGGAACCGAAATAAATCGTCGCCCCCACCGACACCGCGCCCATGTCGCGGGCCTGCTTCAGGTTGGAAAACATGATCTGGTCGAACTTGTTCGGATAGGTGAGAAATTCGTTGTGGTTGATCTTCACCATGAACGGAATCTTGTGCGCGTACTTGCGCGCCACCGAGCCCAACACGCCCAGCGTCGAGGCCACCGCATTGCAGCCGCCTTCAATCGCCAGTTTGACGATGTTCTCGGGGTCAAAGTACGCGGGGTTCTTCGCGAACGACGCGCCGCCGCTGTGTTCAATACCCTGATCCACCGGCAGGATCGACAGATAACCGCTGCCGGCCAGACGCCCGTGGCCGAACATCTGCTGCAGGCTGCGCAACACCGGCACGCTGCGGTCGCTGGCGACAAACACACGGTCAACAAAATCGGGCCCTGGCACGTGCAGCGTTTCCTTGGCGATGGTTTTGCACACGTGGCCGAGCAGATTGTCGGCTTCGGCGCCCAGAATTTTGGTGATGTCAGACATGCAAGCTCCTTGCGGGTTATGGAATTTGAAAAGCAAAATTATATGGCCTCGCGGGCTACTGCGGGGGCCTCGCAACGCAATGCCTGCGCACCGTTGCGCGGGCGCGACAGCAAACCGTTATCATAAGCAGGCATCGCGATAACGATACCCCATACAAAGTGATACGACCCAACACGCCCCTGCCGGGCGGCACAAGGACCCACATGGCAACGCGCAAAGATTTCCTCGAACGGCTGCAACTGCCGAAAAAATGTTTCGCCATGGTACTCGCCGGCGGTCGCGGCAGCCGCCTCAAACAACTCACCGAGCGGCGCGCCAAGCCGGCGGTGTTTTTCGGCGGCAAATTCCGTATCGTCGATTTTGCGCTGTCGAACTGCCTCAACTCGGGCATTCGTCGCATCGGCATGGCAACACAATACAAATCGCACAGCCTGCTGCGTCATATTCAGCGCGGCTGGTCGTTTCTGAAAACCGAACTCAACGAACACATTGATCTGCTACCGGCGCAGCAGCGCATCACCGAAGAGGCGTGGTATCGCGGCACCGCCGATGCGGTCTACCAGAACATCGACATCATCCGCGACGACCATCCGGAATACATTCTGATCCTCGCCGGCGACCACATCTACAAAATGGACTACTCGATGATGCTCGCCTATCACGTCGAGCGCGGCGCGCAATGTACGGTCGCCTGCATCGAGGTGCCGATCAAGGACGCGCAGGGTTTCGGCGTGATGGCGGTGGACGGCTCCGACCGCATCACCGCCTTCGTCGAGAAGCCGGCCAATCCGCCGGCGATGCCGGGCAAACCGGACGTGGCGTTGGCCAGCATGGGCATCTATGTCTTCAACGCCAAATATCTCTACGACGCGCTGGAGCGCGATCTCGCTGATCCAAATTCCAGCCATGACTTCGGCAAAGACCTCATTCCACAGGCGGTGCGCGAGGGTGTGGCTGCGGCCCACCACTTCAGCGACAGCTGTGTGGCGAAGGACCCCACGGCAGCGCCCTACTGGCGCGATGTCGGCACGCTCGACGCTTATTGGGAAGCCAACATCGATCTCACCGCGGTCGAACCGACGCTCGACATGTACGACACGACGTGGCCGATCTGGACTTATCAAGAGCAACTGCCGCCGGCCAAGTTCGTCTTCAACCGTGACGACCGCCGCGGCATGGCGGTTGATTCACTGGTCTCCGGCGGCTGCATTATTTCCGGCTCGCACGTCGAGCGCTCTCTGCTGTTCTCACGCTGCCGCATCAATTCGTATTGCGATTTGCGCGAGTCGGTGCTGCTGCCCGGCGTGGTGATCGGTCGCAAATCCCGCTTGTCGAAGGTGATTGTCGACCGTGGTGTGGTGATCCCGCCAGGCACCGTAGTGGGTGAAGACCCCGTTGAGGATGCGCGTCGTTTCGAGCGTACCGCCAACGGCGTCACGCTGATCACCCAGCCCATGCTCGACCGCGCGACTTAAAACGTCCGGCTTTGCCGCTGGCGCGGCGCTTCGGACACGACTGACGACGGGGCGCTTCGGACACGAGCGGCGACGGAGCGCTTCGGGCACGAGCGGCGACGCAGCGCTTCGGGTACGACCGGCGACGCGGCGCCTTAGGCACAACCTACGAGCCGCCACCTCAGGCACGCCCTGCGGCGCGCATCATTGCCGCCAGCTGCACCCAGCGTTGATGGCCTTCGATGTCGTCCAGCGTCAGCGAGAGCTTGCGCCGCCAGTTCGGATATTCGCGATGGGTGCCGGGGATGTTCACAGGTGTGGTCTCGCCACACAGATCGTCGAGTTGCACCGCGGCGAGCATCGCCTGGCTGCGCGCGATCACGCCGTGCAATCCAGCGCTCACGTCAGCGGCGTCGGCGGCGTTCGCCGGCGAGAGTCCGCAATCGCCGAGCAGACGCAGCAAACCGGCGCGCTCGGCATCGCGACGTCGGCCCTCGTCATCAGCGTGCTGCTGATCGGGAAACAAACCCAGCGCGGCGCGGCGTTCGAGATCCCCGCCCTGCCAGTATTCATGCAGCGGCGGCATGTCATGCGTGGCCACCATTGCCAGCGCCTGGCGTGGATATTCATCAGGCGCGCAGAAACCTCCGTCGCCGCTCCAATGGCGCTCGTAAATCAGCACGCGATACGAGAGAAAACCGCGCTCGCCGAGCGCCTCGCGCAAACCGCCGGGCACCGAGCCGAGGTCTTCACCGATCACCATGCAACGATGGCGCACGCTCTCCAGCGCGACGATGGCGGCCAGCGCAGCGAAATGATTGCGCACATAACCGCCGTCGGCACCGCTCATGCCAGCCGGTATCCAGAACAAACGCGTCAACGCCATGACGTGATCAATACGCAGAGCACCGGCGTCGCGCATATTCGCCGCCAGTAAGCGCCGCAGCGGCGCATACCCCTGACGCGCCAGCTCGCGCGGATTCCACGGTGGCAGCCCCCAGTTCTGGCCCTGGCGATTGAGCATGTCGGGCGGCGCACCGACACTCATGCCACGTGCGAAGAGCGCCGGGTTACCAGCGGTCTCCGCGCTGTCATGCGCGGCACCCACCGCAAGATCGCGATAAAGACCGATCGCCATGCCGGCCTTGCGTGCCGCCGCGGCCGCGGCCGCCAATTGCATGGCGGCCAGCCACTGCAAATACATTTGAAACTCAATGCCGTCGGCGGCGTCGGCATGCGCCTGCAGTTTGCGCGCTTCGCAGGTGGCAAAAGCGCGGAGCGCATCGCCGCCCTGCTCACGAAAGCTTGGGTAAGCGGTGCCGCGATCGGCCGCCAACTGGAAGTGCGCAAAGAGTTGCAACAGCACCTGCAACTTCAAAGCGGTCACCGCGGCATAATCGACCAGCGGGGCGGCGCGCGCCGCCATCAGGCGCGCCTGAAAATCCGCCGTGGCCACCAGCGCCTGTGTCTCAGCGCAGGCCGCGTAATCCGCGACGGCTTCGACATCGATATATACCGCGTCGAGAAATTCGCGTGAGGTCGGCGCATAAGGGCTGGCTTCGTCGGGCGCGGCGAGATGCCGCGCGTGCAATGGATTAAGCCCGATGAAAGCCGCACCAGCGTGCCCCGCGGCGGCGGCCAGCCGCGCCAGATCGCCGAAATCACCGATGCCCCAGTTACGCGACGAACGCAATGAATAGAGCTGGACGGTATAGCCCCAGCGGCGCCCGCCCTGTTCAAGCGCGGCGGGGAAATGGCAGCGCGCCGGCGCCACGATGAGGGTGGCACTGCAATCGAATTGGGGCAAGCGCAGACAGTGATAACCCGTCGGCAAATCGGCCGGCAGCGGCAGATTGAAGCGCGCGTAATGCCGGCCGTCGATGTCGCGGGTTGCGATCAAGGTCAGCGTGGCAAGCTCGTTGTCACCGCGCCGCAACCCGCCGTCTTCGAGCACGATCTCCCACTCGATGCGGGCCAAGTCCTGCGGCAGTAGCGCCACCGCCACCTGCGTCGTCTCGCCCTCACGCAACACCAGCGTGGGCGGTAACGGCGTGCGAAACAATTCATCCGTCAACGCCTCAAGATGCGTCTGTGCCGGGGTGGCCGGATCAAACTCAAGCGCCGCCAACAAAGCCTGCGCGGTTGCTTCATGCAGCTCGCGACGTATACCGAGACCGTCCCAGTACTCGTGTTCGATACCGGCGGCCGCGGCCAGCTGACTGAGCATCTCATCCATGGTTGATCTGCTGTGCGGGGGCGGCGGTATAGACCTGCAAGGCATGCGCCGGCAGACTGACGGCGGGGTTCGTCACCACAACCGCTGCGTGTGCCGGTGCCGCGCTGTCGATCGCGAGGCGCCAGCCGTCTGCCGGCGCCGGCGGCAAGACAAAGCGCGTGTCGTCCGCGCCGGCATTCATCAACACCAGCACGGCGTGCTCTTGCGCATCATCACGACCCAGACGAAAACCGAAACAGCGGTTGCTGCCGTCTTCCCATTGCGCGCGCGTCATTTCGCCGCCGTCGCGCGACAGCCAGAGGATGTCACGCTCATCGAGCGCGGTCGGCGAGCCGTCGAACCAGCGGCTGCGCCGCAGCGCCGGATGGATTTTGCGCAAGGCCAGCAGGCGTGTGGTGAAGACGGCGAGGTCGGCGTCAGCCGCCGACCAATCGAGCCACGACAATTCATTATCCTGACAATACGCATTGTTATTGCCGCGCTGCGTGCGCCCCAGTTCGTCGCCGGCAACCAGCATGGGCACGCCCTGCGCCAGACAAAGCGTGGCGAGCAGCGAGCGCTGATAGCGGGCGCGCAAGGCGACCACCTCGGCGTCTGCCGACGGGCCTTCGACGCCGCAGTTGATGCTGCGATTATTGTCATTGCCGTCGGCATTGCACTGGCCGTTGGCTTCGTTGTGTTTGTGTGCGTAGGCCAGCAGATCGGCCAGCGTAAAGCCGTCATGTGCGGTGACGAAGTTGATAGTGGCCTGCGGCGCGCGGCCACCGTGACGAAACAAATCACTCGACGCCGTGAGCCGCGCGGCGAATTCGCCGCAACCCACCGCACCGGTCAGCCAGAAGCCGCGCGCGGCATCGCGGAAACGATCATTCCACTCGGCCAGGCCGCAGGGAAAGCGGCCGGTTTCGCAGGTTGCGATATCCCACGGCTCGGCGATCAGCTTGACGCCGGCGAGCTGCGGGTCCTGCCGCAAGGTATCGAGAAACGCAGCGCCCGCATCAAAACCGCCGCCCTCGCGCGCCAGTGCGGTGGCCAGATCAAAACGGAATCCATCGACGTGCATCTCGCTCACCCACCAGCGCAAGGAATCCATCACCAGTTGCAAGACGCGCGGATGCGCAACATTCAAGGTGTTGCCGCAACCGCTGACATCGTCGTAACGGCGGCCATCGCGTAAACGGTAATAGCTCGCGTTGTCGATGCCGCGAAAGGCCAGCGTCGGGCCGAGCTCATCGGACTCCGCGCTGTGGTTATAGACGACATCGAGGATCACTTCGATACCCGCGGCGTGCAGGGCGCGCACCATGTCGCGGAATTCGCGTAACGGATCATCCCCCGCGGCGTAACGCGCGGCCGGCGCGAAATAACCAAGCGTGTTGTAGCCCCAGTAATTGACCAATCCGGCGCGCACCAGCCGGTGCTCGTCGATACACTCATGCAGCGGCAACAACTCGACCGCCGTCACGCCCAGCCGCTGCAAGTGTTCGATCGAAGCGGCATGGGCGAGGCCGGCATAAGTGCCGCGCAAGGCCGCCGGCAGTGCCGGGTTGCAGGCGCTAAAGCCTTTGACATGGGTTTCGTAAATCACGCTCTCCGCCCATGCTGTGCGCGGCGCGCGATCCCCGGCCCAGTCATAGGCGGCCTCAACAACGCGACACTTCAACATCAGATCGGCATTGTCACGGCTATCAAAGCTAAGATCGGCCTCGGCGTGCGTTGTGTCGTAGGCATAGTGCGCGTCGCCCCAGCGAAAAACGCCGGCGTAGGCGCGCGCATAAGGATCGACCAGCAACTTGTGCGGATTAAAACGCAAGCCGCGTGCCGGCTCATAAGGACCATGCACGCGATAACCATAGACCAGCCCCGGCCGTGCCCCGGCCAGATAGCCATGCCAGACCTGATCGGTGCAGGCGGGCAGCGCAAGGCGCGCGGTTTCCTCGAGGCTTACGGCATCGAACAAACACAGCTCGACGCGTTCGGCGTGGGCGGAAAACAAGGCGAAGTTAACACCCGCCTCATCCACCGTCGCCCCCAGCGGATACGCACGGCCGGCGCTTAATGCCTGAAGCACCGTCACGCCGGCTGCCAGGCGAAGAGCACACAGGCCAGCGGCGGCAGCGTGACGCTCAACGAATACGCGCGGCCGTGGCAGGGCGCTTCAACCGCCTCCACACCGCCGGCATTGCCCAGATTGGCGCCGCCATAGCAGGCCGCATCGGTGTTGATGATCTCGCGGTAATAACCACCGCGCGGCACGCCGATGCGATAAGCGTGCCGCGGCAAGGGCGTGAAGTTACACACCGCGACGACCAGCGCGTCGTCGCTGCGGCCGCGCCGCAAAAATGCAATCACACTTTGCTCGTGATCGGCGAAATCGATCCACTCAAAACCATGCGGCTCGCAATCGCACTCATGCAGCGCCGGCAGATTGCGATAATTGCGGTTAAGGTCGCCGACCAGACGCTGCACACCGCGATGCCGGGCGTCGCCGAGTGCCGCCCAATCGAGTTCACGGTCGTGATTCCATTCCGCCGCCTGCGCGAATTCACACCCCATAAAGAGCAGCTTCTTGCCCGGATGCGCCCACATGAAGGCGTAATACAGGCGCAGATTGGCGAATTGCTGCCAGCGGTCGCCGGGCATCTTGCCCAGTAGCGAACCCTTGCCGTGCACTACTTCGTCGTGCGACAGCGGCAGCACAAAATTTTCGTTAAAGGCATAGACGAGACCAAAGGTCAGATCGTCCTGATGATGACGGCGGTGCACCGGATCGCGTCGCATATAGGCGAGCGTGTCATGCATCCAGCCCATATTCCATTTGTATTGAAAGCCCAGCCCGCCGTCGGCGACCGCTCGCGAGACCTGCGGCCACGCGGTGGATTCCTCGGCCATGATCACCGCCCCGGGGCGGCTGGCGGCGATCTGTGCATTGGTTTCGCGAATGAAGGCGACGGCATCGAGATTTTCGCGCCCGCCGTGTTCATTGGGTATCCACTCGCCCTCGCGGCGGCTGTAATCGAGATACAGCATGGAGGCGACAGCATCAACGCGCAGACCATCAACACCGTACCGTTCGAGCCAGAACAACGCATTGGCGGCCAGAAAATTGCGCACCTCGTGGCGGCCATAGTTATAAATCAGCGTATCCCAATCAGGATGACGGCCCTGCCGCGGATCGGCGTGCTCATAGAGGCTGGTGCCGTCGAACTGCGCGAGCGCATGCGCGTCAGCGGGAAAATGGCCGGGCACCCAATCGAGGATCACGCCAATCCCGGCGGCGTGAAAACGCCGCACCAGTTCGGCGAAGCCGGCGGGGGAACCATGCCGCGCGGTCGGCGCATAGAGGCCGGTGGTCTGATAACCCCACGAGCCGTCGAACGGATGCTCCATCACCGGCAGAAATTCAACGTGGGTAAAGCCGGTTTCCTGCACATAGGCGAGGAGGCTATCGGCGAGTTCCAGCCAATTCAGAAAACGACCGTCGTGGTGACGGCGCCAGGAGCCTGCATGCACTTCGTAAATCGACACCGGACGGTCACGCGCCGCCGATGGTCGCGCAGCGCCGCCGCCATGTTCGACCGCCGGTGCGGCACACACGCGTGAGGCAGTGGCCGGCCGCAGCTCGGCGGCAAACGCAAACGGATCGGCCTTGAGCGGCAGCAACACACCGTCGGCGTCACGAATTTCGTATTTGTAATGCGCACCCGGCATCACGCCGGGCAGGAAAATTTCCCACACGCCGCATTCGCGCCGCCGGCGCATCGGATGGCGGCGGCCGTCCCATTGATTGAAGTCGCCGACCACTGCGACCGCGCTTGCATTCGGCGCCCACACGGCGAACGCATGGCCGTCAACACCGAGCGAGATAGCGGCGTGCGCGCCGAGTTTTTCATACAAGCGCAAATGCCGGCCTTCGGCCAGCAGCCACACATCGAATTCCCCGAGCACCGGTGGAAAGCGATACGGATCGTCGATCTCGATGACCGTGGCACCCCGGGTCACGCGCAGACGGTACTCGAAGCGCCGCCGCCGTCGCGGGATGGGCGCTTCAAAAACACCCGCAGGATGGCGCTGCACGAGCTTCGCCACGCGTCGTCCGCTGGCGCGATCAATGACCTCCACCGCGGTGGCCTCGGGCAACACGGCGCGCACCACCAACGCACCATCGCACTCATGCATACCGAGCACACCGAACGGGTCGTCATGGCGCGCCGCCGCCAGCGCCTCGAGAGCGGCGGAGCTCAGCATGAAAAGTGCGGCGCGCAGCGCATCACAAATCGAGCGGCCGTACGCCCCAGATATTTTTCGCGTATTCGCTGATCGTGCGGTCGCTCGAGAACGCGCCCATCGCCGCGATATTGCGGATCACCTTCGCCGTCCAGGCGTCGCCTTGTTCATACAGCGCATCGACGCGTTCCTGGGCAGCGATATAGGCGGCGTAATCGGCCAGCAAGAGATAGTGGTCACCATGATCGAGCAGCGCCTGCACGATGGACTGAAAACGATCGGGCTGATCGGGCGAGAAAGTCCCGCCGGAGATTTGATCGAGCACCTGACGCAGCTCGGCGTTGGCTTCGTAGTGATCGCGCGGCCGGTAACCGCGCTGGCGCAGCGCACCGACCTCGTCGGTATGCAGGCCGAAGATGAAGATGTTGTCGGCACCGACCGCATCGCGGATTTCGATGTTTGCACCATCCTCGGTGCCTATCGTCAGCGCCCCGTTGAGCGCGAGCTTCATGTTGCCGGTGCCGGAGGCTTCGGTGCCAGCGGTGGAAATCTGCTCTGACAAATCCGCCGCCGGAATGATCAGGCTCGCCACCGAGACGCCGTAGTTCGGCACGAACACCACTTTGAGGCGGTCGCCGATGCGCGGGTCGGCGTTGATCGTCTGCCCGACGTCGTTGATCAGCTTGATGATGAGTTTGGCCATCGCATAGGCGGAGGCCGCCTTGCCGCCGAAAATCACCGTGCGCGGCTGCCAGTTGCGTTCCGGCTCGGCGAGGATGCGGTTGTAGCGCGTGATCACATGCAGCACATTGAGCAGCTGACGTTTGTATTCGTGGATACGCTTGATCTGCACATCGAACAGCGAGTTCGGGTTGATGCGCACACCGGTCACCCGCTCGACGTATTGCGCCAGCCGTTGTTTATTGGAAATTTTCGTCGCCTGCAGCGCGGCGATAAACGCCTGATCGGCGGACAGCGCGTCGAGCGCCTCCAGGCGTTCAAGCCCGGTGCGCCACTGCGGGCCGATCTGGCGATCGATCAAGCCCGACAGCGCCGGATTCGCCAACGCCAGCCAGCGGCGCGGCGTCACGCCGTTGGTGCAATTAATGAAGCGGCCGGGAAACAGGCGGTGAAAATCAGCGAACACCGAATCCTGCAGCAATTGCGAATGCAATTTCGAAACGCCGTTGACCTTGTGACTCGCCACCACCGAGAGGTGGGCCATGCGCACACGCCGGCCGTGGTCTTCATCAATGATGGAAATACGGCGCAACAGTGCGTCATCCCCCGGCACGCTCTGGCGCACCTGATCGAGGAACACTTCGTTGATGTCGTAGATGATTTTCAGGTGGCGCGGCAACACGCGTTCGAGCATGGCCACCGGCCAGGTCTCGAGCGCCTCGGGCATCAGCGTGTGATTGGTGTAGGAAAAGATGCGCGTGCACAAACGCCAGGCCAGTGTCCACGGGATGTGATGCACATCGACCAGCAGACGCATCAGCTCGGGAATGGCGATCGCCGGGTGGGTGTCGTTCAGATGGATGGCCACCTTGTCGACGAGTTCCTGTACACCGTTGTGGACCTTGAAGTAACGCCGCAGCAGATCCTGCAGCGAGGCGCTGACGAAAAAATATTCCTGGCGCAGGCGCAACTCGCGGCCGGTCTCGGTGCTGTCGTCCGGATAGAGCACGCGCGAGACGTTCTCTGAATGGTTCTTGCGCTCGATCGCCGCGGTGTAATTACCCTGGTTGAACTGCGAGAGATTGATCGCCTCGGTGGCGGTGGCCGACCACAGGCGCAGGGTATTGACGGTGGGCGTGCCGCAACCCGGCACAATGGTGTCGTAGGCCATCGCCAGCACATCATCGGAGTCGACCCAGAACGCCTGCTTGTCACGATATTCAACGCGGCCGCCAAACTGCACGGTGTATTTGACCTCGGGACGCACGAATTCCCAGGGGTTGCCGGCAACCAGCCAATGATCGGGCTGCTCGACCTGGCGACCATTAACGAAGCGCTGCGCGAACATGCCGTATTCGTAGCGGATGCCATAGCCGAGGCCGGGCAGCTTGAGGGTGGCCATCGAATCGAGAAAACAGGCCGCCAGCCGGCCGAGGCCGCCGTTGCCCAGCGCAGGATCAGGCTCCAGCGCGTCGAGTTCATCGAGATCCACGCCAAGTTCACGCATAGCCTCGGCACATTCATCGTGCATACCGAGCGCGATCAGCGCGTTCGAGAGCGTGCGCCCGGGCAAAAACTCCATCGACAGGTAATAGATGCGCTTGGCGTCCTGCCGGTAGACGCGCCGCGTCGTCTCCATCCAGCATTCGATCAGGCGGTCACGCACAGCGGTCGAGAGGGCGAACAGCCAGTCGCGTTTGGAGGCGGCGTATTCGTCCTTGCCAACGGTGTAGATCAGGTGATGCGCGATCGAATCGCGCAAGGCATGAACCCCGGCTTCGCGAGTATCGGACGCGGCGCCGCGCTGCACGGTTGTTTTTTGTTCCATCGACCAGCCTTTGTTATTCAGCGTTGATTGTAACGTTCGGTGCCGCCGGCGATCGCACTGCTTGCGCGGACGGCCATCCAGAACGGAAAGTTGATGCAATGATCGTGCCACTCGATCGGCGCGTTGACGGCGGGCGGGTGAGCGACCGGGCAGGCTGCGCCATTAGCGGCGCGCCGCCTCAGGCCTGCGGGCGCAACTCGCGATACAGCGCCAGATAACGCCGGGCGGACGCCGCCCAGCCGAAATCTTCGCGCATCGCCGCCGCGATCAGGCGTGCCCAATCCTTGGGCTCGCGCCACAGCATAAAGACCCGCTTCAGTGCATCGCCGAGCGCCGTCGCACTCGCCTCGTCGAACACAAAACCGGTGGCGCTAGCGCTGGCACGGGCCGCCGCCGTGGCATCAGTCACCGTATCGGCAAGTCCACCGACACGGCGCACCAAGGGCAAACTACCGTAAGCGAGCGCATACAACTGGGTAAGGCCGCAGGGCTCGAATCGCGATGGCACCAGCACCACGTCGCTGCCAGCCATGATGCGATGGGCGAACGCCTCGTCGTAGCCGATGCGTACGCTGACCGCCCCCGGATGACTCGCCGCACAGGCCTGCCAGCGTTGTTCGAGCGCGGCGTCGCCGCTACCCAACACCACCAACTGGCCGCCGGCGGCGACCAGGCCGGGCAGCGTATCGAGCAAGAGATCGAGCCCCTTCTGTGCGGTGAGCCGGCTGACCACCCCGAACAGCGGACCGGCGGATGCGGTCAACCCGCATTCGCGGCGCAAGGCGGCGTTGCATGCGTGCTTGCCGGCAAGGTCGGCGCCATTAAAGTGCGCCGCGATGTGCGGATCGGTTTGCGGGTTCCAATAAGCGCCATCGACGCCGTTGAGGATGCCGCTCAACACCGCCGCCCGCGAGCGCAACAACCCGTCCATGCCGAAGCCGAATTCGGGCTGCAGGATTTCACGCGCATAGGTCGGGCTGACGGTCGTGATGCGGTCGGCGTAATGCAGGCCGGCCTTCATGAAATTCACCTTGCCGTAGAACTCAAGACCATGCATCGCAAAGAAATGCGGCGGCAGCGCCAGCTGGCTGAACGTTTCCGCCGCAAATTCACCGTGAAAACCGAGGTTGTGCACGGTGAACACGCTGCCCGGACGATCACCGCCACGCGCCGCCAGATACGCCGGGGCGAGACCCGCATGCCAGTCGTGGGCGTGCACGATATCGGGCCGCCAGGCGTCGATCGCGCCATCGGCAAAACGTGCCGCCACCCAGCCCAGCAAGGCAAAGCGCAGCGCGTTGTCGGGCCAGTCACGCCCGGCCGCGTCGACATACGGATTACCGTCGCGCTCGAACAAGCCGCCGGCCTCGATCAGATAAACCGGCACACCCTCAAGCGCACCGCGCAACACGCGCAGCGGGGCGGCGAGCATGGGCGCGGCCAATTGCGCCACCGGCTGCAAGCCAGTGGCCGCCTTGCTAAAGGCAGGAAACGCCGGCAGCAACAAGCGCATGTCGACGCCCAGCGCCGCCAGCGCTGACGGTAACGCCGCGTTGACGTCGGCCAGTCCGCCGGTTTTGAGCGCCGGGAAAACCTCGGTGCTGACATACAGGGTGCGCATCGCTGACGATCCGGGGCGCTTAGCGCAGCAACAAATTGTTCAGCGTGTGCAGATAAATCTGCGGCAACAGCACCAGCTCATCGACGCGGATGCATTCGTTGATCTTGTGGATGCTGGCGTTGGTCGGCCCGCATTCAATCAACTGCGGGCAGATGTCGGCGATAAAGCGCCCGTCGGAGGTGCCGCCCGTGGTCGACAGTTCCGTCTCCAGCCCGGTGACGGTTTTGATGGCGCGGCTTACCGCGTCAACCAGATCCCCGCGCGGCGTCAGGAACGGCCGGCCGTCATAACTCCATTCCAGCTCGTAGGGCACGCCGTGTTTGTCGAGAATGCCGTGCACGCGCGTCTGCAGCGATTCCAGCGTGCTGGCGGTGGCAAACCGAAAATTGAATTTGATGTGCGCGTCTCCCGGGATCACATTATTCGCACCGGTGCCGGCGTTGAAATTCGAAATCTGCCAGGTGGTCGGCGGAAAATATTCATTGCCGCGATCCCATTCGATTTGCGCCATTTCCGCAATCGCCGCCGCCACTACGTGGATGGGATTGGTCGCCAGATGCGGATACGCAACGTGGCCCTGCGTGCCCTTGACCGTCAACCGGCCGGAGAGCGAACCGCGGCGGCCGTTCTTGATCATGTCACCGACCTGCTTCACTGCGGTGGGTTCGCCGACGATGCAGTAATCCATCTTGATGCCGCGCTCTTTAAGCGCCGCCACCACGCGCACCGTGCCGTCGACCGCCGGGCCCTCTTCGTCCGAGGTAAACAGCACCGCCAGCGAACCGGGATGATCGGGGTTGGTCTCGACAAACTCGACGAGTGCGGCAACAAACGCAGCGAGTGAACTCTTCATGTCGGCGGCACCGCGCCCGTACATCACGCCATCGCGGATGGTCGGCTCGAAGGGGTTGCTCTGCCATTGCTCGAGCGGCCCGGTCGGCACCACATCGGTATGCCCGGCGAAACACACCAGCGGTGCGGTAGCGCCACGGCGCGCCCACAGGTTATCGACGCCGCCACTGCTGATTTTTTCGCAGACAAAGCCAAGCGGCTCAAGAAGTCCGATGATGAGATCGAGACAGCCGGCGTCGGCGGGCGTGACCGAAGGCCGCGCGATCAATTGTTGGGCGAGTTGCAGTGTGTCGATGGGCACGATGGCAGCCTTCTTGAGCGGGTGAACGGCGAATCTTAGCAAATCCACCCGCCCCCACCGCGCCCGCCGCGGGAAACAAATATAGAATAGGCAGAAACCGCGTCGCACCCCGCACAGCGACCGCATAACACGAGGAGACTTTGAGGTGACCGCTCTGCTGGTTTCACACCGCTTTCGCACGCTCTATGGCGACGCTTTTCTTGCCGACGCCACAGCGCGCGGCATCGCCCTCGAATATCTGGTGCTGCCCGACGACCCGGAAGCGCGCCTTGCCGATGAACTGGCCGCGCGCGCCGAGGTGGCTTATTTCAGCAGCGACGTCTTCCCCAAATTCGGCAAACCGTTTTTTTCCGCCACCCGCAAAGCTGCCGACCTCAAATGGCTGCACGTCTTCAACGCCGGCGTCGATCATCCGGTGTTCGCGAGCATCCTCGAACGCGGCGTGCGGCTGACGAATTCTTCAGGCACCGCCTCGACGCCGATCGCGCAAACAGCGATTGCCGGCATGTTGCATCTGACGCGCGACGTCGCCGGCCGCACGCTGCTGGTCTACGGCTTTGGCAAGATCGGTGCTGAAATCGCACGCCTGGCGCGGCTCTTGGGCATGCGCGTGATCGGCATGCGGCGCAACCGGGAGGCGCATGCCGCGGCCGATGAAATGCACACGCCGGATCAACTGCACGCCATGCTGGCGCGCAGCGACTGGCTGGCGCTGGCCTGTCCGCTCACCAAGGAAACACGCGGCGTCATCGACGCCGCGGCGCTGGCGGCGATGCCGCCGGGCGCGCGCTTACTCAACATCAGCCGCGGCGAAGTGATCGACGAAGCCGCGCTGATCGATGCGCTCAATCGCCGCCATTTGGGCGGCGCCTATCTGGATGTGTTCGCCCGGGAACCGCTGCCCGCCGAGTCGCCGTTGTGGGACATGCCCAATGTGCTGGTCACCGCCCACGACGCCTCGACCTCGGACGCCTACGACCCGCGTATTAATGCACTGTTTCTCGACAACCTGGCGCGCTGGCAGCGCCATGAACCGCTGCTCAATGAGGTGACCCAATGATGATCGCACGCAGTCTTTGCATCGGTGCTGCGCTGCTCGCCTGCACCAGCGTACACGGGCAAAACTATCCGGTGCGCGCAGTGCGCCTGGTGGTGCCCTATGTGCCCGGCGGCGGCACCGACTTCACGGCGCGCGTCATCGCGCCCAAACTCAGCGAAGCGCTGGGTCAGCAAGTGGTGGTGGAAAACCGGCCGGGCGGTGGCACCAACATCGGCTCCGAGCTCGTTGCCCGCGCGGTACCCGACGGTTACACCCTGCTGATGGCCGGCGCGGCGAATGCCATCAACATGAGCCTCTATGCCAAGCCGCCCTATGACACGCAGCGCGATCTGCTGCCGGTGTCGCTCAGCGTCAAAGGCGCGAACGTGTTGCTGGTGCATCCCTCGCTGCCGGTTAAAACCCTCAAGGAATTGCTGGCCCTGGCGCGTGCGCAGCCGGGCAAACTCAACTACGCCTCGTCGGGCATCGGCAGCGCCAATCACATGGCCGGTGAACTGTTGAAGCTGGTGGCCAAGGTCAACATCGCGCACGTGCCGTACAAAGGCAACGCACCGGCGCTGACCGATCTCATCGGCGGCCACGTCGAAATCCTGATCAGCGGCGTGCCGGCGGTGATCGGCCAGATCAAGAACGGGCGCGTGCGCGCCATTGCGATTGCCAGCCTCAAACGTTTTCCGGCGCTGCCCGACACCCCGACTATCGATGAATCCGGCCTCAAGGGGTTTGAAGCCACCACCTGGTTCGGCGTGATGGCGCCGTTGAAAACACCGCGCGACATCATCACGCGGCTGAACGCCGATCTCGCGCGCATTGTCGCCTCACCCGACGTCCGCGACCGCTTCATCGGCGAAGGCGTCGAGCCGATCGGCGGCCCGCCCGAATTGTTCGGCGGCTTTATCCGTGACGAAATCGACAAGTATGCGAAGGTCGTCAAAGCCGCCAATATTAAAGCCGAATAAATTCGGCAGAAGGATTGCATATGTGCTCCAGACTAATCGCCGCTCTGGCCATTGCCGCTTTTGCTTTTGCCACGCCGGCCGCCGCACAAGCGCCCGAGCAAACCCTGCTGCGCGCGATTTATCAGGAACTCGTCGAGATCGACACCAGTGATGCGAGCGGTGACAGCACCCGCGCCGCAACAGCGATGGCGGCACGACTGCGCAGCGCTGGCCTTGCCGCTGCCGATATCGCCGTCATCACGCCGCAGGACGGCCCGAAAAAAGGCAATCTCGTCGCACGCCTGCGCGGGACCGGCGCGAAAAAACCGCTGTTGCTACTCGCCCACATCGATACTGTGAATGCCAAACGCGAAGACTGGCAGCGCGATCCGTTCAAACTGATCGAAGAAAACGGCTACTTCTACGCCCGCGGTGCGGCGGACAACAAGGCGATGGCGGCGGCGCTGGTCACCATCATGATCCAACTCAAACAGCAGAATGTGCGCCTTGAAC
Source organism: uncultured beta proteobacterium (assembly GCA_903913965.1). GTDB lineage: Bacteria > Pseudomonadota > Gammaproteobacteria > Burkholderiales > SG8-41 > PALSA-1004. The sequence continues at coordinate 25,222 of CAIWNB010000130.1, forward strand.
GCGATCTCATCCTGGCACTCACCACCGACGAAGAAATCATTCCGTCGAAATTCAGCGGCATCGAGTACCTGATCAAAAATCATCGTACGCTGATTGATGCCGAACTCGCCCTCAACGAGGGCGGCGGTGGTCTGCTCGACAAAACCGGCAAGCCGCTTTATCACGGCATACAGGCCGGCGAAAAAGTGTTTCAGACCTACCGTCTTGAAGTCACCAACCCCGGCGGCCACAGTGCGCGACCGTCGAAAGACAACGCGATTTATCATCTTGCCGCCGGTCTCGCGCGGCTGGCCGACTACGATTTTCCGGCGAAGCTGCTGCCGGTCACACGTGCGTATTTCGAACGCGCCGCGGCGTTCGAAAGCGGCGAGGTCGCCGCCGACATGAAGGCCGTGTTGCGCGAGCCACCGGATACGGCGGCGCTGGGGCGCCTCTCCAGCCGGCCGATGTTCAATGCCCTGCTGCGCACCACCTGTGTCGCCACCATGCTCGACGCCGGCCACGCCACCAACGCGCTGCCGCAACGCGCGCGCGCCGTCGTCAATTGCCGCGTCCTGCCCGGCGAAGCGGTCGACGCGGTGCAAAAAACCCTGGCCAGCGTGCTCGCCAACGACAAGATCAGCATCACCCCCGATGGCGAGGCGGTGCTGAGCCCGCCGCCGCCGCTTACCGCCGCAATCATGCAACCGGTGAATGCGCTCAGCGCCGCGATGTGGCCCGGTGTGCCGGTGATCCCGACGCTCTCGGCCGGCGCCACCGACGGGCGCTTTCTGGCCAATATCGGCATTCCAACTTACGGCATCACCGGCCAGTTCCGCGATGGCGACGGCGGCGGCGTGCACGGACTGAATGAACGCATCCGCGTGAAGTCGTTCTACGAAGGTCATCAGTTTCTCGGCCGTCTGGTGCGCGCGCTGGCCGGGGCGGAATAAACGCCGTGTC
>CAIWNB010000131.1 GCA_903913965.1 uncultured beta proteobacterium
ACGTCTCGCACTGCGCGCCGCCATGGGCGCGGCCGAGCGCCCTGCCGACGATCCGCGCGCTGGCAATCGTCTGCAGGTGGTTCATCTCAATGAACTCAAGGGCGGGGCGGCAGCCACCGCCCATTTGCTCGCCTTCGACAGCTTGCAGGGCAAATGGCGCGCCGATATTCGCGCCGAGGGCGAGGACGCGGTGTGTATCGCCGATCAGCGCCTGGGCTTTAGCGCTTTTGGCAATCCTGCCGATATTCCCTGGGGGGAGTTGGGCGTTGATGTGGTGCTCGAATGCAGCGGCAAATTTGTTACGCCGGAAACCTTGCAGGGGCATCTGGATCGCGGTGCGAAGCGTGTGGTGGTCGCCGCACCGGTGAAAAGTGGTGGCGTGCTCAATATCGTTGTCGGCATCAATCATCATCTCTATGCGCCGGCCCGCGACAGGATCGTTACCGCCGCATCGTGCACCACCAACTGCCTCGCACCGGTGGTCAAGGTGGTGCATGACAATTTCCGTATCCGCCACGGTCAGATCACGACGATCCACGATCCGACCAACACCAACGTGGTGATCGACGCGCCGCACAAGGATCTGCGCCGCGCGCGCAGTGCCATGCTGAGTCTGGCGCCGACGACCACCGGCAGTGCCACGGCGATCGCACTGATTTATCCGGAATTGAAAGGCAAGCTCAATGGCCATGCGGTGCGCGCACCAGTGCTCAACGCGTCGCTGACTGATTGCGTGTTTGAACTCGAGAAACCCGCCACCGCCGAAGCAGTCAATGCTCTTTTTGAAACGGCGTCGAAGGGAGAGCTCGCCGGCATCCTCGGCTATGAAACGCGGCCGCTGGTGAGTGCAGATTATTCGCGTGACACCCGCAGTTCGATTATCGATGCACCTTCCACGCTGGTGACCGATCACACGCTGCTCAAGGTTTATGCCTGGTACGACAATGAAATGGGCTACGCCTGCCGCATGGTGGATCTGGCTTGTCACTTGCGGGACACCGGGTTCTGAGATGGGCAGCGCCGTTCGCAACTACGCACTGGTCACCGCTTCCTATTGGGGCTTTACGTTGACCGACGGCGCGCTGCGCATGCTGGTGCTGCTGCATTTTTATAAACTCGGCTACTCACCCTTCACGCTGGCGTTTCTCTTTCTGTTGTACGAGGCCGCTGGTGTGCCGGCGAATTTGATCGGCGGCTGGCTCGCCACCCGCTTTGGTATCTCGCGCATGTTGATTGCCGGGTTGCTGACGCAGATCGTGGGCTTCGGCTTGCTGTCCATGCTTGATCCGGGCTGGTCGTCGAACGCATCGGTGGCGTGGGTGGTGTTATGTCAGGGCATCTGTGGCGTGGCGAAGGATCTGACCAAGACCGCCAGCAAATCCGCCATCAAGATTACCCATGCTGAAGCGCGCGATCAGGGTAACAGCCAGCTCTTCAAATGGGTGGCGTGGTTCACCGGCAGCAAGAATGCGATGAAGGGCATCGGCTTCTTTATTGGTGGCGTGCTGTTGCAAGTGCTCGGTTTTCAGTGGGCGCTGTGGACGATGGCAGGCCTGTTGTTGATCGTGCTCGCTGCGGTGGTGCTGAGCCTGCCGCCGCTGATGGGGCAAAGCAAGGCGTCAAAATCAGTGCGCGAATTGTTTGCGAAGAACCGCGGCGTTAATCTGTTGGCCGTCGCACGGGTCGTGCTGTTCGGTGCGCGCGATGTCTGGTTTGTCGTCGGTGTGCCGGTTTTTCTCTATGCCTCCGGCTGGACGTTTTCCATGGTCGGCACTTTTCTCGCCGCATGGACGATCGGCTATGGCGTGGTGCAGGCGTTGGCCCCGCAGTTGGTGGCGCGCAGTGCCGATGGTTTGAGTCTTGAAGTGCCGGCGGCGCGCCGCTGGTCGGCGCTGCTGGCCGTGATTCCCGCCGTAATGGCGCTCGCGGTGTGGATAGGGGTAGCGGCGCTGCAGGTCTGGGTGATTGTCGGACTCACCGCCTTTGGCTTTGTCTTTGCCGTGAACTCCTCAGTACACAGCTATCTGGTGCTGGCCTATGCCGGCTCGGAAAAGGCGGCTGAAGACGTGGGCTTTTACTATGCCGCCAATGCGCTCGGTCGTTTCAGCGGCACGCTGTTGTCGGGTGTGCTCTATCAGTGGGGCGGCTTGCTATTTGTGTTGTGCGGGTCGGCGCTCATGTTGTTGCTGTGCTGGCTGGCGACGCTGAAGCTGCCGCTGCAAGCGGCGCCGTTGAGGGCATAATCGTCGTCGCTGTGTTTGCTGGGCCCGTGATGTTGTCGGTGGTGGCCATCGTTCATCAGTTGCCTCGCTGGCATGAGTTGAAGCCGGCAGGCTAACGGCACCGCGATGGTTGGTCGTGGCGGCCCAACAACGGCTCTGCACAGCGCGCAGATTCAGCTAACAGCCAACGGGATTCGCGCGGTATGCGTTGCGTTTTTTACCCGATTGGCAACTCTGGTTGACCACTCCATTTTTTTGGGCGGTGCGACAAATCAAGACGCAGGCACGCCGCAGCGTGGCACGGGTCGCGTGATATCATCGGCGACGGTACCACGGGGTCATTTGCAGCGGTGCGGTGCACCGGATAACGATGCCGGCGGGAGTTGATTGTTGAAGGTTGTTGAAAGATAGATGCCGTGACGGTTATCGCTGTTGAAGACGACAAAGTCCTGCGTTTTTTGCAGGTGCTGCTGGATCCTGCGACCTCTGCCGAGCGCCTCGCCGTGTTCGATGACTATGTGGCGCACGACATTAAACAAGACGACTGGTTTGCCGCCGCGCGCACACGCGTGGCCGGGGTGTTTCCGAGCGACATCAGGCTGGTGAATTCCGCGGCATCGTTGCACGCGGCGCTGCCGCAGGCGGCGGCCCTGGTGGTCGAGAGCATGCCGGTGGGTGCCGCCGAGCTGGCCCTCGCGCCGCATCTGCGCTTCATTCATAAATTTGGCACGCGCGCCGACAATATCGATTTGGCGGCGTGCGCGGCACGCGGCGTGGTGGTCAAGACTCAACGCCGTCGCACCAATGTCGCGGTGGCCGAACACACCATGGCGCTGATCCTCGCGCTGGCCAAACAACTGCATCGTCTCTCGGGGCGGGTCACGGTGGAAAGTCTGCAGCCGCTGGGTTACGTATACCGCCCATACGACACGTGTCACACGGGCGCGAATAATTACGGCCGGGTCGGCGGCTTGCGGGTAATCCGCGGCATGACACTGGGTCTGCTCGGCATGGGTGAGATCGCGCTCGAACTGTTGCCGATGGCGCGCGCTTTTGGTTTGAATATTCAATATCACCGGCGTCATCGTTTGTCGGTAACAGAAGAGACCGAACTCGGTATCCATTACTGCAGTCGCGAGGCTTTGTTCGAGAGCTCCGACATCTTGAGTGTGCATGTGCCGCTGGAGGCCGCTACCCGCGGTCTGGTCGGTGCCGATGAATTGGGTCGTATCAAACCGGGCGCATGGCTGATCAATACTTCGCGTGCCGCCATCGTGGATCATGATGCGCTGCTCGCTGCCTTGCAATCGGGTCGCCTGGCTGCGGCAGCGGCCGATGTGCATTACGCCGAGCCGGTGGCGGCCGATGAGCCTTTGCTCGCTTTTGACAACTTTCTGATGACGCCGCATTTCGCCGGCGGACCGCGTCAGACACTGCTCGATGACATCGAGGAAATCGCCTCGAACATTCAGCAGGTGCTGGCGTTGCACCAGTAAATACACGAACACACGAACACACGAAAAAAACGCAAAAAAACGCGCAGGAGAAAAACCCCTCATGAATACCGTGCCCGCTGTAGCCAAAGCCGATCTGAAAAAATTCTTTAACCCTGCCAGCGTTGCCCTGGTCGGAGCGACCGACGATTTGAGTCGCTTTGCCGGCAAGGTGCTGATGCGCATGAGCGACTTCGGCTACAAGGGCAAAATCTATCCGGTCAATCCGCGCTTCAAGGGCCAGCAGATCCGCGGCCATGAATGTTATGGCAGCGTGCGCGATCTGCCCGAGGCGCCCGATCATGTCGGCGTGGTGGTGCCGGCCCAGCATGTGATGGGCATTTTGGAAGACTGCGCGGCGCGTGGTGCGAAGTTTGTGACCGTTTATACCGGTGGCTTCGCCGAGAGTGGCACGGCCGAGGGCAAGGCGCTGCAGGCCGAGGTGGTGGCGCTGGCGCGTCGTTCCGGCATGCGCATCATGGGCCCGAACTGCAACGGCATGATCAGCTTCGTTGATGCATTTGCGATGACGACCTCGGCGACCATCGCCGGACCGCGCCAGCCGGCCGGTAACGTTGGTGTGGTGTCGCAAAGTGGTGGCGCCGGTCAGGTCAATGTGATGTGGCGTGCGCAGGATGCCGGGGTTGGCATCAGTTATCAGGTGAGCTGCGGTAATTCAGCCGATCTGAACATCATCGACTTCATTGAATTCATGCTCGACGATGTAGCCACCGATGTCATCATGGCGCTGGTCGAACATATTCCCGACGGCCGGCGCTTTATGCAAACGGCGCGTCGCGCTGCGGCATTGGGCAAGCCTATTGTCATGGTCAAGCTCGGTCGCACCGAAGCCGGCGGTCATGCCGCCGCTTCGCACACCGGTGCGATGGCCGGGTCCGACGATGTGACCGACGCCGCGTTAAAACAATGCGGCGTGATCCGCGTCGATGATTGCAACGAGCTCTATGAGATGGCGATGTTGTTGCGCGCCAAACGTATCCCGCAGGGGCCGCGGACGGCGGCGACCACTATTTCGGGGGGCAACGGCGTGTTGCTGGTGGATCACGGTGCGGCTCATGGGTTGAGCTGGCCCGAGTTCAGCCCCAAGACGCGCGAGACGCTGGCGAGTTTTCTGCCGAAGATGGCGACCACCGCCAATCCGGTCGATGTCAGCAATGCGCTGATCGGCAAAGCGGATCTGTTCCGCCGCTGTGTGGAAACGATTGCCGCCGATGAAAATGTCGATATGGTGATTCCAACCTACACGATGACGCCGCGCGCCGATCTCGAAGCGGCGGTCGAGGCGTGGAAAGCCACCACCAAGCCGATGGCGATGTTGTGGATTGGCAAATGCAACGATCAAGCCGGGTTCACACAGTTGACGGTTGCCGCCACCGGCATGCCGGTGTTCCGCAATACGCTGGCCTGCGTGAAGGCGGTCAAGGCGGCGGTCAGCTACGGTCAATTCAGTGCCGCTAACGCGAAACGCGCCGAGCCGGTGCGGCCGGCCGGCATCGACGTCGAAGCGGCGCGCGCGCTGGTTAGCAACGCCGAAGGCACGATGACCGAGCGCGCCAGCAAACAGGTGCTGGCCGCCTATGGCTTTCCGGTGACGCGCGAAACCCTCGCCAAAGAGGCCGCTGACGCCGTGCGTATCGCCACTGAGATCGGTGGCGAGGTGGCGCTGAAAATTGAATCGGCCGACATCCCGCATAAAACCGAGGCCGGTGCGATCCGCCTGCACGTCAAAGGCAATGCAGTCGTCCGCGAAGCCTTCGACGCGGTGATGGGCGCGGCGCGGCGTTACAAGCCCGACGCCGTGCTCGACGGCGTGCTGGTGCAGGAGATGGCCCCGGCGGGACTTGAAATCATGCTCGGCCTGGTGACCGATCCGGTGTTTGGCCCGGTGGTGGTGGCCGGTCTTGGCGGCATCCATGTTGAAGTGCTGCGCGATCTGGCGTACCGCGTCGCACCGATCGATCAAACCGAAGCGCGCGCCATGCTCGATGAATTGCGCGGGCGCAAACTGTTCGACGGCGTGCGCGGTGCGGCGCCGCGTGACATCGATGCGTTGTGCGATCTGATCGTGCGTCTGTCATGGCTGGGCCATGATCTGTCGGATTGCATCGCCGAACTCGATGTCAATCCGGTGATCCTGCGCGAGCAAGGGGCCGGCGCCAAGGTCGTGGATGCGCTGGTGGTCGGGCGCAAGAGCTGAGGCCGCGCGATGACTGAAACAGCAAGCGGATTGGGCCGTGCGCATCGCGACGGCGTGTTGTGGCTTAGCTTTGATCGGCCGCGCGCCGGCAATGCGGTGAATGCCGATGTCGCGCAGGCGCTGGCCGATGCCTTAACGCAAGCGGCCAGCGATGCGGGGATCGAAGCGGTGGTGTTGACCGGCGCCGGCGAGAAAATTTTTTCAGCGGGCATCGACGTCAAGAACCCGGATAACCTGCCGCATGAGGTGTTGGCGGCGCGTCGGCGCGGTGCGGTTGAACATTGCCTCGAAGCCATCCTCGCGTTTGACAAGCCGCTGCTGGCGGCGGTCAACGGCTATGCGATTGGTCTCGGCTTCATGCTGGCGTTGTTGACCGACCGCGTGATCGCGGCCGAGGGTGCGGTATTTTCGCTGCCGGAAATCGATATCAATATTCCGACCTTTCTCGGTATTTCGATGGTGACGCGCGCCAGCGGCGCGGCACTGGCGAGTGATCTCGTTTTAAGCGGTCGTCGTATGAACGCAGCCGAGGCACGCCAGCGCGCCTTGATCGCCGACGTGGTACCGGCGGCTGAGTTGGCGGCGACGGCGCAACAGGCGGCGTTGATGCTGGCGGCGAAACCGAAGGCAGCGTATGCCTTGAACAAACAATGGATGAAGCGCGGGCTGCGTGAAGAGTTCGCCGCCGCCAATGCGCGTTCGGCATCGGTGCAGCAGATGTTGGCGAAGGGCAAATAGCGGTAGGCGAGGCATTCAGTAGTGGGTTCAGGTTTGTAGCTCGGTAGGGTGCGCATCGCGCGTGCGGATACGGTGTTGAATGGTGCGCAGTGCGCACCCTACGCGTTGGCGCTTTGCAGGTGCGCTGGTTCGTAATTTGAAAACTGGTTAAACGTCGATAGGAAGAGACCATGGAAACTCTGGCAATGGATGTGGAATTAAACGACGAACTGCGCGCCATGCGCGAGGCGGTGCGTAAATTTGTGTCTAAGGAGCTCGCGCCGTGGGCGCTGGAAATCGACAAGAGCGGTGAAATCCCGCAGGGCTGCATCGATGTGATGCAGAAGAACGGTTACTGCGGGATGCGCCTGCCGACTGAATACGGTGGCGGCGGCTTGAGCCTGTTCCAGTATTGCATCGCGCTCGAAGAATTCAGCCGCCTGCATCGCGCTTTCACCATTGCCGCAAACTATTCGAGCGGCATGACGCCAATGGCGATCACGCGCCACGGCACACCGGAACAGAAAGAAAAATTCCTGCGCGGTTTTGCCGCCGGCAAATTGAAATCCGGTTTTGCCCTGACCGAGCCCGAAGGCGGTTCCGACGCGGCGGGTATGCGCACGCACGCTGAGAAGCGCGGCGACAAATGGATCTTGAACGGCCGCAAGCATTACATCAGCGGCGGCCATGTCGCCGACGTCATCATGGTGATGGCGGTGACTGATCCGGTGAAACGCGCGCGCGGCGGCATTACGGCTTTCTTGCTTGAGAAAGGCATGCCCGGCTTTGAAGTGACGCGCGTCGATACGACGATCGCCACCGATGCGATCAAACTCGCCGAACTGACCTTCACCGATTGCGAACTGCCGGAGTCGGCGGTGGTGGGGGAAGTCGGTGCGGGTTTCAAGGTGGCGATGAAATCGCTCAACGACGGACGTTTGTCGGTGTCCTGTTCGTGCGTAGGTGCGGCGGAAAGCCTGCTCGACATGGCGACCGAACACGTCAAGGTGCGCAAGACCTTCGGCAAGTTGCTGGCCGAACGTCAGGCCATCCAGTGGATGCTGGTCGAGTCGGCCACCGACATCGCCGCCGGCCGCGCGCTGGCCTATGACGTGCTGCGTCGTCTCGAAGCGGGCAAGAACATCGGCTCTGCCGGCAGCATGTGCAAGTTGTTCTGTTCCGAGATGGTCGGTCGCGTCGCCGATCGCGCAGTGCAGATCCACGGCGGCATGGGCGTGATCCGCGGCTTCCCGGTCGAGCGTTTCTATCGCGATGTGCGCCACTATCGGGTCGGTGAGGGCGCCTCGGAAATCCAGAAGATTGTCATCGCGCGCGATTTGCTGCGTGGCGTCGATATCGGGGACTAAATAATCAACCATAGAGGGTGCAGAATTCACAGCGAGAAATAGTTCGAATGTTGGGTTTTGGGCTGTTCGCGGTGTCTTCCCTGCGCTCTGTGGCAAATGTTTTGAAGGGTTTTTGCAATGAGTAATTTAAAGGCAGCCATCGTCGGCATCGGCGAATCGCGTGTCGGCAGCGTGCCCGACCGTTCGGCGCTGCAACTGCAGGCGGATGCGGCGCAGGCGGCGTTGCATGATGCAGGTCTTAAAATGTCCGACATCGATGGCCTGTTGACGACGCCGGTACGTGTTGAACACTGGAATATGCCCTGTGGTGTCGTCGCACATCATCTCGGCGTGAAGGCGAAATTTCTCTCGACCGTCGATCTGGCCGGGGCCTCCGGCTGCGGCATGATTCATCAGGCGGCGATGGCGATCGCCTCGGGCCAGTGCAGTACCGTGTTATGCGTCGCCGGACAGAACCTGCTCTCGCACGGTTCGCGTGCCAAGGCGGTGAAGAGCATGGCCGAGGGCGGCAGCGCACATCCGCAGTTCGAAGTGCCCTACGGCCCGCTGGTGCCTTCGCTCTATGCGCTGGTGGCGCAACGCCATATGCATGAATACGGCACCACACCGGAACAACTCGCTGAAGTCGCGGTGACCATCCGCAAACACGCCAGTCTCAATCCGAACGCGCACAAGCGCGAGTTGATCACGGTCGACGATGTATTGAAATCGCGCATGATCACCTCGCCGCTGCACATCTTTGATTGCGCCATCGTCTCCGACGGTGCGGCGGCGTGTATCGTCACCAGCGCCGATCGTGCGCGCGATCTCAAAGCGCGGCCGGTGCATTTGCTCGGCCAGGGTTATGGCCTGCGTCACAGCCACATCGGCGACACCGAACTGACGACCACCGGTGCGGTCGATTCGGGACGTGATGCCTTCCGCACGGCCGGCCTCACACCGGCCGACGTCGACGTCGCGCAAATTTACGATTGCTTCACGATCACTGTGATCGTCGAGCTCGAAGATCTGGGCTTTTGCAAAAAGGGCGAGGGCGGGGCCTTTGTCGAGAACGGTCGTATCGGGCTCGGCGGCGCCTTGCCGATTACGACCCACGGCGGTTTGTTGTCGGGCGGTCATCCGGGTCTCGGCGGTGGTTTTTTTCATGTCGTTGAAGCAGTGCGCCAGATCCGCGGCGAAGCCGGGGCACGCCAGGTCAAGGACGCCGAGGTTGCGCTGGTGCATGGCAATGGCGGCGTGATCAGCATCCATTGCACTTTGTTGCTCGGCATATAGGAGTCTGAGATGAGTGAAGTGATTGAACGTCCGCAGCCCACGCCGGATGCCGCCACCGGTCCTTATTGGGCCGCCGCGCACGAAGGCCGGCTGGTCATGCCGCGCTGTGACGACTGTGGCAAATACCATTTTTATCCGCACCCGCTGTGCCCGTTTTGCAGTTCCGCAAAACTGGTTTGGACACCGGTCAGCGGTCGCGCCAGCCTGTATTCGTTCACTGTCGTGCATCGCGCACCGAGCAAGGCGTTTGCGGGGGAGGTGCCTTATGTGGTGGCAGTGGTGCAGCTCGAAGAAGGTCCGCGGCTGATGAGCAATTTGCAGGGCTGTGCGCCGGATGCGGCGCAGATCGGCATGCCGCTGAAAGTGGCGTTTCGCAAGATCTCGGAGTCGGTTACACTGCCCGTGTTCGAGCCGCAATAATTTTGTGATGGTCGTGTTGCGCCCCTAGCTGCATGCATAAAAAGCAGCAACGGGCGCGCGTCTTTTTCTGGAGGAGAACCCAATGAAGCTATTGAACTTTTTGAAGGCTACGGCCCGCCGTGGCAGTGTCTGTGCCGGTGTTGCTGCAGTATTGAGTGTGGGTGCGGGCGGTGCGTTGTACGCAGCCGAAGACGGTGCCTGGGTTGCCCCGGCTTCGCGCAAGGTGGAATCGAAAAACATGCGTCTGGTTGGATACAACGACCTGCAGGCGCGCAGTGCCTATCAGCCGCTGATCGTCAAACAGGGCGACCGGTTTATTGCTTATGTCGGCCACCATGGCGGCAAGCACGTCAATCCGATGAACGGCCAGACCGAGGACAACGGTACCTCGGTGATCGATGTCACCGATCCGAAAAAACCGAAATATCTGCACCACATCGTTGGCGAGCCGGGGCAGGGCGAGTCGGGCGGCGCGCAGATGGTGCGCGTATGCGATGGCAAGACCTTGCCGAAAGGTGACCCGAGCAAGACCTATCTGCTGCGCACCTACGGCACCTCAGGGCATGAAATCTGGGACGTCTCCAATCCGGAGAAGCCCAGCCACCTGATCACGCTGGTCAAGGGGCACAAGGATACGCACAAGAATGCCTGGGAATGCGACACCGGCATCGCCTATCTGGTGACCGATGGTCGCGTCGACGGCTTCCGCAGCAAGCGCATCACCAAGATTTTCGATTTGTCCGATCCGTTGAATCCGAAGTTCATCCGCAATTTCTCGCTGGTCGGTCAGGAGCCGGGTTCGAAAGGCAAGGTGCCTGAGGATCTGCACGGTGCGATTCCGCTGGGTAATCGCCTCTACTTCGGTTACGGCACGCTGCTCGGTGGCGTGATCCAGATCATCGATCGCGAAAAGCTGTTGAAGGGCGACCCGAATTCGAAGGACCCGTTCGCGCCGACGCCGGAAAACCTGCTCTATCCGCAAGTCAGTCGCGCCGATATGCATCCGACGGTGGGTGCGCACACCACGCTGCCGATCCTCGGCATGGAAGTGCCGGACTTCGACAACTTCGTGCCGCAGTCGGAAGGCTTCCGCACGGGGCGTCCGAAGACGCGTGACATGCTGTTGGTTGCCAATGAATCGACGCAGAACGAGTGCCGCGAGGATTACCACATGGCGTTCATGCTCGACATCACCGATGAAACCAAGCCCTACGGTGTGTCGAACTTCCACATCGATGAGAAGGCCGGCAACTTCTGTAATCGTGGTGGCCGTTTTGGCGCGCATTCCTCGCATGAGAACATGACGCCGATTTATCACAAACGTCTGGCCTTCTTCGCCTGGTTCAACGGCGGCCTGCGCGTGGTTGATTACCGCAATCCGTACAAGATGAAGGAAGTGGCCTATTACGTCCCGGCGATCAACAAAAACACCGCCAAGCGTTGTATGAAGGTCAACGGCGTGGAGCGCTGCAAGATTGCGATCCAGTCGAACAACCCGGAAGTGGATGATCGCGGCTATGCCTACATCGTGGACCGTGCCGGCACCGGTATGCACATCCTCGAGTTGACGGGTGAGGCGCGCAAGATTGCGAATTTCCCGAAGTAATTGCATTTCATGAAATCCGGCGGGGGCGCAGAGCTCCCGCCGGATTTTTTTCGTCCACACGTTGCGCACCGAGGTCAGATCATGAAAATTCAGCAATCCGTTGGTCCCATTGCCGCGCTGGTTTTAATGGCGCTCGCCTCGACTGCTGATGCGCAAAGCTGGCCGGCGAAACCGATCCGCATCATTTCGCCCTATCCGCCGGCCGGGGCGAATGATCTGCTCGCGCGCATCATTGCGCCGAAACTCAGCGAACAACTCGGCCAACCCGTAGTGGTGGAAAACCGTGCCGGTGCCACCGGCAACATCGGCGCCGAGCTGGTGGCGAAGGCGCCGGCCGACGGTTATACGCTGCTGATGGGGCAGGCCGGCAATCTGACGATCAACATCAGCCTGATGGCGAAGATACCGTTCGACCCGGTGCGCGATTTTTCACCGGTGACCATGGTGGCCTCAACACCCAATGTGCTGGTGGTGCATCCTTCACTGCCGGTGCGCACGGTGAAGGATTTGATTGCGCTGGCGAAGGCGAAGCCCGGGCAGATCAACTACGCCACGTCGGGCATCGGCAGCCCCGGCCATCTGGCCGCCGAGTTGCTGAACAAATCCGCCGGCATCCGGCTCGTGCACATTCCCTACAAAGGTGCGGCGCCGGCCTTGCTCGACGTGGTGGCTGGCAATGCACATTTGTATTTCACCTCTGCCGTATCGGCGCAGCCCTTCATTCCTTCTGGCCGTCTGCGCATGGTGGCGGTGGCGAGTGCGAAGCGTTCGCCGTCGTTACCCGAAGTGCCGACGGTTGCCGAAGCCGGCTTCCCTGAGTTTGATGTGTCCTCGTGGTGGGGTGTGGTGGCGCCGGCCAGCACGCCGCGCGAGGTAGTGATGCGTTTGCAGACGGAAATTCACCGCGTGATCGCGTTGCCCGAGATCCGCGCCAAGTTGGCCGAGCAGGGCTTGGATATTGCCACCAATACGCCGGAGCAATTCGCCGCCTATATCAAATCCGAAACGGCGAAGTGGGCCAAACTGATCCGCGAAGTCGGCGTTAAGCCGGAATAAGGTTGTGCGGCAGGCGCCCGGCGCTGCGGCGCCGGTCCGGCGCATTACACCTCGGGCGAGGGCGTGCCAATGAGGACCGTAGTGGTTTACGCAAGGTGATGCGTCAACGCAGACGTCTGCCTTGACCCCGTGGCGGCGGGCCGTCTGCGACGGCGCCAGCCCTGCAAAACCCCTGTGGTTTTGTGCCGAGCCTGTACAATAGCGCCTCTTTTTGCATCAACCCGTCTGCCCGCGCCCGCGGGTGTCGCAGGTCCTGGAGAATTGCCTTGAACGAAAAACTCAGTCACCACATCCGCCGTGGCGCTCTTGTATGGTTGCCGTTTGCCGTCGCCGCCGTGATTGCCGGTTGTAATGGCAAGGGGGCGCCGCCGGCGTTTCCGCCGCCCGACGTTAACGTGATCAAGGTGACGACCGAGGCGGTGACCGTGTTTGAGGAATACGTCGGTCAGACCGAGGCGGTTGATACGGTCGAAATCCGTGCGCGGATTTCCGGTTTGCTCGAAAAGCAGTCCTTCGAGGATGGCGGGCGGGTGGCCGCCGGCTCGGTATTGTTCGTCATCGATCCGCAGCCCTATATCGCCGCGCTCTCACAGGTGAAGGCCGCGCTGGCGCTGGCCCAGGCCCAGCATCTGAATTCGAAGCAGCAACTCGAACGCGTGCGTCCGCTGGTCAAGGAGCGCGCTTTGAGTCAGCAGGATCTTGATACGGCGGTGGCCA
>CAIWNB010000132.1 GCA_903913965.1 uncultured beta proteobacterium
CTGCGGCGTGTTCCGCGAGCGCGGCGCGCAATCCCGCCCCATCCTCATGCACGGTCATGATTTGATCACTTCGCTGCCATTCATCATGACCGACGAGGTCAAAGGCGCGCCCTTCGACATGGTGATGAAACCGGGCATGGCTTATGGCATCGAAATCACGCCGGTCAGCGCCGACGGCACCTATGGCATCTTTTTCTCACGCTCCTATGCCATTACCGAAACCGGCGTGCAATCACTGACACCGTATCCGGCGGACGATATACTGGTCGCAGGCTAAAACAAGGGTTACGCAAAACCATACCGCAACAGCGGCAAGCCATCATAACGAGGACACCATAATGTATTCGATACGCCCGCAACACGCTCTTGCGCTTGCCGTCTTGTCTAGCTCTTGGTTTGCTTCTTTTGTCTACGCCGCCGATAGCCTGCAAAAATATCCCGAGCGGCCGATCCGCATGATCATGCCCAATGCACCGGGCAGTGCCAATGACACCATGGGCCGCATTCTTGCCGCCAAACTCGGCGAAGCCCTCGGCCAGCAAATCGTCGTCGACAACCGCGCCGGCGCCGGCGGCATCCTCGGCATGGAAATCGGCAAGAACTCCGTGCCCGATGGTTATACCCTGGTGTCACCGTCTACCGCGGCCACTTCAATCGCGCCGCACATCCAGAAAAAGCTGCCCTACGACCCGGTCAAGGACTACCAGTTCATCTCGCTGTTCGCGGTGATGCCCAACATTCTGGTCCTGCATCCCGGGCAGCCGCCGAAAACAGTCCGTGAATTCATCGACTACGCCAAAGTCATGGGCAACAAGCTCAACATGGCCTCGGCCGGCAGTGGCGCACAAAGCCATCTTAGCGGCACTGCGTTAATGGTGGCCGCCGGTATCGAATCCGTGCATGTGCCCTACAAGGGCGGCGGCGCCTCAGTGGCGGCCACCGTCGCCGGCGAATCACAATGGACATTCACGCCGGCGGCTGCAGTGATGTCGCTGATCCGCGGCAACCGTTTACGCGCAATCGGCCACAGCCTGCCGAAACGTACCCCCTTGCTTGGCGATATGCCGGCCATCGCAGAGACCTTGCCGGGTTTTACTTACAGCGGCTGGTATGGCCTCAGCGCACCGAAGAACACCCCAAAACCGGTGCTCGATAAGATCCGCAACACCCTGCTGAAGGTCGCCGCCACCAACGAATTCAAGGAATTGATTGCAGCGCAGGCTGCCGAGGTAGTGACCAACACGCCTGAGGAATTCCGTATGTTCGTCATCGACGAAATCGCAATGACCGGCAAAGCCGTGCGCGCTGCCGGCCTTAAATCGGAATAAAAATCCGCTGCAGCGAACGCCGCCTCATTCAACCTTGAGGCCGGCGAGCCGGATCGCCGTGCCGAAGCGCGCGTATTCCTCGCGTATGAAGCGGACGAACTCCTCTGGTGTGGTTGCCACCGGATCGCCGCCCTGCCGCTCCATTAGTTCACGCGTTGCCGGATCTTTCATAACCTTGTGCAGCGTCGTGTAGAGCTTGTCGAAGACCGGCCGTGGAATACCTTTGGGCGCCATCAAGCCAGCCCAACCGGTCGATACATAGCCGGGCACGCCGGCCTCCATAATCGTTGGCAGATCCGGCGTCAGCGGCGAACGCTTCTCGCCACCGCTAGCCAATGCGCGCAGACGCCCCGAGCGGATATGCCCCATCACCGAAGGACTGGGGGCGATGGTGAACTGTGATTCATTGCCCATCACCGCAATCAGCGAAGCGCCGCCCTTGTAAGGTACATGACGCACATCAATGCCGGCC
>CAIWNB010000133.1 GCA_903913965.1 uncultured beta proteobacterium
GGCGCGGATCGGTTTGGAGAGAAAATCGGTGATACCGCTCTCGGCAGCAAGCACCCGGTCGGAATTCTGCGTAAAGGCAGTCAATGCAAAAATCGGCACCTTGCTACCAGCGATCCCTGATGCGCGAATCGTGCGCGCCGCCTCGTAGCCATCCATCAACGGCATTTGTATGTCGAGAAACACCACTTCGAAATCGCCCGCCCGCCAGGCATCAACCGCCAGCTGACCGTTCTCCACCAGCCGCACCGTATGCCCTATACCCTCCAGCATCAATTGAATGACGAGCTGGTTGGCCGGCGTGTCCTCGGCAACGAGTATGTTCAATGATTTGTTCTTGATCGGCTCGATCAACTCAATGACGCCGCCTTCTATTTCCGGCGCCGGTGTCTGTAGAGGCAGCGACAGCACAAAACAGGCACCGTCGTAGTAATCGGCGCGCAGTTCGAGCGAACCATTCATGGCGGCCGCCAGCCGTTTACAAATAGCGAGGCCAAGGCCGGACCCTGCGTGAGGGCGTAATCTTTCCGCAGCGCCCTGTTTGAAGGGTTCGAATATCTGTTCGCGCAACTCTGGCGGGATGCCCGGTCCGGTGTCGGCAACGGAAAACTTGAGATAGGTCTGGTCTGCGTTGCCGGTTTCCAAAAAGGCGCGTATGCGAATTTCCCCGGCCTGTGTAAATTTGACGGCGTTACCGAGCAGATTGGTCAGTATCTGCATCAAGCGCGCGTCGTCAGCGATGATCTGCGCCGGGACGGCGGGATCGATGCTGTTCTGAATATCCAGTTTGGAGGCGTTGGGTAAACCGCCGACCATCAATATCAGCCGTTCCATAAAGGTTTTAAGTTCGACGGCGCCGTAATGTAATTCGAGCCCCGAGGCCTGTAAGCGTGAGAAATCAAGCACGTCGTTGATGATCTCAATGAGTTGTGCGCCGGAGGACTCCATGGTCTTGACCAGCGGTGCCTGTTCCGCAGTCAGGCTGGTGTTACCGAGAATATCGGATAGTCCGATGATGGCGTTGAGCGGGGTGCGGATCTCATGGCTCATGGTGGCCAGAAAGTCGCCTTTGGCGCGGTTGGCTTCATCGGCCGAAACCTTCGCCAGCTGTATGCTCTTAATGTTTTCTTCGCGTTCTCGGATCAACTGATTGATCAACAGAGAGATCGAGCGCAAATCCTCGGCATCATCGTGTTTGACGTCGCTAATCGGGCCCACCGCATCCAGTAGCGGCGGTATCGGCGAATCGAGCGTAGTCAATTCATTTTGCATTTGCGCCGCGGTTTCATGCAGTACCGCAAATGCATTGGCGCGGTTCTCGTTGGCGCGTTGCAGTCGGGACGACATTTTGTTGAAACTCTCCACTAGGGTCTGTACCTCGCCGGTGGACTGCACCGTGACCTCGCTGGCCACTTCGCCTTCGGCGAGGTTGGCTGCGGCCTTGGCCAATTCAATGATAGGGGTTGCGAGTTTTTTCGATAAATAAAACGCCAGCAGGAAAACCGCACCGATGGAAATCGCCAATACGAGGAGAAGATAATAAAGGGCGGATTGGTAGTCCTTGAAAATCAGGCTCGATGGCACCGCGTAGGCGATACGTATCACCGGTTTGCCGGCGACAATCGGCAGATCCTGATAGGCGAGCAGGCCTCCGTCGAGCATACGCATCACCGGTTGTGCGGCCGTCTCGGGGGCAAGCCCGGGGCCGGGGTCTAGCGACACGGCGGTTGCCGGCGGCCTTAGCAACACCGTGCCATCTGCGGCGTAGAGCCAGACCGGATTTTCATCGTACAGACTGACCGCCTTGAGTCGTTGTTCAAAGGCGTCCAGACGCACCCGGATGATGACCACGCCGCCGAAGCCACCATTATCAATGTCCAGGATAGGCAGGCCCGCCAGCAGTGTGAGGCGGCCTTTTTCGTCGCTGAAAGGCCCCTCGATGCTGACCTCACGCGGTGGCATGAACCATTCCATGTTGCCCGACGACAGCAGCAATGGCGAGGTTCTGATTTTTGAAAACAGCGATTTGAGATGCGTGCGGCTGGGGGACCTATCCTCGGGTTCGCCAGCGTCAGCGGATTCGGCCAGGCTGCCCGTCGCGCCGTTGCGTTGTCCGTCGGCGACGCCGATGATGATCCTGCCGTTCGAGTCAACGTAGTAAAGGCCCGAGTAGCTGCCGTATTCGGCCTGGGTGCGCAGCAGGTGCGTTTCAAGCGCCTTTCGGGTGATGATTCTTTCATCCTCGGATGACGACAGATAGGCGGCAAGCGGTTCGGAGGCGGTAATTTGTTTCAGTGAACGCAGCAGGCTGATACTGAATTCCTGCTTGAAGTTTTCCGCGATGATGGTCAGTTGCTGTTCGACGTTTTGTTGCAAACGCACGCCGATCGAATCGCTGTTGATTTTGTACGACAAGAAGATCAGCGGTGCGCCGGTAATCAGGCCGACCGCCAAAAATGCCGCCAGCAGGCGGTTGAAGATGGATTTGTTGAGGAAGCGCATCAGTCGCCAGCCTGGCTAACGGCCAAGCGCCAGGGATTTTTCAACCACTTCGTCGATCAGATACATCGCATCATCGAGCTTGAGGCCAAGCGCACGGGCACGATTGCGGTTGACCAGATAAGGCCCCCGTTCCGGGGTCTTGACCGCCATACGCGCCGGACTCAGGCCTTGCTCGAGTATGCTGTAAGCCATTTCGAAGGCCATGAATCCCTGGTTGTAACCGGAGTCGTTGGCGGTCAGCAACATACCCTCCAGAACGAACTGGTCTTCATGCGACGCCTCCGGGATTTTGATGTTATTCAGGTACCAGCGCCCGGCGGTTAGCATATCGACGTGGTTGCCGTTCTTGTCGCGCAGCGTATCGTGGTTGAGTACGAACAGCGCATCAACGCGTTTGGATAATTCAAGTCCGCGTGTCTGCCATTCTTCGTAAGAATTGGTCACCACCTTGTCGACCAGTTTCAAGGGCAGATTGCCGCGTTGCGCCAGTTGTTCGATCATCTTCACGTTCGGGCGCGAGGACTCTGAATCACAGGTCAGGATGCCGAAGGTTTTGGCGCCGGGCACCAGTCGCTTGAGCAAATCGAGACTTTCCTTGTGGTAGCCGGACTGCCAGACGCCGGTCACGTTGTGGCCGGGCGCATCAATGCGGTCGATCAGGCCGTATTTAAGCGGCAGGCCGTTGACGCCCCAGAACACCACCGGGATTTTGGTGTCGATCAACTGGTTGCCGATATAGTCGACCGCATTGTCGTCACCGAGCAAAACCAGATCCGGGGAGAATGCTTCGATGGCGGTCATGATGTGGCGCGTGATGTTCGCCATTTCGCCACGACTATTCCTGCGTTTAGTGTCCATCCACGCTTTTTTGATGATCGCCTTCGAGCTCGTGACCTGGTCGTTTTCGATTAATTGTGCCGCTTGCTGGTCGTTATCGAGGTAACCGTATTTGCGCATCGCTGCATTGACGCCTTTTTGCGTCGACTTTGACCAGATGTAATTTTTATCGTAACTGCTGACGATGAAAATGCGTTTTTGTTTATCCGCCGCAGCGGCGCCGGCATTGATCGCATGGAGCAAAAAGGCGGCGAACAATATTCGCGCCAGGCATGACCAGAGCTGGGTCTTCATCAGTTTTATCTTTTGCATGAAACCGCCGGAAGCCGCCGGCGCGGTTAGGCTAAACCTTGCCGAGCTTGCGCCACTTGTCGAATATTTTGATCGACTCCGCCGAATACAGATCGAGCGAGGCTTCCGGTGTCAGGCGGCCCGATGCGGCATCGGCAAACATGCGCGGGATCAGCCAGGATTTCCAGATTTCATCGATCGCCGGATTTGAATAACCTGGATAGCCCACGTTGACTGTCCACTTGGCAGCGTCGGAAAAAATTTTGTATTTATCGGGCGGTGTGCCCTTGGGATCATTGGAGATCAGCTTTTCCAGATCCGGCACGAGTTGCGGAAAGGTCGGGAAGTTGTAAAAACCGCTCGCGAGAAAGGCGTTACGTGATTCGCCGGCCAGATCGACCAGAAACTTTTTCGCGCCATCGATATTTTTTGCGAATTTCCAGATGACATAGGCGTTCATCAAATGCATCACACCGAGTTGTGCAGCGGGCCCTTGGGCCGGCATTTTGAGCAGGATCTTGTCGGCGATGGAGATCTTCTCGCTCTCACCGGTGCGGGTGATTGAAATGGCGTTCAGCGTGAGCGAACCCTTGCCGGCCAGCATCAAGCGGTTGTTGGATGACGCATCCCACGAGAAAATTTCATCCGTCATGGTCTCGGTGTAGAGCGCCTTCGCATATTTCAATGCGTCGAGGGCGGCGGCGGATTTCAACGACGGCCGGCCGTCTGCGGTTTGCTCGGAGGCACCGAAGGCGGTTAGCAGCGAACGCAAGGCCATGCTGCTGTCGAGTTCATTCGACATGCCGATGCCGACCGGGATGCCGTGCTTCTTCTTGATCTTGCGCCCGCCGTCGAGGATGTCCTGCCAGGAAGAGGGGGTGACACCAACGTCGTCCCACAGGTCCTTGCGGTAATTGACCGGGTCGGGCACATAACTGTCGGAGAAGCCGTAGTATTTTTTGGTCACCGGGTTGTAGGTGCTGCGTGTCGCGATGTCCAGCGGCTTGCCATACTTGCGTTCACACTCGGCGTAAACATCGCGGTGGTCGATGACGTAATCTTCATACGAGGCCGGTGGGCTGAGGAACATGCAAAGATCGTGGCCCTGTTTCTTCGCCAGTTCCGCAGCGGCACGGCTTTCAATGCTGGTCATGGCGACGTTGGTGACCACCACATCGGTATCGTTTTTTTCGCCCCATTGCTTGATGAAAACCTTGTTGAACCATTCATCGAAGGCCGGGACGAAATGATTCCACTGCATGATTTTGAGCGATTTGCGCGGCGCCGCCTGCGCGGTGCCCATGAGTTGCGGTGCGAGTGCCGGTGTCAACGCCATGGCCCCCGCCTGTTTGATAAAACGCCGCCGTGACGCGGACTGATCGGAACTGGATTTGGTCATGGCTTGGACCTTTCGTGTTTTCTATGGTGCTGACGTTGGTGTCAGCGTGGCGTGCTGGGATGGGGCAGCAGGCTAAAAGTATCGCCACGCTTGCCGAATTCTATACATATTTAAAGGGTGGGGCGGTTGGATATATAGCTATATTCAGCCTCTGTTCGTTGCATCGGGCGAGGTGTTTTTCGTGGGTCTTGAGTAGATATCATTTTTTGCGGCAGGCCTTAATAAATCTTAATCCGTAGGTTTTTGCCGTGAGAGAAAGGTCGCGCCGGGAAATGTCTGCGTATGGCCATTGCGGTTGGATTCCCCGATTAAGTCGTGCCGCCCATTGGCAAGGTTAATGGCGTGTTTTCACGAGGCGTTGTCGCAGGAGAGAGGCGATGCATATTTTCCAGTTGCTGATGAGCGGGAGGCTAGGCATACGGTTGATGTGGTTGATGTAAAAGGCAGTGTGGTACGCCTTTTACAGACATCATTGCCTACGGTGTATCGTTGAGGGCAAACTACCGCTCGCTCCCACGGTGTTACGTTGTGGCTGTTGCTTTCGCTGTCTTCGAGGGATCGCTCTGGGCGCTAAGCGCTGCTGACTATTTCCGGTGTTTGGATACTTACCCGAAAGGAAGATTTGATGATGGATCGTGCCATTCTTGCCCGCGTGTCTGCGCGGGTTACGCGCGAGGCGGTTCGCGATACTCTGGTTGAGATGGTCGACATTGCCAGTCCCACCGGTCGCGAAGGCGCTTTCGCGCAGTATCTGGTGCAACGCATGGCGCGTGCGGGTTGCCGCGCATGGCTACAGGAGGTGAGCCCCGGACGGCCCAACGCGATAGCCGTACTCGCCGGCGAGGGCAGCGGCCGTAACCTGTTGTTCACCGGGCATATGGATACCTCGTATGACGGTGATGAAGATTATCTGCGGGGTGAGGGTTTTAAGGCGCGCGGCATTGTTCGCGACGACTGGGTCTGGGGGCTCGGGTCCAACAACATGAAGAGCGGACTGGCTGCCGCCGTCGTCGCAATGGAAGCGCTGGCAGCCGAAGGCGTCAAACTGGCCGGGGATGTTTTGCTCGGGGGCGTGGTGGGTGAAACTGAAAAGGCCGCCATCGAAGAATTTCATGACGAAGGCCATTCCGGCTACGGAGTTGGTACGCGCTATATGGTTACGCATGGCGTGACCGCCGATTGCGCGGTGCTTTGCGAGCCGACCACACTGCAAGTGTGTACTGCCAATATGGGCGTGAGTTGGTTTCGTATCACCCTGGGGGGCACCATGGCGCATTCCGCGTGGTCCGATAAACCGGGGGTTGTTAATGCGATTGCCGAAATGCACCTTTTGCAGGAGAAGATCGCCGTTTGGGCAAAGGATTACGCGGCGACGCATGAATACCTGGGCGAACGTCCGAACGTGACCGTAGCCGCGATACGTGGTGGCATGCCATGGCGGCTTTCGCGCAACCCGTGGTCGTGCAGCCTTTATCTCGACGTGCGCACTGTCCCTGGCACAACGACCGAATCAGTACGCCACAGTTTGCGTCACGTGCTCAGGGCGTTTGCTTTGGAGCGTGGTTGCGCCGAACCAGTGCTCGATTGTTATGTCAGCGATCCAGCTACCGATATCGGTGCCGACGCAATGATTGCCCGTGTTATGCGTAACGCGCATCAGGAAGTCACGGGTAAAGAAGCGGGCGGTGGGATACGGCGGCCCGGTGCCGATTCAACGCATCTGAATCGCTACGATGTGCCGACGCTTTGTTATGGCCCGGGCGGGCGCACTATGCCGGATGCGGCGGGAAGGCAGATGCATGCGCTTGGCGAGCACGTGCATGTTGATGATCTGCATACCGCGGCTCTCGTCTATTTAAATGCCGCCATTACGGTATGCGGAAGTCCAGACGCCTCTGTTTAATTGACCTGCGCGCCGGTGGCGCGCACCACCTTGGTCCAGCGGTCGATCTCGGCGCGGATAAAGGCGGCGAACTGCTCGGGTGAGTTCTCGGTCAGATCCATGCCCTGAGCGGTGAGTTTTTGGCGCACGCCAGGGTCTGCAATGGCTTTGCGGAACTCGCCATTGAGTTGGTTGACGATGGGTTCCGGAGTGCCGCCGGTCACCGAGAAGCCGAACCAGCCTGAAACATCAAATCCTGGCAGGCCGGTTTCGCTGAGCGTCATGATGTCCGGCATTGCCGCCATGCGTTTGGCCGAAGTGATGCCGAGCGAACGCAGGCGGCCTGCTTTCACCTGCTCGATCACTACGGGCACGCTGGCGAACGCAATCATCGTTTCACCGGCCATCACCGCATTGGCCGACAGCGGTGTGCTTTTGTAGGGAACATGTATTAGCTTCGTGCCGCTCATCATGCCGAAGAGTTCGCCCGCCATATGTTGTGCGGTGCCCGCGCCTCCCGATGAGTAGGTGATTTCGCCCGGATTTTTCTTCGCCAGGGCGATCAGCTCTTTCACATTCTTAACCTGCATCGAAGGGTGTACCACCAGCATATTCGGATTGGTGGCGAGCAGAATGACAGGGGCAAAATCCTTGATCGGGTCAAACCCCAGTTTTCCGTAAAGCGAAGGATTGATGCCGTGCGTACTCACCGTGGTGAGAAAAAGCGTATAGCCATCGGCGGGCGATTTGGCGGCGATTTCGGCGGCAATGTTCCCCCCAGCGCCCGGACGGTTGTCGACCAGCACGGTCTGTCCCAATTGCTTGGACAGGGGTTCGGCCATCACGCGTGAAATGATGTCGCCCACCGAACCGGGGCCGATGGTGACCAGGATGCGCAGTGGTTTGACCGGGAACTTCTGCGCCAGCGCCGGATAGGCTATGCCGACCGATATCAGCGCGAGTGCACAGCCGGTGAGGGTAGCGCGCGCGATTTGCAGGCGGTGGACGAAGGAGTTTTTCATGGCGTCGTGCCCTCTACTTTAAGGTGGACATCCAGACCGACGGGATGCACCGACGGCGTATGTGCGGCGGGTCTTCGTTCCGAAACCAATCCAGCATCGGGTGGGCTAACGGATCTTCTTTGAAGATCAGCCAAGTGGGTCGATTATTGCATAACCCGGGTCGCAGTCTATTTTAGAGGTGAATATCCCTTGCTCATCGGGTTTGGCGGGTAATATCCAATGCCTGAGAATGGTAGTCTTTTGCGCTCGCAGCGGTTGGTTGATTTACGGGTTTGCCCCCTGCGGCTACACAACAAAAAAAGTATAAAAAACATCATCAACTCTGGAGGCGGATTCCATGCGAATGAGACGAAGCGCGTTGGCGGCTGCGGCTGCCGTCGTCATATTGTCCGGTGGGAGTGGGCTAACGCTGGCGCAGAGTTGGCCACAAAAGCCGATACGCATGCTGGTTTCCGATTCGCCCGGCGGGCTGGCCGACGCGGTGGCCCGTATCGTTGCCAACGGGATGGGCGAGGTGCTCGGTCAGCGTGTGTTCATCGAGAATCGTACGGGGGCGGCGAGTAACATCGGTGCGGCGATCGCTGCCAAGGCAGCGCCCGATGGCTACACTCTCTACGAGGTGCCGCAAACACTGACGGTGAATGCGACGTTTTACAAAAATCTTTCGTATGATCTGTTGCGTGATTTTCTGCCGGTGAGCCGCTTGGGCGGCTCGCCTGCCATTGCGACGGTGCATCCTTCGTTACCGGTGAAAACGATTGGCGATTTGGTGCGACTCGGCAAGGCTAAGCCGCGTGCGATTACCTATGCATCGGCCGGTACTGGCACGCCGACCTTTTTGAGCGCGGAGCTGTTTAAAAAATCTGCCGCTATTGATTTGATGCACGTGCCTTATCGCGGCGGCGGTGAGGCGGTGACCGCCGTCATCACCGGCGAGACCCAGGTTTATTTCGCGCCGCCCTCGGCTGCATTACCCCAAGTGCGCGCCGGTCGTTTGCGTGCACTCGCCGTCACCAGCCTCAATCGCCTGTCGACGCTGCCTGGTTTGCCGACGGTGGCCGAGTCTGGATATCCGGGTTTTGAATGCGGATTCTGGTGGGGTTTTCTGGTGCCTGCGAACACGCCCAAGGAAATCATCGCCACTTTGCATGCGGCAACGGTGGCGGCACTCAAACAACCCGAGGTGGCGCGGCGGCTTGAGGAAATTTCGTTCACCCCGGTCGGTGACACGCCCGAGGCCTTCGGGGCCTTCATCAAAGCCGAGATTGAAAAGTGGGGCAGGATCGTGCGCGAGCTGGGCCTGAGTGCGGATTAGCGCGCGCAAATATTTTCGTTACAAGCGAAGCCCGGATGATCAACGGTGGCGCGGACATGGTATTTTTCGTCCGCTGATCATTATGCTGATCCGTTCAATACAAAAGGAGAGTGCCTCATGAAGCAAAAGAAACAAAAAATCAAAGCGACCATGCGCATCGTTAACAAGAAGAGTGTCAAGGACACCCCGGGCGCCATCAAAGGCCAGACGGTGCGTCCGTTGTGCGGCAGCAAACAGTTTCCCAGCGAGCGTATCCGCGTTGGTCATGCCAAGTTCGGTCCGAATTTGCATGAGCACCTGCACTGGCATCCGATCGAGGTGTTCTACTACGTTCTCTCCGGTACCGCGATTGTGCGTGATTACGAGGGCAAGGAATACAAAGTCGGCCCCGGCGATTCGATTTATGCGCCCGCCGGCCTTGCCGGTTCACATGAGTGGCAGGTCAAGGACGGACTTGAGTTGCTCTCGATCCGCGCCACTACAGACGGTCATCGTCGCATGCAATTCACGGTCGACCGTGCGACCGGCGTGTCGAGCATCGACATGCACGAAATTAATCGCATGGATGCGACGAGTTTCGAATCGCATTACTAAAGACGGCGGACCTTCACGCTGCAACGTGAAGGCGTTCGCGCCTCACGTTGGGTTGTAGGTCTGCACCGCGATGTTGCGCCTGCCACTGAAACAGCGCAGGCGTTGCACCAGGCTTCATTCCCAGCATTAACGTCTTGTCGGTTTGGTCCGTGTTGTTTATCCGTGCGAACCGGTGCACGGATAAACAGCGGCAGCACGATCATCACTCGATACGAATATTGCCGGTCTTCACAACCTGCGACCACGTCGCGAGATCCTGCGCGATCAGGCGTGCGAATTCTTCGGTGGACGATGGCGCAGGCTCCGCACCGGCGCTACGCAAACGCGCTTGCACATCGGGTTGCCGCAGGATGCGCGCCACCGAACGATTCAGCCTGGCGACGACTTCCGCCGGAGTACCGGCAGGTGCCCACATGCCCGCCCAGCCGGCGACGGCATAGCCGGGTATCACTTCGCCAATCGCGGGGACATCCGGCATCGACGGTGCGCGTTGCGCGGTGGTAACGGCGAGTGCACGCAGTTTGCCGGCCTTGATATGAGTGCCGAGGATCAAGTCGGTGGCGAAGGTCGCCTGGATTTGTCCGCCCAATAAATCGGCCAGCGCCGGTGCATCGCCTTTATAGGCCACGTGGACCATTTTTATTTTCGCCATTTGCTGAAAAAGCTCGGCCGTCAGGTGCGGGCCGCTGCCGGTGCCGGGTGAGCCGAAGTTGAGCGTGCCCGGATTGCCGCGTGCGAGTTCGATGAAATCCTTAAGGTTGGTGGCCTTGACCGAAGGATGCGCCGCAAGAATGAAAGGCAGGATGCTGATCAGACTGACCGGCGCGATGCCTTTGACCGGATCGTAGGGCAATTTGTAGAGGGCGCCATTGGCGGCATAACTGGAGGTGACGACGATGATGGTGTGTCCGTCGGGATTGGCGCGTGCGGCAATCTCGGCGCCGATCGCACCGCCGGCGCCCGGCCGGTTGTCGACGACAAACTGCTGGCCGAATTCTTCCGCCATCTGCGGCGCGAAGACGCGGGCGACGACATCGGTGGTGCCGCCGGGTGGGAAGGGCACGATCACGCGCACCGGTTTTTCCGGCCATTTGGGTGTTTGTGCGTGGCATGGCGGCAGGTAGAGAGGTAGCCACATGGTGGCGGCCAGCAGCATCAAGACGCGTTTCGCATTCATCGGCGATCCTCCAGAATTGAAGTCCCGCTGCGCTTGCCGGTCGGTATGACAGGGCCGCAGTCTTTTTTCTATCGTGGGGCAGTCATGCAGGGGTGTCAAGTTGACCGTCCCGCATGCTGGGTCGATTGCCTGGTGTGGCCGTCGGCGCTGCTACAATTCCCGCACAACATCGGGCGGCGAACCGCATGCCGTTTCGCGCCACGCCACGCAGAAAATTTCTTCCCGGAGGAACATCGTCATGACGCAAGCACTGCAGCAGGCTGATTCGTTAATGAAGTCCGAAGTGCGCGACGGCATGCGTATTGACTGGGATGTGCCAATTGCGATGAAA
This sequence comes from uncultured beta proteobacterium, assembly GCA_903913965.1. Classification (GTDB taxonomy): domain Bacteria; phylum Pseudomonadota; class Gammaproteobacteria; order Burkholderiales; family SG8-41; genus PALSA-1004. The sequence goes on from CAIWNB010000133.1 coordinate 11,348, forward strand.
GACGGCATTGTGCTGCGCGCCGACATCTTTCGTCCGCTGGCAGAGGGCCGCTATCCGGCGATCATGAGCCACGGCCCTTATGCCAAGGGCCTGTCTTTTCAAGAGGGTTTCAAGAGCATGTGGGACCGCATGGTGGCGGCGCATCCCGATGTGCCGGCCGACTCGACGAACAAATATCAAAACTGGGAGGTGGTGGACCCGGAGAAGTGGGTGCCTGACGGTTATATCTGCATCCGTGTCGATTCGCGCGGCGCCGGTCGTTCGCCCGGACGCATGGATGTCTGGTCGCCGCAAGAGGCACGCGATTACTACGAATGTATCGAATGGGCGGCGCAACAGCCGTGGAGCAACGGTAAGGTCGGTCTGAATGGCATTTCGTATTACGCCATGAACGAATGGCAGGTGGCCTCGTTGCAGCCGCCGCATCTGACGGCAATTTGTGTGTGGGAAGGTGCGGCCGATTTTTACCGCGACGTGTATCGCCATGGCGGCATTGTCAACATGATGCCGCTGCGCTGGTATCCGCGTCAGGTCTGCAGCGTTCAACATGGTGTCGGTGAGCGCGGTGCGCGCAGCGTGGTGACCGGTGAACTGGTGGCGGGGCCCGAGACCTTGTCGGACGCGGAACTGGCAGAGAACCGCGGCGACCTTGAAGGCGAGGTGCTCTCGCATCCGCTCGACGACGGGTATTACCAATCGCGCTCGCCGGTGTGGGATCAGGTGACGGTGCCGTTTTTGTCTGCCAACAACTGGGGCGGGCAGGGCCTGCATCCGCGCGGCAACTGCGAAGGCTATATGCGCGCCGCCTCCAAACAAAAATGGCTGGAGTGTCACGGTCTGGCGCACTGGCCGCATTTCTATACGGATTACGGCCGTTTGCTGCAGAGAAAATTCTTCGACTATTTTTTGAAGGGCGAGCAAAACGGCTGGGACAAACAGCCTGCGGTGCAATTGCAGGTGCGCCACCCCGGTGAAAAATTTGTCGAACGGCACGAGAACGAATGGCCGCTGGCGCGCACCGAGTGGACGAAGTTTTATCTGCAACCGCAGGCGCAGGCGCTGCAGCGCGACTCTGTCGCCACGAACGCCAGCCTTGCCTATGACACCACTGGCGATGGGCTGACCTTTTACACGCCGCCGCTGACGGCACCGCTCGAAATCACCGGGCCGGTGGCATGCAAACTCTTCTTGTCATCGGCTACCGCAGACGCCGACGTGTTTCTGGTGCTGCGCGTCTTTGATGCGGACGGCAGGGAAGTGACGTTTCAGGGCGCGCTCGATCCACGCACGCCGATTGGCCAGGGGTGGTTGCGAGCGTCGCACCGCAAACTCGATACGGCGCTGACCAAACCCTACCGGCCCTATCACAGTCACGACGAAGCGCAGCCGCTGCGCCCCGACGAGGTGTATGAACTCGACATCGAACTGTGGCCGACCTGCATCGTCGTACCGCCGGGTTATCGCATAGCACTCACGGTGCGCGGCAAGGACTACCAGTTCGACGCGCCACCCATTGTTATTCCGAATGCGTTTTATTCATTCTCCGGCGTCGGGCCGTTTTTTCACACGCATCCCGAGGATCGTCCAGCGGCGCTGTTTGAAACCACCAATACGCTGCATTTCGATCAAACCCGGCAACCGTATTTATTGCTGCCGGTGATTCCGCCCAAGCCGTAAACCGTCAAGAAGGGAAGTCAGAACATGATTTATGCAAGAAGCGGCAGCGAGGTGATGCAAAGCCGCACGCTGGTGACGTCGCCGGGCTCCGGGCTGCAACACTGGGGTGCGCAGTTTTTCGGGCCGCGTTATGTGACCACTGAAACGTCCTCCGCCCCGCAGGCCTTGATGACCGATATGTCGCCGGACGAAACCATCCTCGCGCACTTTCACGGCGTATCGCAATTTCAGGTGTTTGCAGGCGGTGCCGGCAAAATGGCGCGGCATGACGTCAACGGAATTGTGGTGCAATTCAAGGATCATCACACCGCCTATGGCCCGGTGGTGGCCGGCGCGCAGGGTTTGCGTTTTTTTGCCATGCGCATGCGCACCGCCAATTCAGGGCCGGTCTATCTCGACAAGCCCGGTTACCGTGAAAAACTGCAACCGAGCAAACGCCGTAATCTGCTCTCGCCACCGCTGTTGCTGTCCAACGATTTGGTGCTGCAACATCGCAAGGAAGTCGCGAATGAAGCCGTCTACGCGGATGCCTATGATGACGGGCTTGATGCACGCCTGCTAAGACTTGGTGCCGGCATGTCGGTGAAGGCGCCCGATCCGTCGCTTGCCGGCGGGCTTTACCTTTTCGTCGTCAACGGTAGTCTGGAGTGGTCTGGCGCCATGTTGCCCTTATGGTCGATGGTGGCAATTGAAACCGGCGAAGCCCCCTTCTCGATTACGGCCGGTGCGCAAGGCCTCGAAGTGCTCGTCTTGCAATTCCCACGTGAAGCATTGAGTTGAACGACGCGGTGTAGCGCGGTTTGAGTGCCGCGCCGCCGTCCGTTTGCAGTTTGCCGTGTCGGCGTTCTGGTCCGGAGGCTTAATCAGCACGCATGCCGACGGCGCGTATGACCTTGCTGTTTTGTTCCAGTTCACGGGCGATCTGCGCGCTGAATTCAGCCGGTGTGCTGCCGCCGGTTTGTGTGGCGCTGGCGGCAAAGCGTCGTTTTACATCGACCGATTCGAGTAGTGCAGCAATGTTTTTCTGCAGGGTATCGATGATGCTGACCGGCGTGCCGGCCGGTGCCAGTAGCCCTTGCCACGGCGAGGTGTTCATGTCGCGCACGCCCGACTCGGCCAGTGTCGGCACCTCGGGAAGATGTGGATCGCGGCGTGTTCCCGTGGTCGCCAGTATTTTCACTTTGCCGCTGTGCAGGAAGGGGAGCACCGAGGGCAGTGTGGTGAAGATCAGTTGCACTTCACCGCCGGCCAGCGCTGTCATCGCCGGACTGCCGCCCTTGAACGGGACGGAGACCATGCGCGTATCAGTGACGCGCTTGAATACTTCGGCGGCCAGGGCGCCGGAACCACTGGGCGTGGGCCAGGCCACGTTAAAGCCATCGGGCCGCGCGCGCGCCGCTTTGATCAGCGCTTCGATTGAATTGATATTGAGTGATGCGTTAACGGCAACCACCAACGGTTGCGAGCCGGCCAGCGTGATCGCGCTGAAATCCTTGTGCACGTCGTAGGGCACTTTGCGATAAATGAACGGCAATATGGTGTGTGCAGCGTAGGTGAAGAGCAGCGTATAGCCATCGGCGGGGGCCTTGGCGACGATATCACTGCCCAGCAGTCCGCCCGCACCGGCACGGTTGTCGATGATGAAATTGGTCGCCAGCTTTTCTGACAGGGCGTTGATGACGATACGCGCAATGATATCGGTGCCACCTGCAGGAGCGACTGGCACCACCACTCGTACCGGCCGGTTGGGATAAGGTGCGGCAGACGACAGCGGCATCGCCGCGTTGGCTTCAACGACACATAAAAAATGCGCGGCGAGGCCGCAGACGCAGAGATAGACAAAGAGACGGAGACGGAGACAGCGTTGCATGGACATTCCAATGATGCAGATACCACGAGGGCGCCTGCGGGGATACGACTGCTGGCCGGCGCGTCGTTATCGCGGCAGTCGGATTCTGTTGTTATGAACGGCGGCGAGTGTAGCCGACGCTTTACGCAAACTCAATCTGGCGGATGGTCGTTGGCAGTCGGTTTTTTGACGACGTGCGGGTGAGTTGTGTTTCGTCTTTGCTACTTTTTTTGGCCGCCGTAATTGTGTGGCAAGACGTTGCCTAACGCTTATTCAGCGCTGATCTTGGCGTCCTGAATGACCTTGCGCATTTTCGCAGTGATCTCGCGAATACGCGTGGCCAGCTCGGCTGGCGTGCTAGCTTGCGGATTGCCGCCGAGTGATTGAATTTTTGCGCGCAATGCCGGGTCACCAAGCGCAGAGGCCACTTCGGTCGCCAACCGTTCGACGAGCACTTTGGGTGTGGCGCGAGGGGCGAAGAGGCCCGTCCATGTGGAAAAAACAAAACCTGGTACGCCGGATTCGGAGATGGTGGGGATTTCTGGCAATAGAGGCGAGCGTTGTTCATTGGCAATGCCAAGCGCACGCAGGCGCCCGTTTTGTAGTGGGCCGATGACCACGGCAAGTGCGGAGAACATGACGGGGACGTGCCCGGCTTGCACATCAACCGCAGCCTGCGTGGCCCCGCGGTAGGGCACATGATTTAAGTGGATACCGGTAGCGGCGCTAAACATTTCCATCATTACATGGTGAGACCCGCCAAGGCCCGCCGACGCATAGTCCATATTTCGGGTCTGGGTTTTGGCCAGCGCCACCAATTCACGCACATTGCGCGCCGGCAACGAGGGATGGGCAACCAACACCCAGGTGCTCGATGAAATCAGACTGACCGGTTCAAACAGGGCGAGCGGTTCAAAGTCGTTGCGCTTTTGCAGTATCGGTACATAGGTCACGGTACTGTCGCTGATTCCGCCTATCGTATAACCATCGGGCGCCGCACGTGCAAGGCGTTGTGCGCCGACAATACCGGCGGCCCCCGTCGTGTTCTCGACGAGCAATGATTGCCCCATATTAAGAGACATCTTTTGCGTCACCAGTCGCAGGGTGGTATCTCCGGCGCTGCCCGCCTGCACGGGTGAGATGACGAGGATGGCTTTGGCCGGATAGTTTTGTCCAAGCGCCGGCATGACGATCCCCGCAGCGAGCAGCAGGATGATCAATATCCGTTTCATCACCGATATCTGCTCACGGCTGCGCATCGACTAGTTGCATCGCGCGCACGCCGATTTGAACGGTGAGTGCACCGGTCATCGGCAGCACACAGGAAATGGCTTCAAGTACCTGCAGTCGACTCATGCCGCAGCGGTATGCACGGCGGATATGCTGCGCGGCAAATTCAACTTCACCGCGCGCGCAGAGTGCGGCCAGTGCGATCAGTTCGCGTGGCCCCGGCCCCAGCAATTCCCCTGTCGCACCGTCGGGTAACAGGCAGTGATCGACCCAGCGCGCGGCGCGTCTGGCCAGCTCGGCGTCCAGTGCCGCGACATATTGCCACTCCGGCGTTTGCAGCAGGCCGGCATCGACGTTGCCGGCCGCATCGCGACCGAGTTGCAATTCCGGGAAAGCTGTCAGGGTTTTGGGGGCGCCATCCGCCGGTCGTTTGCCAAAGGGGTAGGCCGGGTCATCCGCAGTCAGAATCGCCAGCGTGACATGGGCGATAGTGCTCCAGCCGACGATGGGGGCGATCGAGGTCGCCGCTTCCACCATCACCTTGTTTGTTACGCCCCGTTGCCAAAGGCGTCGGACATGATTGGCGGCAAAACGATCGTCGCCCTTGGCGCAGAGTTGGCACAAGGCGATCAGCTCGCGCATGGTTCCAGATAGATTTTGCCCGGCGCCTTCTTCGCCTGCGTAATGGTGCATATAGCCGGCGGTTTTAGAGATCAGATCATAGGTGTGTGGCGACTCCTGGGCGAGCAGACGAAATTCGTCGAATATCTCGCCACGCCGCGCAATGGCGCGCGCGATGACGGCTTCGGCGCTCATGTCTTCGTGGCTGTCCTCATCTTTTGGGCTGTATTGCTTGGTCATTGCCAGTTCTCCGCTGCATACGCCCGCGTTGCGAGCCAAGCC
>CAIWNB010000134.1 GCA_903913965.1 uncultured beta proteobacterium
CAGCTACACGTCCACCGCCACGCAGAATTGCCTCTTTACGGCCAATCCCAAGATTGAAACCGATGTGGCCTCCACCCCCCTGACGCTGCAGGCCGGCGGCAGCTGTACTAATAACGGCTTACCCTCTTGTAGCGATCCAAGCGGCGGCGCGCTCGGTTGCAACACACCGCCCTCCTGCACCCTGAACGCCGGCGCCCAGCAAACCTTCACCAACACGACATACAACAGCTGCGCCTGGGGAACGGGCCGGGCGCAAACCACCATCACCCCGACCTGCACCTGGAAAAGCCGCACTGCGGTCAACGTAGGGACGTGCACGCTGGCCGGGCGCACCTCCGAAACCGTCGCCGCTTGCGCCTGGACAACGCGCACCGCGGTCACGGTCAATACCTGCAACAAAACCGGTCGACAAACCGTGACGCTGCCGTCTTGCCAGAAGCAGAACCGCCTCACCAAGACCGTCGGCGCCTGCGCATGGAGCGGACGCAGTTCTTACTTCAAGGAAAGTAGCGGCTATTACTATTACGGCGGTAGCTGTCAGGATGCCAGCGGCAACACCGGTGTCTGCGCGGTCAGCGGCACAACCTCCTTGACCCTCGGCGACGTGGCGCGAAGCAATGTCACCGGCCCCTACGGCAGCCTTAGCACGACCAATGCCGCTGTCGGCTGCGGACAGGCAACGGCGGCCGGCACCTATTATTACGGCGGTACCTGCGGCGGATCAACGACGGGCTGCAGCGCGCTCGGCGGCGCAACGATCGCCGGCGTCGGCGACAATGCAACCAAGGACAGTGACAGCGCCAGCTGCACCAACACCGGTGCGGTCGGCCAATACTGGTATGGCGGCACCTGCACTTCAAGTTCGGGCGGTGCTTGCAGTTTTGGCGGCAGCACTGTCGCCGGCGTCGGTAGCAACGCGACTGCCGGCGCAAGCGACACCGCGAGTTGCCAGAATAACCCGGCGGCCGGCACTTATTACACCGGTGGCGCCTGCACCGCCGGTGGCGTGGTGGGTGGCGCAACGGCGAACTGCCAACTCTCAAATATCACCGCATCCACCTCGCTGAATGGCAGCAGTTATACCAACGTCAGTGCAGTTGGCGCATCCGCTACGGCCGGCTGTGGCAATTCAACCGCTGCCGGCACCTATTATTACGGTGGCACGTGTACCGCCGCTGTCGGCGGAGCGGCTAATTGTGATTTCACCGGATCCACCATCAAGGTGAACGGCACCAACCGCGCCAATGCGGTCCTCGGTGCCACTGATACCGTCAGTTGCACCAATACGGCTGCCGCTGCAGTCGGCACCTATATGACGGGCGGCACTTGCTCTGACAGTGCCAACGCGACGACTTACTGCAGCGAAGGCGGTACCACCAGCAAATCACTCAACGGCACCAGCTACACCAAGGTCACTGGCGCGTTTGCCACCAACCCACCGACCGCCGCCCAACTAGCCCAAGGCTGCAGCGGTGCGCCCATGACCATTAACTATGGCGGCAGCTGCGTCGGCAATAGCACCACCAAGGGTACTGTCTATGGGACAGCGCAGAGCACGACAACAGGTCTTGCCGCCAACTGTAGCAACAGCAGTGCAACCATTACCGTCAACGGCACCACTTACACCAGCGCGGTGACCGGTGCGTCGATGGCCGCTGGTTGCAGCAACCTGGCGAATAGCACGCAGACTTGCAGCGCGCGCTTTGGAGCCGCCTGCAACGATGGCGCAGCCGCCTGCCCTGCCACCACCACCGCCGACAAAACCGGTACCGTCGGCACCGTTCCCTCGGGGACCATAAACAATTTTTACCAGGTCTATACGCTGGGCTCCTCGCAAGACAAGCTGGTGCACGATTGCAAGGCTGATGAGACCCTCAACAACCCGGGGGCGAACAGCTATATGTATGCCAAAGGCCCCGGCAGCCCGGTCGCCGCCTCATGGGGTCTGGGCGCAGGCACATCGATGAACAAAACCAGCGCACCTTTTTCGACGGTCAGCATCGGCAGCTCAAACCCGAATACCGCCGCCTATACCACCAGCTCCAGTCTCGCCGTCACCGCCGATGACACCAAAAAAATTGATGTTTATTCGGTCAATTATTTGAACTGGATGTTCGGTCCGAAAGGCCCGAACAATGCGCCGATCGGGCGCAAGACACGGCTACAGATCGCCAAAGACGCGCTCTCTGATCTGGTCGCCGCCACCAACGGCGTGCGCTTCGGTTTGATGGTCTTCAACCAAATGGCTTCCGACGCCGCCGGCGGTGCCAGCGATGGTGCCAACGTCGCCAGTGTGATCAAACGCATGGGCAACGGGCCGACGGATCTGCCGGCTTACAATAACCGCACGACCCTGATCAACGCGATCAATGCCGTCACTGCGTCAGCGCAGACCCCGCTCACCGAGTCGGTCTACGAGGCTTACCGTTACTTCAGCGGGCGCAGCCCGCAATGGGGAACCTCCACCACTGCGGCACGATTGGCGGGCAAAACAGTATCGGCAGGTTACGATACGGCGGCAATCTGTACTTCGAACGCCGCCGGCAGCGGCTGCACTGCGGTCGGCGCCTATGCCTCGCCGATGCTGAACAACCCGAACACCACCAACCCGGCGGGTTGTCAGAAGAACTTCATCATCCTCATCACCGATGGCGGCCCGGCCGATGACTGGAGCGCCAATACGGCGGTAAAGAGTTTGAGTTGGGCGGGCCCGCTGGGCGCAGTGGCCACGCGTAACTCGAGCGATGCCAACCTCCCGCACACCAGTACCGACCAGTTCGAAGTGTCGGCGGGCGTCCCCTACGGACCAGTCGACGGCGGCGGCACTGCCTACGATGGCGGTTACATCTGGCTCGATGAGTTGACTTATTTCATGGCCAATGCCGACACCAGCCCCGGCGCACGCACCATGACGGGCGATGCCGGTGCCGACTCGATCGCCGGACGCCAGTCGATCAATACCTATACGATCGGTTTTGCCGGCGCCAACTCGGCGGTGCTACAAAACGCGGCCATCCGCGGCAATGGCGTCTACTACACCGCAGAGAACAGTTCTGCTTTGGCAGCAGCGATTATATCCGCGCTTGCGTCGATCACCGATTGGAACCCCACGGCTGCCACGGCAACCGTGCCGATCTCGGCATTGAACCGCTCGGAAAATGCGACCGACGTTTATCTGGCCTTCTTCCAGCCCGACCCTTCATCGAACTGGCAGGGTACGGTGAAAAAATATCAATTGAGCCAGTACCCGGATAATGGCGATGCATCCATCTGCGGCGCCGGCGTTGGACTGTGCCTGATCGGGCAAACGGTGCTAACCAAGGACGCGCCGAATCCATCACCTTCGAAGAACATCGAAACCGTGGTGCAAGACGCCATCACCGGCATCACACAATCGCAGGTCGACGATAACGCCTCGAGTTTCTGGGCCCCCAGCTCGGTTAAGGACGGCAGCAAACCGACGGAGGGCGGGACCGGCTATCAACTCGTGAATAACATTGGTTCGCTGACGCCGGACACACGCAAGATTTACACCTTTCTGACGGATAGCGTGGCATTGACGGAGGCAAGTGCGAACTCAGGCACGACGGTAAACCTGACCAATGTGGTGAACAGCGTCGCCTTCAGCACCTCGACCAAGATCACCAAGTGTCGCCTTGGTGATAGCGCGGCGTGCAGCAGTACAGCAACGATGACCGACTCTCAGCAGGAAACGCGTATCAACTGGTTAAGAGGCGGGGATATCGGCAGCACCGCCGCCTGTAAGGACGGCCTCACCAATACCGCCTGCACCACCTTCCGCAGCTGGCCGCACGCCGACGTGCAACACTCGAAACCGGCGATCGTGACCTATCAGACCACGGGATCGGTTATTCAATACCTGTATTACGTGCAAAACAACGGCTTGTTCACTGCTGTTGATAGCGCAACCGGTGTGGAAAAATGGTCGTTCATGATCGAAGAAACCCTGCCCAAGATCGCGGCCATGATTGCCGACTCGCAGGGCCAGCAAATCGATGTCGCTGATGGTACGCCGTCGATCTACTTTAACGATGCCAACGGGGACGGCACCATCACCACGGGCGGCACCGGCGCCAATGCCGATCAGGTTATTGCCTACTTCGGTCTGCGCCGCGGTGGCCGGGTTTATTACGCCCTGGACATCACCGACCCGCTGGTTCCGAAGTTTCTCTGGAAGATCGATGCGAACTCAGCAACAGCTAAAAAATGTGTACAAAGCGGAACCTGCACGAACGCCCCCGAATTCAACAAGCTCGGGCAAACCTGGTCGACCCCTTTCATCGGCAAGGTACGCGGCAATGCCAACCCGGTACTGATCTTTGGCGGTGGCTATGACCCGGCTGAAGACAGCCTGCCGGCGGCCACCCGCACCATGGGGCAGGGCGTGTTTGTGGTTGATGCCTTGTCCGCGACGGTGGTCAAGTCCTGGGTCAACGGTGGCGCAGGGGTCCCTGCGGCAATGACTTACCCGATCCCCTCCGATGTTACGGCGCTCAATACCGATCTGGATGCCACCGGCTATCTCGACCGCGTTTACGTCGGCGACACCGGCGGCAATGTCTGGCGTTTCGACATCAATGACGCGAACACTGCAAACTGGACGATCAAACTGCTGGCCACTCTATCGAGTGACATCAGTTCTGGTGACAAACGGAAAATTCTGTTTCCGCCGGCGGTGGTCAGACAAAATTCACCCTACCGTTTTGACGCTGTTTATGTCGGCACCGGCGATCGTGAACATCCAATGTGTCTGACCAGCAACCAGACCAGCCCGTCGGTGATGAACAACACCTGCTCGACGTTCATGCCTAACGACAAAATGTTCATGCTGGTGGATCGCGATTACGGCCTGACCTCAGACAACAGCAGGGCCGCCATCACAGTGGGCGATCTGTACAGTCGCGCCACCACAGACATCACCACCAACACCGCGAATACCATCCTCAACACCTACAAAGGTTGGTACCGCAACTATGAAAATGGTGAAAAAACCGCCAACTCACCGACCGTTTTCGCCAACCGTCTGCGCTTCGGCACCTATGCGCCGCTCGGGCAAAGTGCCGGCGCCTGCGTGCCGGCCGGCGAAGGTCGTTTAAACGAGATCGATGCGGTGACCGGCGACCTGGTCCCGATTAACGGCACGGTATCCCAGGCCTCGGATCGCTATTATTCAACCTTCATCACCCACGGTTACATATCAACCGGCCAGTTGATTGTGCAGGGCAAGAATATTTTTCACATCGTGGTTTCCGACTCGCGACTGCAATCGGTCAAGGTTGGCAGCATGGGTTCGGCTACCAAGATCTACTGGTATATGGAACCCGAGCAATAACAGACCTGTGATGGGCAACATCCCCGCCCGCGTGGCGGGGATTTTTTGTCCGGTGTTTGGAACGATCAGGGCTGCAACGACAATGCGGAACGACAGGACGCAGCGCGTAAGGCTGCGAAAACCTCAGGCCGAGGCGAGATTCTTCGGCAGCGGAAAGGTTACGCGTTCAGTGATGCCGTCGAGTTCTGCAACGGTATCGGCACCAAACTCGCACAACCGGGCCACCACTTCCTGCACCAACACCTCGGGCGCGGAAGCGCCGGCGGTAACGCCGACACACTGGCTGCCGGCGACCCACTCCTGTTTCAATTCACGCGCGTTGTCCACCATATAGGCGGCCACGCCCTGATTGGCGGCGACCTCGCGCAGACGGTTGGAATTCGAACTGTTGGGCGAGCCAACGACGATCACGACGTCGCACTGGCTGGCCAGCGACTTGATCGCATCCTGGCGGTTTTGCGTGGCATAGCAAATGTCGTCTTTGCGCGGCCCCGATATCTTCGGAAAACGTGCGCGCAAAGCGGCGATGATCTGGCTGGCGTCATCCACCGAAAGCGTGGTTTGCGTGACGAAGGCCAGACTGTTTTCGTCCTTGACCTCGAGCGTGGCAACGTCGGCGGGCTTCTCCACCAGATACATGCCGCCGCCCTGCGCCTGCCCCATGGTGCCCTCGACCTCGGGATGGCCTTGATGACCGATCATGACAATTTCGCGCCCCTGCGTACGCAGCTTGGCAACCTCGACGTGCACCTTGGTCACCAGCGGACAGGTGGCATCAAACACACGCAAGCCGCGCGCCTCGGCGTGCTGGCGCACCGCCTGCGAAACGCCGTGCGCGCTGAAAATCACCGTATTGCCCGAGGGCACCTCGTCGAGTTCTTCGACAAAGACCGCGCCCTTGGCCCGCAGGTCATCGACCACAAATTTGTTATGCACCACCTCGTGACGCACGTAAATCGGCGCACCGTGCAACGAGAGGGCGCGCTCAACGATCTCGATGGCGCGATCAACGCCGGCACAAAAGCCGCGGGGTTTGGCGAGGAGAACTTGCATGGGGCGGAATTATAGCCGATGCATCGCGCAGCCCTGCAGCGACGTGCTCAGGCGGCGCGGGTGGCGCGCAGACTGTCGGCCACCAGCATCGCCGCGCCGCAGGTAATTGCGGAGTCGGCCACGTTGAAGGCCGGCCAGTGCCAGCCGGCGGCATGAAAATCAAGAAAATCGACGACCGCACCGATCCAGATGCGATCGATCAAATTGCCCAGCGCACCGCCCAAGATCAAGGCCAGGGCGCAACAAAAAAACGTCTCGCGCGCGTGACGACGCAATAAAAAAATAATCCAGCCCGCGGCGATCAGCGCGATGGCGATGAAAAATCCACGCTGCCAGCCGGCTGCATTGGCGAGAAAACTAAACGCCGCGCCGGCGTTATGCACCAACACCAGATTGAAGAAAGAGGTGACTTCAACGCTGTGACCGTCGGCCAGCCATTGCGTGATCCAGAACTTCGAGGCCTGATCGAGAACGATCAACACGGCCGCAATGGCGAGCCAGCGGCTCATGCGTAAAGGCGCGGTTCCCCCGCGCCGTACAGATTGGCCACGCAACGCCCGCAGAGGTCGGCGTGTGCCGGTTCGGCACCAACGTCGGCACGATAATGCCAGCAACGCTCGCATTTAACGTAAGTGGTCGCCGATACCCTGACAGTGACACCAGGCAAGGCGGTGGGCACCGCCGCGGCGTCAGCGCCCTCGTGCAGCGTGGCACGCGAAGTGATCAAGGCGAAACGCAAATCGTCACCAAACGAAGCGAGCAGCGCATGATTTTCACCCTCGGCGTAGAGATCAACTTCGCCCGCCAGTGAAGAACCGATCTTGCCGGCAATGCGCAGATCTTCAAGCAGCTTCAAGACACTCGAACGCAGGGCGCGCAAATGCTGCCAGCGCTCGCGCAACATACCGGCGTCACGCGGCTGCGCGAACTGATACCAGGTTTGCTCGAACACGGTGGATTCAGTGCCGTTGACCGTTTCCCACACTTCGCAGGCGGTAAACGACATCACCGGCGCCATCAAACGCACCAGCGCTTGGGTCATGTGATAGAGGGCGTTCTGCGCCGAGCGCCGCGCACGACTGTCGGCACCGGCGGTATAGAGGCGGTCTTTGAGCACATCGAGATAAAACCCGCCGAGGTCTTCCGAACAAAACGCCTGCAACTTCTGCACCACATTATGAAATTCATAACGCCCGTAATGCCCCTGCGACTGCGGCTCTTTAACACCCAGCTCGGAGGGCACCAGCGCGGCCTGCAGATCCTGCGTCATAACCCAGGCGTAACGGTCGATCTCCAGCCACTCATCGAGCGGCAGTGCGTGTGCCTTGGGATCAAAGTCGGCGATGTTGGCGAGCAGAAAGCGCAGCGTGTTACGGATGCGGCGGTAGGATTCGACCACGCGCTTCAAAATTTCATCGGAGATCGACAGCTCGCCCGAATAATCGGTCTGCCCGACCCACAGGCGCAGAATATCCGCGCCCAGCGTGTCGAGCACCTTTTGCGGCGCGATCACATTGCCCATCGATTTGGACATCTTGCGGCCCTTGCCGTCGACGACAAAACCGTGGGTCAACAAGGCGTTATAGGGCGCCACACCGTTGATCATGCACGACACCAGCAACGAAGAATGAAACCAGCCGCGGTGCTGGTCGGACCCTTCGAGATAGAGATCGGCCGGGAACTGCAACACGTCACTGTGCGAGCTGCGCAACACGGTGTCATGCGTGGAGCCCGAGTCAAACCAGACGTCCAGCGTGTCGCGGATTTTTTCGTATTGATCAGCGTCGGCACCGAGCAATTCATTGATCTCAACCTGCTGCCAGGCTTCGATGCCGGATTGCTCGACCCGCTGCGCGATGATTTCGAGCAGCTCCAGCGTGCGCGGATGCAGCTCGCGCGTTTCCTTGTGAATGAAGAGCGTCATCGGCACGCCCCACTGGCGCTGGCGCGAAAGCGTCCAGTCCGGGCGGTTGGCGATCATGCCGTGCAGACGCGCCTTGCCCCAGTCGGGATAAAACTTCGTCGCCTCGACGCCGCGCAATGCAGTGCTGCGCAACGTTTCCGCCGGCTGCACACCACGATAGCCGGGCACTGCTTCCATGCCGGCAAACCACTGCGTGGTGGCGCGATAAATGATCGGCGTCTTGTGACGCCAGCAATGCATATAGCTGTGCAGCTCGGCCTTCTCGTGCAACAGCACGCCTTTTTCGCGCAGCGTTTCAACGATCAGCGGATTGGCCTTCCAGATATTCAGCCCGCCGAACAGCGGCAGCGTTTCGCTATAGCGCCCGTTACCCTGCACTGGCGTGAGGATTTCATCGTCCTTCATGCCATTGGCGCGACAGGAGTTAAAGTCTTCGATACCGTACGACGGCGCGCAATGCACGATGCCGGTGCCGGTTTCGAGTGTCACGTATTCGGCCATATACACCGGCGAGCTGCGCTCAAAGAACGGATGACCGAAGGCGATTTTCTCCAGCGCACTGCCCTTGCAAGTGGCGACCACCGTGCCTTCGAGACCATAGCGCTGCAAACACGCATCCTTGAGATCGCTGGCGAGGATCAAATAACCGCGCGGCGTTTCAATCAGGCTGTAATCGAATTCCGGATGGGCATTCAATGCCTGGTTTGCCGGCAGCGTCCACGGCGTGGTGGTCCAGATGACAATCCAGCCCGGCAGGTCTTTGAGCTTGATGCCGCCGAACGCTGTGCCGATCGCCACCGCATCACGAAACGCAAAGCCAACATCAACCGCGGTGTCCTTGCGGTCAATATATTCGACTTCAGCTTCGGCCAGCGCCGAGCCGCAATCGAAACACCAATTGACAGGCTTCAGGCCGCGATAAACATAGCCCTTGCCGATCAGCTTGCCGAGGGCGCGAATCTCATCGGCCTCGTTTTTGAAATTCATCGTCAGATAAGGACGATCCCATTCCCCAAGCACGCCAAGGCGGATGAAGTCGGCCTTCTGGCGCGCGATCTGCACCGCGGCGTAGGCGCGCGATTTCTGCTGCACCTCGGCCACACCGAGGCCCTTGCCGAATTCTTTTTCGATCTGGATTTCGATCGGCATGCCGTGACAATCCCAGCCCGGCACATAGGGCGCGTCGAAACCCGACAGCGATTTCGATTTGACGATGATGTCTTTGAGGATCTTGTTGACGGCGTGGCCGATATGAATATCACCGTTGGCGTACGGCGGGCCGTCGTGCAGGATGAATTTCGGCCGGCCTTTGGACGCCGCGCGGATGCGCTCATAGAGCTGCTGCTCCTGCCACGCCTTGAGCATCAGCGGTTCGCGCTTGGCCAGATCACCACGCATCGGAAACGGCGTGTCCGGAAGGTTCAGGGTTTTTTTGTAATCAGCCATTGCGCGTTCCGGTGTGGGTTGCACGGGCGGTGAAATACCGCTTTGCGTTTTCGACATCGAGCGCGATCTGTCGCTTGAGTGTTTCGATGTCGTCGTATTTTTCTTCGTCGCGAAATTTGTGCAGAAACTCGATCTTCAAATGCCTGCCGTATATATCGCGCTTGAAATCGAATAGATGCACTTCGAGGCAGGGCCGCAGTCCGCGCGCAATGGTCGGCCGCACGCCGAGGCTGGCCACCGCCGGCAGCACCACATTGTCGATGCCGTGCACTTGCACCGCGAAGATACCGGCGAGCGGCGGCCGGTTGTGCTTCATCAGGATGTTGGC
>CAIWNB010000135.1 GCA_903913965.1 uncultured beta proteobacterium
CGACCAATGCGTTACGCGTCATCAACACGTCATTGGCTGAAAATTCGCCGTAATGAAACAAGGTGGCGATCAAGGGCACGGCGAGTATTGCCAGCGCCACCGCCGAAGGCAGGGCCAGCATCAAGGTCAGGCGCAGCCCCCAGTCGAGCAGCCGTGCGTATTCGTCATGCGACTGATCAGCATAGTGCTTGGCGAGACTGGGCAGCAATATCGTACCCAGTGCGACGCCGAGCAAGCCCGTCGGAAACTCCATTAGACGGTCGGCGTAATAGAGCCATGAAACGCTGCCGGTAACGAGAAACGAGGCAAATATAATATTGATCAGCAGGCTGATCTGGCTGATCGAGACACCAAAAACCGCCGGCCCCATCTGCCTGACCACGCGCCACACGCCCTCGTCCCCAAGGTCCAGTTTGAAACGCGGCAACAGGCCGAGCCGCCACAAATGCGGCACCTGAAAAGCCAGTTGCAAAATACCGCCACAAAACACCCCCCACGCAAGCGCCTTGACCGGCGGATCAAAATAGGGGGCGAAACATAGGGTGAAAACAATGAATGACACGTTCAGCAAGGCCGGCGTCAGCGCCGGCACGCTGAACTTGCTATAGGTATTGAGTATGCCGCCGGCGAGCGAAACCAGTGAAATGAAAAATATATAGGGAAAGGTGATACGCAACAGCACCGTCGTCAGTTCAAATTTTTGCGTATCGGCGGCAAAGCCCGGCGCGCTGAGTTGGACGATAAACGGCGCGGCTACTATGCCGATCACCGTAACGACGAAGAGGACGAGCGCGAGCAGCGCTGAAACATGATCGAGCAGAATGCGGGTATCTGCATCACCACGCCGGTTCTTGTATTCGGCCAATATCGGCACGAAAGCCTGCGCAAAAGCCCCCTCGGCAAACAGGCGCCGCAGCAGGTTGGGAATCTTGAAAGCGACAAAAAACGCGTCGGTGGCGACCCCGGCACCAAAGGCGCGTGCAATAACCGTGTCGCGAACGAAACCGAGGACCCGCGAAACCAGCGTCATACCGCTCACCGTGGCAAGCGCCTTCAACAAATTCATGGTGTTATGCCCTGTTTAGGGTGGCCGCGCTAAACTGGTGATTATGCTTGCTTAATAGGTCGAACGCTCGTATCATAGCGCCCTTTTTAACCGTCCCGATAAAGAAGGGGCGGCCAGCGGGGTAATCCATGGCAAATACAGCATCAGCGAAAAAAGCAGCGCGTCAGAGCGAGAAAGTTCGCGCGCACAATGCAAGCCTGCGTTCAAAACTGCGTAGCGCGATCAAACGCGTGCAGGCAGCCATCAAAGGCGGTGACAAAGCCGCCGCCAATGGCGTTCTGCGCGATGCCGGCAAAGTAATCGATACGATTGCCGACAAAAAGATCGTGCACAAGAACAAAGCAGCTCGTCACAAGAGCCGCCTGAACTCCGCCGTCAAAGCGATGGCGTAGCAACGCCGGCGCCCAATCGAGGCGCCGCGTCTTCCGGGCGGATGTTTCGCCGCCCTGGTCGCAGCATCAATTCGTTGTCGCGCGCGAAAGCGAGCAGGAACGAATATGCGGATGGATCGATGTGTTCAAGCCGACGATCAATCACCACGCACTTCACACCTGCAGCAACCACGGGTTTGAGATAAGGCGAATAACTGAGGTGTCGATCCTCACCAAATATCGACATCATTCCACATAGACGCTCGGCCCAATCGCCGGGTCTGAACTGGCATCCTTCGATGGTGGTGCCGACAATAACAATTTCGAGTGCATCAGTAAGCATGGCGGCGAGTTTACCAGTGTGGCAGGTCAAGAAAATTTCACTTGCGCCGCGGCGCGGGTTTGGCACACACTAATCATCAGGCATCCGGTGATTTAAAATTCAGCGGATCAATTCAGGGTTCACGGCGGCGATGGCCGCCGTAATGCTTTTGGGGGTTGAATCGTAATGTCGCACGTCATGCACACTTACAAGCGCCTTCCCGTCACGTTCGAACGCGGCGAGGGTTGCTGGCTTTGGGATAAACAGGGCAAACGTTATCTTGACGCGCTCGCCGGCATTGCCGTCTGCGGCGTCGGACACAGCCATCCGCGTTTGGTCAAGACCATCAGTGAACAAGCCGCGCAACTGGTTCACACCTCGAACCTTTACGAAATCGAACGTCAGGAACAACTTGGCGACCGCCTCGCTGCGATCTCCGGCATGGACGAGGTTTTTTTCTGTAACTCAGGCTGCGAAGCCAACGAGGCGGCAATCAAAGTTGCACGGCTCTACGGTCATGGCAAAGGTATCGATACGCCGGCCATCATCGTCCTCGAAAAGGCCTTCCACGGCCGCACCATCGCCACCCTCTCCGCCACCGGCAGCCGCAAAGTGCAGGCCGGTTTTGAACCGCTAGTGCCGGGGTTTGTCCGTGTACCCTTTGACGATCTTGCCGCCGTGAGAAAAGTGGCCAGCAACAACCATAACGTGGTCGCTGTGCTGGTCGAACTGATCCAGGGCGAAGGCGGCATCAATATCTGTCACGACGACTATCTGCAGGGCCTGCGCGAGATCTGTGACGCCAACGGCTGGCTGCTAATGCTCGACGAAGTGCAAAGCGGCATCGGCCGCACCGGCAAATGGTTCGCCTTCCAGCACTCGGGCGTCAAACCAGACGTCATGACCCTCGCCAAAGGCCTCGCCTCGGGTGTGCCGATCGGCGCCTGCATGGTGTCCGGACGCGCCACCGGTGTCTTCAAACCCGGCAACCACGGCTCGACCTTTGGCGGCAATCCGCTCGCCTGCGCCGCAGCGCTGGCAACCCTGTCGATCATTGAAGATGAAAAGCTGATGGCGAACGCCGTTGCCATCGGCGAGTTCATCAACAGCGGCATGCGCGCCGCGCTCGCCAGCCATGCAGGTGTCCGCGAAATCCGCAACAAGGGTCTGATGATCGGCATTGAACTCGACATCGAATGCAGCGAGCTGGTCAAGCTGGCACTTGCCGACGGATTGCTGATCAATGTCACCGCCGACAACGTAGTCCGACTGCTGCCGCCGCTGATCATGCAACGCGCCGAAGCGCAGCAAGTCATCACCCAGCTGGGAGCCCTGATCACCGCCTTTCTCGCGGCCAACCGCATCGCACCGGCCAAAGCCAAAACCGCCTAAGCGATTCTAAAAGCACGGGATACGTCAGCGATGGAACTCCGCCACTACCTGCAATTCAGGGACTTTTCTCTCGAAGAGTACGAGTACCTTTTCGCACGCGCCGTCTGGATCAAGAACAAATTCAAACGCTACGAGCCCTACCAGCCGCTGGTCGACCGCACGCTGGCGATGGTGTTTGAAAAACACTCGACACGTACCCGTGTTTCTTTTGAGGCCGGCATGAACCAGCTCGGCGGCTCAGTCATCACGCTGATGACACGCGACACACAAATGGGCCGCGGTGAACCCCTCGAAGACGTCGCACGCGTGATTTCACGCATGGTCGACGTCATCATGATCCGCACCTTCGAGCAATCGATCATTGAGCGCTTCTCGTCGAATTCGCGCGTACCGGTGATCAACGGCCTGACCAACGAATACCATCCCTGCCAGATCATGGCGGACATCTTTACCTACATCGAGCACCGCAAATCAATCCGTGGCAAAACCGTGGCATGGATCGGCGACTCGAATAATGTCTGTATCACCTGGCTGCAGGCCGCGCCGATATTCGGTTTCAAAGTGCACGTATCAACGCCGCCCGGATACGAACTGCAGCCCGCGCAGATCGCCGGCATCGACACCGCCTATTTCGAATCGTTTGCAAATCCGCATGATGCGGCGCGCGACGCCGATCTCGTCACCACCGATGTCTGGACGAGCATGGGCTTTGAAGCCGAAAACGAAGAACGCAAACGCGACTTCGAAAACTGGCAGGTGGACGGCGACATGATGCGTCTGGCGAAACCGGATGCTCTCTTCATGCATTGCCTGCCCGCGCACCGCGGCGAAGAAGTCGCCGCCGAAGTGATCGACGGCCCGCAAAGCGTGGTGTGGGACGAAGCCGAAAACCGTCTGCACGTACAAAAAGCGCTGATCGAATTTCTGCTGCTCGGCCGCACCATCGTCTGATGCTGTGAGGCCTGCGGGTTGAGCATAAAGGCTTTACGCGCAGCATGTGCACTCGGCTCGCTGATCATCGCCTTGCTTGGTGGTTGCGCAACGCCTGCCGCACCAGCTGACCCCATTACCGAATTGCTCAACCTGATTGAGCAGCGCCTGGCCATCGGCGCAGAGGTCGCGCGCAGCAAATGGAATTCAGGGGCCGCGATCGAAGATCTCAAACGCGAAAGCGAAATCGTCGATGCGATCGGCGCGCAAGCCGCCAGCCATGGCCTTGAGCCGACACTGGCCAAACAATTTTTCCAGGCGCAAATCGAAGCATCGAAGATGATTCAGAACGCGCGCCTCGCACAGTGGCGGGCGACGCAGCAACCCGCATTCAGCGACGCGCCGGATCTGCTGCGCGACATCCGCCCGCAACTCGACCGCCTGACCCCCGCCCTGCTCGATGCACTGGCGAAGGCACTGCCGGCTTTGCATGCCCCGGCCACGCGCGCACGCCTGAACAACTACGCCGACAACGCCGCACGCCGCGCCGCAATGGCGCCACTCCTGGAAGTGGCGCCGCAAAACTAGGCGTTCTGCGCCTTGATCTTGGCGACAAGCTCGAGAATGTTATGCGCGGTCTTCGCCATCGCCACGTCCACCAACTTGCCGTCAACCGTGGTGCTGCCGATGCCGCGACTCAACGCCTCGTCAAACGCGGCAATCACGCGGTGGGCGTAATCAACCTCGACTGCAGTCGGCATGTAAATTTCATTGGCCGCCTCGATTTGCGCCGGATGAATCACAGTGCGGCCGCGAAAGCCCAGACGTTTCGATAGCAGGGTATCGCGCTTGAAGCCCTCGGCATCGCGCACGTTCGAGAACACGCCGTCGAGTGGATACTGGATGCCGGCAGCGCGCGCCGCGACGAAAGTAAACTGCCGCACAAACATCATCTCCGGCCCCTCGCTCGACCAGGTGGCACCGAGCGATACATTCATGTCGCCGTCTTCTCCGCCTGCATACACCGCCGATTCAATACGCTTGGCACCACTGATGATTTCGCGCGCCGACAACACACCCGCCGCACTCTCGATCATGACGATGATGGGCGTGCCGCCGATCTCCAACCCCTTGCGCGTCTCGATGCTGGCGATCATGCGGTCAACCGCGGCCACATCGCCGTAGCTATCCTGCTTGGGCACGACGAAACCGGCGAGACCCGGCATACCAACGAAGGCTTCGAGGTCCTCATGCAGAAAACCGCTCGGCACCGAATTGACGCGCACCCAGCTTTTGTTACCGGCGACGGTTGCAATAGCGTCCTTCGTCATGGCGCGCGCATTCGCTTTTTCAGGCGGCGGCACCGTGTCTTCGAGGTCGAATATAAAACCGTCCGCCGGCAGCGAACCGAGTTTATCGAGCATTCGCTTTTGATTGGCCGGCACGAACAAAAGGCTACGCCATAGACGCATGATGATCTCCAGTTAAATCGATGAATACATACTGATCTGATTCCTTAACAAGGGAGCAGAGCTCCCTTGTACAGCCATTATTTCCCCAGCATAACCGCGCCCGCCGCCGCCAGTGCGGCAATACGCGCCTCGTCATAGCCAAGTTCACGCAAAATTTCTGCAGTGTGCTGCGCCAGTAACGGGGCAGGCCGGCGTATCGAAGGACTGCCCTCGTCAAACAGCACCGGATTGCGCACGCTTTTAACGCGCCCCATCTTCGGATGCTCGACCTCTTCGACCACCTTGCGCGCCTGAATATGCGGGTTGTCGAAAACCTCCTGCATATTGTTGACGCGCGAACAGGGCACCCCGGCCTCCATCAACAGCGCCTCCAGTGCGGCGGCCTCCTTCCTGCGCACGGCCGGCGTGACGATCTCCAGCAGCGCCGGTTCGTTCTGCTTGCGCAAGACATAGGTGGCGAAACGTGGATCGGCAATCGCCGCCTCGAGGTCAACCGCTTGCATGAAGCGACGGAATAATTCGTCGTTCGGCGTGCCGATGGCGAGGTAATGGCCGTCGCTGGTTTCGAACAACTGATACGGCGTGTTTAAACGATGCTGGTGTCCGCAGCGCACCGGCACTTCGCCAGTGGAGAGATAAAACGCCGTCTCCCACGCCGCGGCCGAGATCGATGCTTCGACCAGTGAGACATCAGCCGTGCGCCCGCCCTTGCCGCTCAATTTGCCGATCAGGCCACACAGCGTGGCGTAGGTGGAAAACATCGCACCAAAGATATCCGCGGCCTGAATCCCGGTGCGCATCGGCATATCCGTCGGCAATCCTGTCACCGACAGCGCCCCCGAAAAAGCTTCGACGATGAGGTTGACACCAGCACGCTTGCGATACGGCCCGCTCTGACCGAAACCCGAAGCCGATGTGTAGACAATGTCAGGGTTGACCGCGCGCACTTGCGCCGCGCCCAGCCCAAGCTTGTCGAGCACGCCGGGCCGGTTGTTCTCCAGAAATACGTCGCTCTTTTTCGCCAGCTCCAGCACGATGTCGCGCGCCTCGGGCTGTTTGAGATCGAGCACGAGACTGCGCTTGTTGCGGTTGAGCGCGGCAAAACTGGCGCTCTCACCATTAACCAGCGGTGGCATGGCGCGCGTCTGATCGCCACGCGCCGGGCGCTCGATCTTGATGACATCGGCGCCCATGTCGCCGAGTAACATTCCGCAGAAAGGTCCGGCGATGAAATTGCCGAGTTCGAGAACCCTGATTCCCTCAAGTGGCTGTGACATTAAGATTTCATTTTCATCAATAAAAAAATAGTGTGCTGCTGCGACCTTATTCGGGCTGCAGATTTATTTTTGCAGCGAGACGACGGTTGGTTTGAATTTCCTCGACAACCACTTTGGCAAATTCCGCCGGTGACGAACCCACCGGTACGAAACCCTGCTCGCCCATCGCCGTTTTCACTTCGGGATCCTGCAAGGCTGTAACCACCTCATTGCGGATGCGCGTCACATAGGCGGCGGGGGTGCGCGCCGGAAACCACAAGGCATACCACGGCACATAGGTGTAACCCTTCACGCCCGACTCATCGATGGTCGGCACGTCAGGCAAACCACTCCAGCGTGTCGGCGCGGTAATGCCGATGGCCTTGATGCGACCGGCCTTGATTTGCGGCAACAGCGCGGTGGCCGGACCGAAACAGCTATCGACACGCCCGGCTGACAAATCAACAATGATCTGGCCCACGCCCTTGTACGGGATATGCATCAAC
Source organism: uncultured beta proteobacterium (assembly GCA_903913965.1). GTDB lineage: Bacteria > Pseudomonadota > Gammaproteobacteria > Burkholderiales > SG8-41 > PALSA-1004. The sequence goes on from CAIWNB010000135.1 coordinate 7,316, forward strand.
TGCGTGCCGGCCTTGTCGTTGAACAATTCGGCGGCGAAATGCATGACGTTGCCAACGCCACCGGAACCATAAGTAATCTTGCCCGGCTGCGCCTTCGCCGCCGCGATGAATTCCTGCACGGTGCGTGAGGTCACGGCGTTATGCGTGACCAGCAGGAAACCGACACTGTTGACGATCAGGGTAATCGGCGCGAAATCTTTTACCGCATCATAGGGCAGCGATTTGGTAATCACCGGCAGGCTGGCATGACTTGAAGAGGTGTGCAGCATCGTATAGCCGTCGGGGGCCGCCTTGGCCACCAGATCGCTGCCAAGAGCACCGCCGGCGCCGGGCCGGTTATCAATCACCAGCGTGGTGATGTGCTGCATCTTGCGCCCCAGCGTACGGCCGATGTAATCCATCGGCCCGCCCGCCGCATAGGGCACGACGACGCGGATCGGTTTGGTCGGATAGTCGCCCTGCACCACCGGCTGCGCGTACGCCACCGGCAGACCAATCGCAACCGCCACTAGTGTTGCCAGAACCGCATTGATTAAACGCATAGCACTCCTCGCCGTCCCGGCCCAAAAGACCGCACGCCCCCTGCCAAGGCAGCGCAGCATTTGGCGGACATGATTGGTGAATTTGGAAAGCCCCGGCAACAGCGACCGCAGGCGAGGCGTAGTTTGACCGATAGCGGGCGATTTTTCCATCGTCGTCCGGCGTAACGACAGGTACGCCAACGCAGCCAACGAGGCGCTGATTCCGCTGGCCCTGACCGCAGCAGACGCTTAAAATCCTGCCTTTTCGCCTCCGGAACCCAGCATGTCGGACATCAATAAAGTAGTGCTCGCCTATTCGGGCGGGCTGGATACCTCGGTCATTCTGAAATGGCTGCAGGACACCTATCAATGCGAAGTCGTCACCTTTACCGCCGACATCGGCCAGGGCGAGGAAGTCTCGCCGGCGCGTGCCAAGGCGAAGAAGATGGGCGTGAAGGAAATCTTCATTGACGACCTGCGCGAAGAGTTCGTGCGCGACTTTGTGTTCCCGATGTTCCGCGCCAATGCGATCTACGAAGGCGAATATCTGCTCGGCACCTCAATCGCGCGTCCGCTGATCGCCAAGCGCCAGATCGAAATCGCGAAAAAAACCGGCGCCGATGCGGTCAGCCACGGCGCCACCGGCAAGGGCAACGACCAGGTTCGCTTTGAACTCGGCTACTACGCGCTGCAACCGAACATCCGCGTCATCGCACCGTGGCGTGAATGGGATCTGACCTCACGCGAGACCCTGCTGAAATACGCCGAGAAACATGGCATCCCGGTCGAGATGAAGAAAAAAACCGGCTCGCCTTATTCGATGGATGCGAACCTGCTGCACATCTCCTACGAAGGCCGCATGCTCGAAGACCCGTCGCGCGAACCCGAGGAATCGATGTGGCGCTGGACGGTGTCGCCGGAAAAAGCGCCCAACCGCGCCGAGTACATCGACCTCGAATACCGCAAGGGCGATATCGTCGGCATCAACGGCAAAAAAATGACGCCGGCAAAAGTGCTGGAGAAACTCAACCAGCTCGGTGGCAAACACGGCATCGGCCGCCTCGACCTCGTCGAGAACCGCTACGTCGGCATGAAATCGCGCGGCTGCTATGAAACACCCGGCGGCACCATCATGATGCGCGCCCACCGCGCCATCGAATCGATCACGCTTGACCGCGAAGTCGCGCATCTGAAAGACGATTTGATGCCGCGTTACGCCTCGCTGATTTACAACGGCTATTGGTGGAGTCCGGAGCGCCGCATGCTGCAAACCATGATCGACGCCTCACAAGGCAACGTCAACGGTTACGTGCGCATCAAACTCTACAAGGGCAATGTCATCGTGGTCGGTCGTGATTCCGACGGCGACTCGCTGTTCGACCCGCGCATCGCCACCTTCGAGGATGATGCCGGCGCCTACAATCAGATGGACGCCGCCGGCTTCATCAAGCTCAACGCGCTGCGCATGCGCATCGCCGCCAATTTAAAGAAGAAAAAATAGCCACAGAGGTCAAACAGGGCGCAGAGAAAATACGCAGCGTAACGTTCCCGCATTGAACTCTGTGTTACCTGCATCCTCTGAAGAGATCATTTTGATTTGGAGTTTATATGTCACAGTTCGATAACGTCAGCGTCATCAAAAAAGCCAATGTCTACTTCGACGGCAAGTGCGTCAGCCACACCGTGCAGCTGGCCGACGGCAGCCGCAAATCCATCGGCGTGATTCTGCCTTCAAAACTGACCTTCAATACCGGCGCGCCGGAGATCATGGAAATCATCGAGGGAAGCTGCCATATCAAGTTGCCCGGCGGAGAACCGCAGGCGTACGGCGCTGGCGAGAGTTTCAACGTCCCCGCCAACAGTTGGTTTGATATCGAGACCCTCGAAACGCTGCATTACGTCTGCCACTTCGGCTAAGCCGAACCACGCATGACCACCATCGTCGTCGTCCGCAAGAATGGTATCGCCGCCATCGCCGCCGACACCCTGACCAAATGGGGCAGCGGCAAGGAGTCGGCGAAATACATCGCGAACAACGACAAGATCGTGCACGCCGGCGACAGCTGGATTGGCGCCGCCGGTGGCGCGACCTTCAAGATCATCATGCGCGATTACTTTTCGCGCCCCAAAATAAAGCCGCGCTTCGACACCACGCTGAACATCTTCAAGACCTGGCAGGCGCTGCACAGCGCGCTGAAGGACCAGTATTTTCTCGTCACCGGCAGCGACAAGGACGACACCATCGAATCGAGCCGATTCGATGTGCTGATTGCCAATCCGCACGGCATCTTCGGCGTCGGCGCCCATCGCACGGTACAGGAATACGTCAAGTTCTACGCCATCGGCAGCGGCACCGATCTGGCACTCGGCGCGATGTACGGGATCTACGATGATCCAAAACTTTCTGCCGAACAGATTGCATTGCGCGCGGTCGAAGCCGCCGCCGAGTTTGACGACTCGACCGCACTGCCGGCGATTGTGCAAACAGTCACTTTAAAAAAACGGTAACCACGGGGAGAACACGGCATGCCATCGTTCGATATCGTTTCAGAAGTCAACAAGGTCGAGATCAGAAACGCGGTCGACCAATGCAACAAGGAAGTCACCAACCGCTTTGACTTCAAGGGCTCGGACGCCCGCGTCGAAATCCAGGAGCAAGGCGAAGAAACCGTGCTGATGGTTTTTGCCGATGACAATTTCAAGCTCGCGCAGGTCAAGGACGTGCTGATCGGCAAACTGACCAAGCGCGGTGTCGATGCACGCGCACTCGACCCGGGCACAGTGGAAAAATCCGCCGGCGATACCGTCAAGCAACCGCTCAAGGTGCGTAACGGCATCGAACAGGAACTTGCAAAGAAGATCGTTCGCGTGATCAAGGACAGCAAGCTGAAGGTTCAGGGCAGCATACAGGGCGACACGGTGCGGGTCTCTGGCGCCAAGAAAGACCTTTTGCAGGACGCGATCACACTGATGAAACGCTCGATCGAAGAAGTGCCGCTGCAGTTCAAGAATTTCCGGGATTAGCTTTTTCTAGAGTTAAATTCGCCGGGAGCGGTTCGGCGGCTCAATACTGTTCTTGCCTCACCAAGAACAGTATTGGGGGACTCAAAGTTGAAGTACAACAAGGGCAACCAATATAATTTTTTGAGCTGCAGCGCTCAAAATTCTCTTTGGCCAAAATGTATCCCTTTTCTAATCTCGCCATTGTCGGCGCTGGCATCGCGGGCCTCGCCTGCGCCACCAAACTCCAAGAGGCTGGCCTCAAAGTCAGACTGTTCGAAAAAAGTGGCGGGGTTTCCGGCCGCATGAGCACCCGGCGCGGTAACGGTTGGCAGTGTGACCACGGCGCCCAATACTTCACCGCTCGGCACCCTGATTTTCGTGCAGAAGTGGCGCGCTGGCAGCGCGCTGGCGTGGCTGGACTGTGGAATCCCAGGCTGCAGGTGTTTGGCGATGTATCGTTACATGCCCCAGACCAGGCGCTGGAACGATTTGTCGGCACTCCAAGCATGACGGAGCCCGCGCGCCTGCTTGCCGACGCGCTGCCATTAGCTTGCCACGCGACCATCCAGCAACTACAACGTCAGCCTGATGGCTGGCAATTGCTGTCGGCAGAAGACGGGGCGCTGGCTGAGCGCTTCGACGCGGTAGTCCTGGCCATACCAGCGCCCCAAGCCGCCCCACTGTTGCAGCCCTTATCTGCTGAGTTGGCCGAGTTGGCCCGCAGCGCAACCATGGGTGGATGCTGGACAATCATGGCGCGCTTTGCAACGCCTCCCGAACTGCCGTTTGATGCAGCCTTCGTCAATGAAGGACCGTTGCGATGGATTGCACGCGACACTAGCAAGCCAGATCGCAGGGAGCCCGAGACCTGGGTTCTGCACGCCAGCGTCGATTGGAGCGAAGCAAACCTGGAGCAGGATACAGACACCGTAGCCGCTTCGCTGCTGAAAGCCTTCGGGCGACTGGGCGCTCCGGCGCCGCAAGCCTGGACCGTACACCGCTGGCGTTATGCCAACGTAATAGAGCCAGTTCTGGATAGGTCGTGCGCCTGGCACGCCGACGCGGGTCTGGGCCTCTGTGGTGACTGGCTCAACGGCGGCAAGGTTGAAGGCGCCTGGCTCAGCGGCAGACAACTGGCCCTAAGGATATTGGAATCATCACGCTGAAGCCCTTTACCCAAGATATTCGTGCCTTGGTAATCGGTGCTGCCGGCCGATCAGCACTGCTTTCATGGCGCGGCTGTAAGCACACCCAAAATACACCGCAGTAGTCAGGAAGGAGCAGCGAAAATCCTGGACTGGTTTAGGCTGCAAGCCCGCGACTCGCTCGATATTCGAAGGGGCTGCGATCTACACCCGAGGCCGGGGCTCAGCGGCTCTCAGGATTACTACACATCCTGCGTCCCATTCATCGTCTCAGGTGTTCAATCCACCGCGCATAAACGCCGTCGGCAACCGCATGCAAACCGCGCAAGCGCTCATCAAGATCAACCTTAATCTCAGCCGCCTGCTGCACGCCGGGGCTATCGCTCGAACGCGCAATTTCGCGCGCGCCGCTTTCGCACCAACTGTCGATCATCTCCGGTGTCATTTCAATGTGACACTGCATGCCGAGGCTGTTGCCCAGCGAGAACGCCTGATGTACGCAATGCGCACTCGATAGCAGGCGCCTCGCACCTGGTGGAATGGTGAAGGTTTCGCCGTGCCAGTGAAACGAACGAAACGCCGGCGCCGCATGACCAAACCAGCGCACCGCATCGGCATCATCCGCAACCGTCACATCTCCCCAGCCGATTTCCTTGATCGCGTTGCGCGATACCGTGCCCCCCAGGGCCTTCGCCATCAACTGTCCGCCAAGACAGTGACCAAGCACCGGCATATCGACCATCTGCGCAGCGCGTATCAAGGCCAGCACCGGAGCAATCCACGGCAGTTCATCGTTGACACTCATCGGTCCGCCCATGAAGGCCAAACCGCTAAAGGCACTGATATCGGAGGGCACCGCATCACCAGCATCGATACGGATGAGCTGCCACGGGATGCCGTGACGCTCGAGGAACGTGGCAAAATAGCCGGGGCCTTCGATCGGGAAATGCCGGAATATTGCGACGGGATTCATGCGGATTCAACCATGATCATGACCAAACGTTTGCGTGCTTTGCTGAATCATACTGCAGCAGGCGTGCTAATACTGACCTGTGCATCGATGATCCATGCGGCCGAGATCAACATCAACGGTATTGTTGGCAACAGGGTGCTGGTCGCCGTCGAGGGCGGCAAGCCGCGCTGGATCAGCACCGGCGAAACCACCGCTGACGGCATCAAACTCCTGAGTATTGCGGGCGAGACCGCGGTGATCGAATTTGGCGGCGGCCGGCAAACGCTGACCATGGGCCAGTCCGGACGTTTGGGC
>CAIWNB010000136.1 GCA_903913965.1 uncultured beta proteobacterium
CCTACACGCGGGACCGTCTCTACTCGATACCGTATCCATAACAGGCGTTGCCTGCTGCCACCAGATCCCACACTAGACGGCGGTGCAAAGTCTTTTTAGTCAGCCCCCAATCATACCAAGGTGATCCGAATCTATTGACCATTGTCAATAGACTATTTACACTCTAAACATGATCCGCACCTTTAAACACAAAGGGCTTGAGCAGTATTTCAAGACGGGCAGCAAGGCCGGCATTCAGCCGGCCCACGGCAGCCGGCTTCGGCTGCAACTGGCGAAGCTTGACGGCGCAAAGTCTGCGCAGGATATGGCGCTACCCGTCTGGAGACTGCACAGGTTAACGACGGGGCATTGGTCTGTCTGGGTCAATGGCAATTGGCGCCTGACCTTTGCGTTTCAGGGCGTCGATGCCGTACTGTTGGATTATCAAGACTATCACTAAGGACAACCGATATGACGCGCATGTTTAATCCCCCGCATCCCGGAGAAGTGCTGCGGGACGGCGTTTTCACTGGCACCGGCATTACGGTGACCAGCTTCGCCCAGCGGATCGGCGTCACGCGGGTCACGTTGTCGAATTTGCTGAACGGTAAAAATGGCGTCAGCGCCGACATGGCCGTGCGACTGGCAGCAGCCCTCGGTGGCAGCGCAGAATCATGGCTGCACGTGCAGGCACAATATGATCTGGCCATCTCAGAAAAATCACTAAAAAAAATTATTGCGACGATTGAGCCACTGGAAAAAATTGCGGGTTGAAAATCGCCAACCAGCACAATTCTAGAATCAATAGCCTCCCTTCACCCAGTATTGCGCCCTCTCCTCCGAAAGGGTGCAGATTTGCGCGGATGTTATGTCACGATGAATCGAAACTTTTACCACATTACATGTTGCGTGGCTGCTTTCGCCGCGGTTGCCACCGTCCAGGCGCAGACGCAGCCGTACCCGACGCGCCCCATTCGCCTCGTCGTCTCCTTCGCCGCCGGTGGTGGTGTGGATCTGGTGGCGCGTTTGATCGGACAAAAACTCTCCGAAGCATGGAGCCAGCAGGTGGTGATCGACAACCGGCCCGGTGCGGGTGGCAACGTCAGCGCCGAACTCGTCGCCAAATCGCTGCCCGATGGCTACACGATTTATCTGTCGAGCGCCTCGGTGGTGGTCAATGCCAGCCTCTACAAAACGCTGCCTTACGATCCGCTGAAGGACTTCGCACCCGTGACGCTGCTGGTCAATGCGCATAACGTGCTGGTCTCGCACCCATCGTTGCCAGCGAAAAACATCCGCGAGCTGATTGCGCTGGCGAAGAAAAAACCCGGACAAATCAATTACGCCTCAACCGGCAGCGGCAGCTCGGGCCATCTGGCGATGGAACTCTTTCGCAGCATGGCCGGCATTGAATTAACGCATATCCCGTACAAGGTGATCGGCCAGACCACCGCCGATCTGCTCTCAGGCCAGGTCTCGTTGTGGTTTCCAACCATGCCCGGCGTCTTGCAACACATCAAGGGCGGACGCATGACCGCACTCGGCGTCTCGGGCAGCCGCCGTGCGCCGGCATTGCCGAATGTGCCCACCATCGCCGAGGCTGGTGTGCCCGGCTACGACGCCTCGACGTGGTACCCGCTGCTCGCCCCCGCCGGCACACCCACGGCCATCGTCGACAAAATGAACGCGCAAATGGTTGCCATACTCGCCAGCGCCGATGTGCGCGAGAAACTGCAGGCACAAGGCATTGAACCGGTCGGTTCGACACCGGCGCAACTGGGCGCCCATTTGAAAAGCGAAATGGTGAAATGGGAAAAGGTCGTTCGCCTGTCGGGAGCCAAAGTTGATTAGCTACACGGGCACTGCCTGCCTCGTCACCGTTGTCTGTGCGATGGCCCTGCCGGGCCACGCACAATCAAATTACCCGAACAAACCGGTGCGCCTGATTGTCGGCGCCGGCCCCGGCGGTTCGGGTGATCTGTTGGGACGCGCACTCGCGCACAAGCTGAGCGAGCTGTGGGGACAGCAGGTGGTGATCGACAACCGCCCCGGTGCCGGCACGGTCATCGGCACCGCACTGGCCGCCAAATCCGCGCCCGACGGCTACACCCTGTTCCAGGCCAATGCCGCGCATACGATCAATCCGGCGCTGATGCGCGAGCTGCCCTACGACACGCAACGTGCCTTTGCGCCGGTGACGCTGTCAGCCGAACTGCCCAATGTGCTGGTGTTGCATCCATCGGTGCCGGCACGCAGTGTGAAAGAACTCATCACACTCGCGCAAAGCAAACCGGGCCAGCTCAACTACGCCTCATCGGGGGTCGGCAACGCCACCCATCTGGCGGC
>CAIWNB010000137.1 GCA_903913965.1 uncultured beta proteobacterium
CCGGCGTTTGGTGTCAAGCAGGATGCGATTCCGGGCTTTGTTCGTGATACCTGGTTCCGTGCCGACAAGGTCGGTGTTTATCGCGGTCAATGCTCTGAACTGTGCGGCAAGGAACACGGCTTCATGCCGATCGTGGTTGAAGTGGTCGAGCAGGAGAAATACGACCAGTGGATTGCCGAGCAAAAGAAAAAAACGGCTTCCAGCGCGATGGCAGCGGGCACGATGGATGGCAAGGCGGTCTATGAGAAATACTGTAATGCTTGCCACGGTGCCGGTGTGGCCGGTGCGCCGAAGTTCGGTGACAAGGCTGCCTGGGCTCCACGCTTGAAGCAGGGGCAGGAAGTTCTCTACACCCACGCGATCAAAGGCTTTAAGGCGATGCCAGCCAAAGGCGGCGCCGCCGACATGTCGGATGATCAGATTAAAGCGACGGTGGACTATCTCTCGGCGGCTGGCAAGTAAGCAGCGCGCCGACCGGAACCCAATACGGATTTGCAGGAGAGCACAATAATGGAAGCAGCACACACACACGACCACGCGCACGGCCACGATGATCACGCCCACCACCCCTCGGGGCTGATGCGTTGGGTGACCACGACCAATCACAAGGACATCGGCACGCTTTATCTGCTGTTCAGCCTGACCATGTTCTTCATGGGCGGCCTGCTTGCCTTCGGGATTCGTGCTGAACTGTTTCAGCCCGGTCTGCAATACTGGGAGCCGCAGTTCTTCAACCAGCTCACGACCATGCACGGTCTGATTATGGTGTTCGGCGCGATCATGCCGGCCTTTGTCGGTTTCGCCAACTGGCAGATTCCGATGATGATCGGTGCGCCTGACATGGCCTTCGCGCGGATGAATAACTGGAGTTTCTGGCTGTTGCCCCCGGCGGCGATTTTGCTGGTGGCCTCGTTCTTTGTGCCAGGCGGTGCGCCGGCCGGTGGCTGGACCATTTATGCGCCGTTGTCGACGCAGATGGGACCAGGCATGGACCTCGGTATTTTTGCGCTGCACATCATGGGCGCTTCTTCGATCATGGGTTCGATCAATATTGTCACGACGATTTTGAACATGCGCGCGCCTGGCATGACCCTCATGAAGATGCCGCTGTTTGTGTGGACCTGGCTGATCACCGCTTATCTGCTGATCGCCGTGATGCCGGTGTTGGCCGGGGCGATTACGATGTTGCTGACTGACCGCCACTTCGGTACCAACTTCTTCAACGCCGCAGGCGGCGGTGACCCGGTGATGTTCCAGCACATTTTCTGGTTCTTCGGGCATCCCGAGGTCTACATCATGATTTTGCCGGCCTTCGGTATCGTCTCGCAGGTGATCCCGGCGTTTGCGCGGAAGCCGCTGTTCGGTTATGCCTCCATGGTTTATGCCACGTCATCCATCGCCATACTCTCGTTCATCGTCTGGGCCCACCACATGTTCACCACCGGCATGCCGGCGGCGGGTCAGTTGTTCTTCATGTTCGCCACCATGCTGATCGCGGTGCCAACGGGCGTGAAGGTCTTCAACTGGATCGCGACCATGTGGAAAGGCTCGATGACGTTCGAGACGCCGATGCTGTTCGCCTGCGGCTTTTTGTTTGTGTTCTCGATGGGCGGTTTCACCGGTCTGGTGTGTGCGATTACCCCGATCGATATACAGCTCCAGGATACCTATTACGTGGTGGCGCACTTCCATTACGTACTGGTCGCCGGCTCCCTGTTCGCCATTTTCTCCGGGACTTATTTCTGGTTGCCAAAATGGACCGGACATATGTATAGCGAAGCACTCGGCAAGGCGCACTTCTGGCTGTCCATCGTGTTTTTCAATATCACGTTCTTCCCGATGCACTTCCTCGGCCTTGCTGGCATGCCGCGCCGGATTCCCGACTATGCCATGCAGTTCGCTGATTTCAATATGATTGCCTCGATTGGCGCACTGGGCTTCGGATTCTCGCAGCTTCTGTTCGTGATCGCGATTATCAAGTGCGCGCGTGGTGGTGAGAAAGCACCGGCCAACCCGTGGGAAGGCGCCGATACGCTTGAGTGGACGCTGCCTTCGCCGGCACCCTACCATTCCTTTGAAACGCCGCCGGTCATCAAGTAGAGCATGGACATGGTGTCGCCAAAACTGAAGACCGCGCTGCTACTGATTTCGGTGGCGCTGGCCTTCTTTGTTGCCGTATTCATCCGCCACTGGTAATGGTCAATCTCCCGCAATTGAATCTGCTCACGATGCGCAAGCTGTTCGTCGTCTCGGTGGCGATGTTCGGCTTCGGATTTGCGCTGATACCGTTTTATCAAAAAATTTGTGAAGTGACCGGGATCAACCGGCTAATCAAGCCTGATGAGGTGTCCAATACCCAGGTTGATCTGACGCGGTTGGTCACCATCGAACTGGATTCAAATTTGCGTAGCGAGTTGCCGTGGACTTTCCGTCCTGTGCAAACCAGCCTGCGGGTGCATCCGGGCGAGTTGACCACTATCATGTATGAGGTTAGTAACACGTCGAATCGCGCGATTACTGGTCAGGCGATACCGAGCTACGGGCCACAGCTGGCAGAACAGTTTTTCAAGAAGCTGGATTGTTTTTGTTTTACGCCGCAAATATTGCAGCCAGGAGAGTCACGGCAGATGCCGGTGGCTTTTGTGATCGAATCCGGGCTACCACAGAACGTCGGTACCATCACCCTGTCCTATTCTTTTTTTGAAATAGAAGGGGCCGTTAAAAAAGCGGGCCTATAGGTTGATCGTGGAAAAAAAGGTTAAGGCGACGCCGTTGCAGGTCGCTAAAGCAGTATTCTGGTCTTTCTTTGGCGTGCGCAAGCGCGCGGAATATGAGAAGGATGCGGTCGCATTGACACTGCAACAGGTGGTAACGGCAGGAATTATCGGTGGCATTATTTTTGTATTGAGTCTCGTTATGCTGGTGCGTTTCATCACCCGCTAACAAACTGTAATCTGGGCTATCAGGGAGAGAGCATCATGTTGAACCAGTCTGCGCGTTATTTTGTACCCGAGCCTTCGCACTGGCCGATTATCGGTTCTGTTGCGTTGCTTAGTATGGCTTCGGGCGCCGCGTTGTGGATGAATGAGGCATCCTGGGGAAAGTTTCCCCTTATCGTCGGCTTATGCCTGCTGTTCCTGATGATGTTTGGCTGGTTTGGCTCAGTCGCGCGTGAAAGCGAAGGCGGTCAATACAACAAGCAGATTGATGCCGGCTTTCGCTGGGGCATGAGCTGGTTCATTTTCTCAGAAGTCATGTTCTTTGCCGCTTTCTTTGGTGCACTGTTCTACATGCGTGTGTTGTCGATACCCTGGCTGGGCGATGTTGAGCACAAGCTGCTGTGGCCTGAGTTTGCTGCGCAATGGCCCAGCGCCGGCCCTGGGGCCAGCGAGAAATTCACGCCGATGGCGGCGTGGGGCGTTCCCGCAATCAATACGTTGATTCTGCTGACGTCAGGCGTGACGGTGACGATTGCACATTGGGGCCTGCTGAAAAACAACCGTACCCATTTGATCGGTGGTCTGGCCCTGACCGTGTTGCTGGGTATCGCCTTTCTATATCTGCAGGTGACGGAATACCACGAAGCCTATACCGACCTGAATCTCAAATTGACGTCCGGTGCCTACGGCGCAACTTTTTTCATGTTGACCGGATTCCACGGTTTTCACGTGACCGTCGGTACTCTGATGCTGATCGTTATTCTTGGCCGTAGCATCGCCGGCCATTTCACAGCCGATCATCACTTTGGCTTTGAAGGTGTGGCCTGGTATTGGCACTTCGTCGACGTGGTTTGGTTGTTGTTGTTCGTCGTGGTCTATTGGCTGTAGTTGTTCGCTGCATCATCACCGGGGTAGTAAACCCGGATAAAAAAAACGCCGCATTCATGCGGCGTTTTTTTTGAATCTTCAGTCTGCGGTTGGGTCAAACCTTGCCGGGCAGCATACCGAAATGAAAGCCCAGCATCAGCATTGCGAACAAGGCGATCGAAAAGACCACACGCCAGGTCAACGCGCGTACCGTGCGCGTTGAATTACCCTTATCCCGCACCATGAAAAACAATGCGGAAGCCATGCTCCCGATAATGAGTAAAATGAACAGGATGACGATGATTTTCATACGGAGAAGTGTAGCCGAGACCGGCGGGGGGCGCTACTGATGCCAGCGCTCCGTGTCTGGCTGCCGACGGTCGCCGCGCTCGCCGGGATCGCACTGACAATGTTGCTGGGATTTTGGCAGCTAGGCCGCGGTGACGAGAAGGCAGCCATGGGCGAGCGCCTTAAGTCTGCGCAGACCGGTCCCGTCATCGCTGTTTCGGCCGATGAGCTGAGGGTGGCTGATGTGGCTTGGCGTCGCGTCGAGACCCACGGTCATTTTGCCGCAGACAAAACCGTCTTCATTGACAATCGTGTGTTGAATGGCGCACCCGGTTACCACGTCGTAACGCCGTTGAAGATCGAAGGCGGCGAACGTTATGTCTTGGTCAACCGTGGTTGGGTTGCCGCGGCAGCCGATAGGCGGACGGTGCCGCAGGTCATTACCCCACAGGGATTACAGCACCTGACCGGACTTGCCATCGTGCCGAGTGAACAGCAGTTTGAACTCTCAACGCGGGTGGCCGACGGCAATGTCTGGCAAAATCTAACTATCTCGCGTTATCGCGCCACCGTCGCCATACCGTTGCAACCTATCGTCATCCAGCAAAGCAGTCCGGCAGAGGATGGCCTCAAGCGCGAATGGCAGCCTACCGGGCCTAGCCCGGATAAAAATTATGGCTACGCCTTCCAGTGGTTTGCGATGGCCGCAGCCATTCTTGTTTATTATCTGGTGACCCATGTCCGAAAACGATCAGCGTAGCCGCCGCCCTTTCTGGTTGATTTTGGCGCTTTGTATCGCGCCGGTCGTGGCGTCTTACATCACATTCTATTTTTACACCCCGGCTGCCCAGATCAACTATGGCGAGCTGGTTGGAACCCGCCCGCTGCCTGTGGAACGCTTGAAATTAGCGGACCAAGCCGAATTCACCCTCGAGCGTTTGCGCGGCAAGTGGCTCCTGATCATGACTGGCAGCGGCGAGTGTGCCGCCGATTGCGAACAGAAGTTGTTCACGCTGCGCCAGTTACGGCTTACGCAGGGCAAGGATATGAGCAGAATTGAGCGCGTATGGTTGATTACCAACAGCGCACCGCCGCCTGCGGAAAAACAGGCTGTATACGATGGGGTTTGGGTGGTGCGCGCGGCGGGTAGCGAATTACTTAAAGCCCTGCCGGCCGAAATCAGTACTGACCGCTATTTCTATCTTGCCGATCCGCTGGGTAATATCGTCCTGCGTTACCCCATGGACGCAGATCCTGCGCGTGTGATCAAGGATCTGGCACGTCTGCTCAAAACATCAGGGATCGGCTGACCTGCCGTTCGCAAACCCTGGCCTCAACGCTGCTTCGCCGGGCCTGCCGCCGGTGATAAAATCCCGCCTTTCTTGTGATCCTGACCGATGACATCCCTTACCTGGCAGCAGACCACCACGCGGCTATCCCAGTTCATGGCTTTAACCAAGCCCCGTGTCGTCTCGCTTATCGTATTCTGCGCTGTTATCGGCATGTTTCTCGCGGTCCCGCCGGGGGTGATCGATGTCCGATTCGCCTGGCGCGTATTTGCGGCCACCTTCGGTATCGCTTTGGTTGCGGGAGCCGCCGCCGCTTTTAATTGCATCGTTGAGCAGAAAATCGATGCAGTGATGGCGCGCACGCGCGGCAGGCCGTTGCCGCGCGGTGAATTAACCACTGGTCAGACACTGGTCTTTGCCAGCATCGTCGGTGGCATCGGTTTGGTCGTTTTGTACTCCGAAGTCAATCCTCTGACAATGTGGCTGACGCTGGCGACCTTCGTGGGCTACGCCGTTGTTTACACCGTTTTGCTCAAACCGATGACGCCGCAAAATATCGTTATTGGCGGCGCATCAGGGGCGATGCCACCGGTTCTAGGCTGGGCGGCGGCAACCGGCGACGTGCCGTTTCAAGCGCTGCTTTTGTTTTTGATTATTTTTGCCTGGACTCCACCGCATTTTTGGGCCCTCGCGCTCTATCGGAAAAACGAATACGCGAAAGCCGGTGTACCGATGCTGCCGGTGACCCACGGCGACGCGTTTACGCGGCTACATGTGTTGCTCTATACGGTGATACTCATCGCGGTCACGCTGCTGCCTTTCGCGACGCGCATGAGTGGTGTCCTCTACCTTGTGTCAGTGCTGCTGCTCGACGCGGTATTCCTCTACTACGCAATCCGTATCTACCGTGATTACAGTGACCGTCTTGCGCAGACGACTTTTCGCTATTCGATCCTTTATCTGATGTTGTTGTTTACCGCTCTGTTGCTCGATCATTACATCACAGCGTGATTTGATGACCCGCCGGATTATCCGTCGCCTTGTCGCCGCACTGCTCCTGCCGGTTGTTTTTCTGCTCGGCGGTTGCGATGGTAATGGCGGAAAACCAGCATTCCAGCTAACCGATCTGACCGGCGCTGATTTTGGTCGCAGCTTTCAACTGACCGATCACCTTGGCAAGCCGCGCACGCTGGAGGATTTCAAGGGCAAGGTGGTCGTTCTTTTCTTCGGCTACATATTTTGTCCAGACGTGTGCCCAACCACCATGGGTGAACTGGCGCTGGTGATGAAGGAGCTCGGCAAGGATGCCGAGCGGGTGCAGGTGCTGTTCATTACTGTGGACCCGGAGCGCGACACACCGGATTTATTATCCAAGTATGTACCCAATTTTCATCCGTCATTTCTGGGTCTGTACGGCGACTCAGCAGCCACTACGCGCACCACCAAGGAGTTCAAGGTTTTTTTCCAGAAGCAGGCGATGACGGGCGGCGGTTATACGGTCGATCATTCAGCAGGCACTTATCTCTACGATACCGCAGGCCGTCTGCGGCTTTTCTCTTCCTACGGGCAGGGCCCGCAAAAACTGTTGCACGACATCCGAATATTGCTCCAATAATTTTTTGTGCCGGCGCTTCGGGCGTGAGCGTGCACAGACGTAAAAAAGCCGGCATCGCCGGCTTTTTTACGAACATAGCTTACGAATTATGCTGCTGCGTCCATCATGCTGCGCATTTTTTGCATCGCCTTGTTTTCAATCTGGCGTATGCGTTCGGCAGACACGCCGAACTCTGCAGCAAGATCATGCAGGGTTGCATGCTCGCTTTCGCGCAACCAGCGTGTCTCGATGATGCGGCGGCTACGCGCATCGAGGCTGGCGAGCGCATGCTCAAGCCCATCGCCGCGCAAACGGGAGGACTGCTCGTTCTCCATAATGTGGTCGGGTTCGGCGCGCGTGTCCCTGAGGTAGGAGATGGGCGCAAAATTATCCTCGCTGTCATCGTTTAAAGGTTCCAGCGCGACATCCTTGCCACCCAGTCGGGTTTCCATCTCCACCACTTCCTCGGCTTTGACGCCAAGTTGAGTGGCCATCGATTTGACCTCCGCGGCGCCCAACGTATCGAGGCCGCTCTTCATGCTGCGCAGGTTGAAGAACAGCTTGCGCTGCGCCTTGGTCGTGGCGATTTTGACAATGCGCCAGTTGCGCAGGATGAACTCGTGCATTTCGGCGCGTATCCAGTGCACCGCAAACGACACCAGTCGCACGCCGCGTTCCGGGTCGAAACGTTTGACTGCCTTCATCAGGCCGATATTGCCTTCCTGAATCAGGTCAGCCTGGGGCAGGCCATAGCCCAGATAACCACGCGCGATCGAGACCACCACGCGCAAGTGGGACATGATCAATTGCCGCGCTGCGTCCAAATCCTCATGGTCGCGAAAACGGCGCGCAAGATCGGTCTCCTCTTGTGGAGAGAGGAGCGGGAAACGATTGACGCTCTGGATATAAGTGTCCAGGCTGCCCGTCGCTGACGGTATCGGCAATGCGTGGCTACCCATGGTTTTACCTCCTGAAGGGCCAATATTAGCACTCTATGCGTCTGAGTGCCAAATGCGGAAATGGTTCCCTTGCAACCCTGCGTGTATGAGTAAGGAAGGTGATTTAGGGTGCTAAAACAGCAGGTTAATTTTTTATCGTTCGATCAGGGCGAGGTGTCGGCTGACCGATAACCAGGCGCCGAACCAGCCCAGCGCCGCAGGGGTGAGCAGAAGTGCGAGCCCCTCAATCAGGGACAGCGGGCGCAGTTGGAAAAGGGCGGCATACACATGGGAGAGTTCGCCGAGACTGAGATTGGCAAGGTAGGTGCCCGCAGCCACAATCAGCCAGGCGACTGCGCCACCTGCGGTGCCCTGAAGCGCACCGAAATACAGGAACGGCCGTTTTATAAACGAATCGGTTGCACCGATCAGCTTGATTACTTCAATCTCATCGCGCCGGGTTAACACCTGCAGGCGGATGGTGTTGAAGGTGATTGCCGCCAGTGCGACACCCAGCAGGGTGGCCAGCACGGTGGCAACCAGGCGCGCAAAGCGCAGGCCGGCGTCCAACCGCAGCGCCCACTGCGCATCGAGTTGCACATGGGCGACTCTGGGCCATTGTGCGATCTCGTCGCGCAGCGCGGCGAGTGTGGCAGGTGCGACATCTGCCGCATCAATAATAAATGCGTCCGGCAGCGGATTTTGTGGGAGGCCATCAATAACATCCGTCAGCCCGCTGGATTTCTTAAGGTCCGCCAGAGCCTGGTCGCGCGGCACCAGACGATAGGTGCTGATCTGCGTGTGTTTTTTCAGCCGCGCCTCAACCTGTGCTACCTCGGTTCGATTGGCGTCGAGCGCCATAAAAACGCTGACCTGAGGCGTCACCGTCAACTCGCGGGAGGCCGTTTGCAAATTGGCGACGATCAGATACAGACCGACCGGCAGGCTTAAGGCGATGCCGATGACCAGGGCGTTAAGCGCGCTACCGAGTGGTGCCACCCCAATTCTTCGGAGCGCTGCGCCCAGCCCCCCGGCATGTGCTGCCAGCCAGCCTTTCATGCCGCCACTCCCGTTTCGATAACGCCCTGTCTGAGTGAAATGACGCGTGGTGTCAGCTGGTCCATCAGGGCTTGATCGTGGGTGGCGATAATCGCCGTCACCCCGACCTGATTGAAGGAGCGGATCAATTCGCCGATTTCCAGCGCATATTCGTGATCGAGATTGCTGGTGGGTTCGTCGGCCAGCAAAATCGCTGGCCGGTGAACGATCGCGCGCGCAATGCAAAGCCGCTGCTGTTCGCCTCCAGAGAGGGTGATCGGCATCGCCGATTCAAGCTTGAGCAGACCAACCTTGTCGAGTGCCGCACGCACCCGCCGTGCCACGTCTTTTCCGGGGAAGCCAGAGATTTGCAGCGGCAAGGCCACATTGTTGAAGACGTTACGGTCGAACAACAGCTTGTGGTCCTGAAACACGAGGCCGAAATTGCGCCGCATAAAAGGCACGGCACGCCGGCTGAGTTTGCCGATGTTTTGCCCATTAACGACGATATTGCCGCTGGTTGGTCGCTCGATAGCGACCAGTAACTTGAGCAGTGTGCTTTTGCCGGCTCCAGAGTGCCCGGTTACAAACACCAGTTCGCCGGCATCGATCGAGAAGCTCACATCCTGCAGGGCTTGATGGCCGCCAGGGAAACGCTTGGTAACGTGACTGAACGAGATCATGAGCGTCCACCAAATACCGCGCAACGCCCACTGGTGCTCAAATGAAGCGGCGCGTATTTTCGCGCAGCGCAATGAGTCATTCTGTTGCTTGCATCAGCCGAGCAGGGCATCAACAAACTCCTCGGCGCTGAAAGGTTGCAGATCATCCAGGCCCTCGCCGACACCGATAAAGCGCAGCGGGATGGGCGGCTTTCCACCGCTGCCCCGGCGTAGATGGGCAATTGCACAGATCACACCACCCTTGGCGGTGCCGTCGAGTTTGGTCAATACAAGACCCGTAACGCCGAGCGCTTCGTCAAAGGCTTTGACCTGGGTGACAGCGTTTTGGCCCGTATTGGCATCCAGTACGAGCAGGACTTCGTGCGGTGCCCCGGGTGTCGCTTTGTCGATCACCCGTTTAACCTTCTTGATTTCTTCCATCAGGTGCAATTGCGTCGGCAGGCGACCAGCGGTGTCAGCCAGTACGACGTCAATGTTGCGGGCATGTGCAGCATTAACCGCGTCAAAAATAACCGCCGCTGCATCTCCAGATTGCTGGGTGATGACGGCGACGTTGTTGCGCGCCCCCCACTCCTGTAATTGCTCGCGGGCGGCAGCGCGAAAGGTGTCGCCGGCGGCCAATAGCACCGACTGGCCGCTTTTCTGAAAATGGTTGGCCAGTTTGCCAATCGAGGTCGTCTTGCCGGCGCCGTTGACGCCGACCAGCATGATGATGAATGGCTTTTGCGTGGTGATATCAAGCGGTATGGCGATCGGCGTGAGCATTTCCAGCATCGCCGTGCGCAGCGCCCCCTTGAGTTGCTGCGGCTCGCGATAGTTATTGCGGCGCGCCTCGTCACGCAGTCGCTGAATCAAAAAGCCGCTGGCCGCCACCCCCACATCAGCGGCGAGCAGGGTGGTTTCGAGTTCCTCGTAGAACGCCTCGTCGAGGCGCGCCCCGGCGAACAGGTTGCCGAGATCGGTATTGAGAATTTTGCGCGTCCGCGCCAGGCCTTCGCGCAGGCGCTGCCCCCAGCCGCCGGACGTCGTGGTTTTTTCCTTGCCTTTGAAGAAACTAAACATGCGGCGCGCGGTCAATAATCGGGGCGCAGAAATGCCGTCGCCGTAAGGTCAATACTTTTACAAAACACACAATGGTCGCCTGGGTGAGGATGCCGGCGCATGAGATGAGCGCGGGTACAGCAATTGACTTAAAATTCTAGCCGGAAAGCCGGCCGCGGGCTACCACTCAAACCAGGAATACGCATGGAACAACCGTTAAGCATGAAGTTGATGCGAGCAGTCCTTTGCCTGCTCACCCTTGCGGCGACACTGGTATCGCCTTTTGTGGGGGCACAAGCGCAAACGGCGGAGAAGACGCTTGCCAACGGTCTTCGCGTGATCGTCAAAGAGGACCACCGTGCGCCCACCGTCGTTTCGATGGTCTGGTACAAGGCCGGCAGCATCGACGAATTCAACGGCAGCACCGGCGTTGCTCATGTGCTCGAACACATGATGTTTAAAGGTACACGAGGCGTGCCCAGCGGCGAGTTTTCGCGACTGATCGCCGCCGCGGGTGGGCGCGAGAACGCTTTTACCTCGCGTGATTTCACCGGTTATCACCAGCAACTGCACAAGTCCAGCCTTGAATTGTCTTTCAGGTTGGAGGCCGATCGGATGGCGAATCTGGTCATCTCGAAAGAAGAGTTCGACAAGGAGATCCGGGTGGTGATGGAGGAGCGCCGTCTGCGTACTGAGGATCAGCCGCGCGGCGTCTTAAACGAGCAGTTGATGGCGGCGGTTTTTACAGCACATCCCTACGGCCGGCCCGTGGTTGGCTGGATGAGCGATTTGCAAAACATGACGCATACCGACGCGCTAGACTGGTATCAACGCTGGTACACGCCTAACAACGCGATGATCGTGGTCGCCGGCGATGTCGCGGCGGCCGAGGTCTTTGCGCTGGCGGAAAAATATTTCGGCGCGATCAAGCAGAGGGCTGTGCCGGCGCGCAAACCCCAGGATGAGCCTGCCCAGGTCGGCATTCGCCGGATCTCGGTGAAGGCCGCGGCTGAACTACCGGTGTTGACGATGGCCTGGCGTGCGCCGGTGTTGCGCGACGTGGAAAATGAAACCGAACCCTACGCGCTGGAAATGCTTGCCGGCGTTCTGGATGGCAGCGATGCCGCGCGTTTGACCGGCACGCTGGTGCGCGAAGAGAAAATTGCCAATGCAGTCAATGCCGGTTACGACAATACACAGCGCGGGCCGGCGCTGTTCATGATCAGCGGTATTCCAGCGACAGGCCGCACGGTCGAGGAACTCGAGCGCGCGATACGGCGCGAATTGGCCAAAATTGCCGCCGACGGCGTGAGCGAGGATGAGCTCAAACGGATCAAAGCGCAGGTGATCGCCGGCCAGGTGTTTGAACGCGACTCGATTTATTTTCAGGCCATGCAGATCGGTTCAATGGAGATTGGCGGCTATCCGCACCGCTCGATTGAAGTCATGCTGAAAAAATTGCAGGCGGTGACCGCCGCGGAAGTGCAGGCGGTGGCGAAAAAATTCCTCATTGATGACAGCCTGACCATTGCGGTGCTTGATCCACAACCGGTTGAGGGCCGCAAGCCGGCGCCGGCCATCCAGGGGCTCCATCATGGCCAGTAAAGTGAAAGCCATCTGCGTCGCTGCACTACTGATGCTGCTCGCGATGCCGGCGGCCGCCTTGCTGCCGATACAACATTGGCAGACGAAAAGCGGTGCGCGTGTTTATTTTGTTGAGAGCCACGACTTGCCGATGCTGGATGTCAGCATCGACTTCGCCGCCGGTTCCGTTTTCGATACGCCGGAAAAATCCGGTGTGGCGGGCATGACGCTAGGCCTTATGCGTCTGGGCGCGGGCGGCCTCTCGGAGAGCGAGATCTCGCGCCGCATGGCCGACACTGGCGCGCAGTTGGGCAACCGTTTTGACAGTGACCGTGGCGGCCTTTCATTGCGCACCCTCACCAGTCAAGCCGAGATGCAGCAGGCCTTGGACCTCTTCATACGCATATTGCAAAAGCCGGAATTTCCGGCCGCTGTGCTGGAGCGTGAAAAGGCGCGTGCGATCGGCGCCATCAAGGAGGCCGATACCAAGCCTCAAACACTGCTGAGCCGTAATTTCAGCGAAATGGTTTACGGCAGCCATCCCTACGGCCTGCGCGGCTCGGGCGAGGCGGCGACGGTAGCGACGATTACGCGTGATGACCTGACCGGGTTTTATCGCCGCTATTATTCGGCGCAGCGCGCGGTGGTGGTGGTGATGGGCGACATTACCAGGGACGCTGCGGCGGCTCTTGCCGAACAGCTTACTACGGGCCTGCCGCAGGGCGCGCCACTCGCAACGCTAACCCCGGTGGCCTCGCTGACCAGCGCGCAGACGCGGGTTGTGGCGCATCCAGCCACGCAAAGCCACATCATGGTCGGCATGCCCGGCATACGGCGTGACGACGCGGATTATTTCCCGCTCTACGTCGGCAATTACATACTGGGCGGTGGCGGTTTTGTTTCGCGTATTACGGAAGAAGTGCGTTCCAAGCGTGGGCTGGCCTATTCTGCCTACAGCTATTTCATGCCGATGAAAGAGCGCGGCCCGTTTGCGATTGGTTTGCAGACACGCCGCGATCAGGCCACAGAGGCGCTCGCAGTAGTCCGCCAGACGCTGGCAGATTTTCTGTCGGGCGGACCGACCGCGGACGAACTCAGCAAGGCCAAGCAAAATATCATCGGTGGCTTTGCGCTGCGTATCGACAGTAACCGCAAGATCGTTGAAAACCTCGCCATGATCGGCTTCTACGATCTGCCGCTGACCTATCTGGACGACTTTACGGTGAAGGTCGAGAAGGTGACGATCGAGGATATCCGCCGCGCTTTTGCGCGGCATGTTGATCCCGCCCGCATGGTGACCGTGATCGTCGGCGGCGAGGAAACTCCAGCCGCACCGGCGGCGCGATAGGCGCGGACGCTGTCTGATGCCGGCGGCGGCCAATCGGGTGCGTATCATCGGCGGGGCCTGGCGCAGCCGCGTCATCCGTTTTGCCACGCGTGACGATCTGCGGCCGACGCCCGATCGCGTGCGCGAAACCTTGTTCAACTGGCTGGGCCAGGATCTCACCGGCAAGAGGGCCCTCGATTTGTTCGCCGGCAGTGGCGCATTGGGTTTTGAGGCCGCTTCGCGTGGTGCCGCCAAAGTGCTGATGATCGAGCGCGACAAGGTGGCTTTTCGCACCTTGCAGGAGAATGCCCGTTTGTTAGAGGCTTCCACGGTGGAGTTGCGTTGCGCCGATGCGCTAGAATTTCTGCGCCTCGACACGGAGCGTTATGACGTGGTATTCCTTGATCCGCCGTTTCGCATGGACGTTTTGCCGCAGGTACTGCAAGCCCTGGTGCCGCGGCTGGCGGAAGGCGCGCTGATACATGTCGAGGCGCCGGCCCCACAGTCGGTCGGTGGCGTCTGGGAAATCTGGCGTAGTGGGCGCGCAGGCGCGGTCTCTCATCAATTGCTGAAATGGACGGGGCATGAAACGTAAAGTGGTTTATCCGGGAACATTCGACCCGATCACCCTGGGTCATCAGGATCTGGTGCGGCGCGCTGCGCGCATGTTTGACGAAGTGATTGTGGCGGTTGCCGACAGTCGCTCCAAGCGTCCGTTCTTCACCCTGGAAGAGCGGGTGGGGATGGCGCGGCGTGTGCTCGGTAAATACAAAAACGTCAAGGTGATGGGATTCTCCGGCTTGCTGATGCATTTTGCGCGTGATCAGGGCGCTGCCGTCGTCATGCGCGGCTTGCGTGCGGTATCGGATTTTGAATATGAATTTCAGCTTGCCGGCATGAACCGCAATCTGTATCCGGAAGTCGAATCGATTTTTCTGACGCCGGCGAATGAGTATCTGTTTGTTTCTGCCACGCTGGTGCGCGAGATCTCGATACTCGGCGGTGACGTCAGTGAGTTTGTCTCGCCGCACGTGCGGCAATGCCTGAAAAAGAAAATCGCCTCCCTTGGCGGCAAAACCTAGGGGGCGCGATGGCTTTGCTGATCACGGACGCTTGCATTAATTGCGACGTCTGCGAGCCCGAATGTCCGAACGATGCGATCTCGGCGGGCGAGGAAATCTACGAAATCGATCCGGCACGGTGTACTGAGTGCGTCGGTCATTTCGACAAACCGCAATGCCAGATCGTCTGTCCGGTCGACTGTATTCCGCTCGATCCGCGGCATGTCGAAACTCACGCGCAGCTGGAAGCCAAGCTACAGCGGATGACGCCGCGGGTTAAATAGTCGCGATCTGTTGCTAGCGTGCCTGGCAGCGCGGGCAATAAAACGTCGAGCGTTGTGCCAACACCAGGCTGCGTATCGCGCCACCGCAGACGAGGCACGGTTTCCCCGCACGGTCGTAGACCGAAAAATTATTCTGAAAGTAACCCGCTTCGCCTTTTGAATTGACGTAGTCGCGCAGGCTGGAGCCGCCGGCTTTGATCGCATCGGCCAGTACTTCGCGCACGGTCTCGACTAGCGTGGCGCAGCGCGCGGGACCCAGGCGTCGCGCCGGCAGTTTGGGATTGATGCGGGCCCTGAACAACGCTTCGCTGGCGTAGATGTTGCCGACACCGGCCACCAGATGGCTGTCCATCAGCGTGGTTTTGATCGCACCGCTGCGCGTGCGCGTTTGCGCATAGAGCCATTGCGTGTTGAAGGCATCTGAAAATGGTTCCGGCCCGATATCGCGCAGCAGCTTATGTTCGAGTGGATCACCGCGTTGCCACAGTACCAGGCCAAAACGACGCGGATCGCGATAACGCACCACGTTACCGTTGGCCAGCGCCAGATCGAAATGATCGTGTTTGGCGGGCGCGGTTTGCGCCTCGACCACCCACAGTCTTCCCGACATGCCCAGATGCACGATTAGTGTGCCCTCAACCGTGCGAAACAACAGGTATTTACCGCGGCGTTCGAGTTCGTCGATGCGTTGCCCGAGCAGGCTGGTGGCGATGTCACGCGGCACCGGTTGCCGCAGTGAGTGGTTGCGGACCACCACGCCGCTGACCGTGGCGCCGCGCACCAGCGGTTCGAGACCGCGTCGCGTGGTTTCAACTTCGGGTAATTCAGGCACGATTATTTTGCCGCTGGGGCGATGGCTGCCGCCGGTGGCGCCAGCAGGCGGTTTGCGGTCTCAGCAGCCATGACAAATTCAAACGGCTGGTCCTCGCGGGCGAGCACCGTGCCGGCACCACGTTCCAGTATTTTGACGACGACCGTACTGCCGTTCTTTAGAGTGGCTTTCATGATGCCGATTGGTTTGCGTTGCGTTGCTGCTTGCACGCTGATGGCGCCCGCCAGCCGCCATTGATCAACCCAGCGGTTGATGTCGTCGGTGCCGGCTTCACCAGCGGCTGCATTGGCGGCAGACATTTTCAGCGTCCAGGTGCCGTTTACCTGTTCGACCTTGAACCCCTCGAGTTCGAAGGCGAGGGGCGCTTCATCGGCGGCGAATAATTGTTTGCTTAGTAGATTGAATGCGTCCTTCGGGAGTGCCGCCGCGTAGCGCAAGGGCAGTAGATAAATGCCGTCGCCGCTTAACACATATTGTTCGCGGCTCATTTCGTTGGCTGCGCCGAAACTGAAATCCTGGCCGCCAATGCGCAGGCGTGCGTAGGGTTCGTTCAAGCCGTAGCGCGCCAGTCCGGCGGCCGGAAAACGCGTGCCTGATTTGGCGTCGAGGATTTCGAGCAGGCGCTGTACCTGGAAGCCGTCGGCGCGCGCCTGCAGCGGTGCGTTCAGCCGCCAGTCGTTGGCGACGCGTTCCAGCACCAGCGGTGCAGCCGCACCGATCGTCACTTCAATCGATTTGACCTCGGCCGCTTTGAGTGTCGACAGGCTGTGTTGTTGCTCTTTGGCGGCCGGCTTCAGCCATGCCGCGAGACCCAGAACCACGATCACCGCCAGCAAGCCGGCATTAATCAGCAGGCTTTTTTTCATCCCTTGCGACGACGCCACCAGATCATCGTGCCCACTGCAGCAAAAGACAGTGGCAGGAATATGAGGAAGCCAAAGAGCAGGAAGTATTGTACGCCACGGCCGAGTTCAAGGTTGCCGTCGACGGTCGCGCGTGGTTGCAGGGTGATCATGGCGTCGTCGCCAGCCAGCCAGTTGACCATATTCATGCCCAGATCAAGATTGCCGCCGTTACCCAGAAACTGGTTGGCCAGAAAACTGCCGTTGCCGATCACCACAACGCGTTGTGCGCGATCTTTGACGTTGCGCTCGAGTGCGAGTGCGATGGTCACCGGGCCCGGCAAATCACTGCCCTTGTCGAAGCTGATCTTGGCGTCGAGCTTGCCCATCTCCACCCAGCCGCGCGGCGCCACATCAATGAGCCGCGTGACACGCCAGTCGCGGCCTTCATTGGCGCCGATCTGGCGTGCAAACGGGAACACTGTATTGAGCGTGAAGTTGTCGGTGATCGCATGGCGTCCGTAGCCTGCGCCGATGGCTATCGCTGGCGACGCATTGAGGCGCGCCGCGTCCGGATCAACCACGGTGCCCGGTCCGAGCACGAGGCCGAGTTGTTCGGCGATCGGCTGCAGGCCGCGCAGGGGTTCCTGATCGATCAGCCAGAGCAGATTGCCGCCGCTCTGCACGAATTGGCGGATTTTCTGAACCTCGGCGGCCTGCAGATCCACCTGAGGCGTGGCGATTAACAGCACGTTGGCATTGGCCGGCACTTCCGGTGCTATGGCGAGATTCAGGCTGTTGGTCTGAAAGCCCTTGGCGTTGAGTTGTTTGCCGAATTCACCGAGATCATGATTGGCTGTGCCGTTCAGCCGGCGTTCGCCGTGCCCGTCGACAGACATCAGCAGCCGCTCACCGGCGCGCATCAGCCGCATCAAGGCGTTGACGAAGGTCTGCTCGTTGTAGGTCGTCAGGTGTTCTTTTTTGCTGCCG
The DNA here is from genome assembly GCA_903913965.1 of uncultured beta proteobacterium. Classification (GTDB taxonomy): domain Bacteria; phylum Pseudomonadota; class Gammaproteobacteria; order Burkholderiales; family SG8-41; genus PALSA-1004. Next base: position 17,598 of record CAIWNB010000137.1, read on the forward strand.
TATTCAATGATGCCTTCGCCCGGCACGCGGATACCCGCCGCTTGTGCGAGCTTGGGTTCTTCACGCGGATCGACAAAGTTCACCGTGATGTCGGCTTTAACACGCTGGTAGGGCGCAAAAAAATCGCGCAACTGTTTACGCAGGTCGCCACGCACATCCTGCGGTGCGGCGAAGATGGTGATCTTGACCGGCTCACCGAGTTTGCCGAGCACCTCGCGCGCTTGTTGCGACAGGGTGTTGCGGCCGTTCTGCGTGACGTCGCGGACCAGACGGTAATCTTGCGCGAAATACGCCAGCAAGGCGGTGAGGGCGACCAACAGTACAACGAAGAGGCCGTTCTGGGCGAGCATTTGAAGGCGGATGCGGACGTTGGTTTGCATGGCGCTTCAGCCCAGACGCGCCGCGTCAAGGCGGCGGATCGACAAGACAAGAAAGACGGCCGTCAGCAACACCATGCAGGCGATGCTGTAACTGTCGAGCGAGCCCTTGGCGAATGACTCGAAGTTCTTCAGCGGCGAGAGCACCTGGGCCAGTGCCGCCGGTACCGTCCAGCCGCGTTCACGCAGTCCGTCGCTGGCGGTTTCACCGGTGAGCAACATGCCAAGTAACAGGCAGAAGGCGATGATCGCGGCGGAGATCGGTTGCGCCGTCAGCGACGACGCGTAAAGCCCGACCGCAGCGAAACAGGCAGCCAGCAGCGCAATGCCGCCGACGACGCTGGCGAGCAGACCGAAATCAAGCCGCCCGCCGGCCAGCAGCGCCAGCGGCATCAGCGTGGTAACGCCGACGATAAGCAGCAGAAAGCCCAGCAGTCCGCAGAACTTGCCGAGCACGATTTCGGTCATCGACAGCGGCGCCGACATCAACAGCACCATCGTTTGGTTGCGCCGCTCTTCGGCAATCAGCCGCATCGCCAACAGCGGCACGGCAAACAACATAATAATCGCGCAGGTCGCGTAGACGGGGACCACCACCAGCTCGGTGACGCCCGGCGGGTTGGGTGCTTGCAGCAGTTGCGGTTGGATCTGCATGAAGTCATCGAGCCGCTTGAGAAAGCCAAAGCCCAGAATCAATTGCAAGAGCGTGAGCACGATCCACGCCAGCGGTGAGGAGAACAATGCCTTGAGTTCCTTGCCTGCGATCGTATTGATCATGCCGCAGCCTCGTCTTTCTGCGTGAGCTGCACAAAAACCTCCTCGACGCTGGTTTGCGCCGGCACCAATTGAAAGAGTCCCCAGGATTCTTCGACGGCGCGCCGCACGAGTGCGTCCGTGGGGTCGCACTGGTCTGCAAAGCTGATGCGGAAGCTGCACTCACCGTCGGCTTCCACGCCTGCTACGCCCGTGATCGCTGCCAGCACTTCAAGTGCCGGCGGGCGGCGTAGCCCGATGTGAACGATGCGTCCGCCATGAAATTTTTTCAAACCGTCGATGGTGTCGCCGAACACCGTTTTGCCGTGATGCAGTATCACCACGCGGTCGCACACGCTCTCGACCTCGGGCAGGATGTGGGTCGACAAAATTACGCTGCGATCGCGGCCGAGTTCGCGGATCAGGCTGCGGATCTCGCGGATCTGGTTGGGGTCGAGACCGACCGTGGGTTCGTCGAGTATGACGAGGTTGGGCTTGTGCACGATGGCCTGGGCGATACCGACGCGCTGTTGATAACCCTTGGATAAGGTACCGACGAGTTTATTCGCGACCTCGCTGAGATTGCAGTGCGCGAGTGCTTCGTCCACCGCCGAGGTTCGCGCGTTTTTGGCCACCCGATGGAGGCGCGCTGCCAGGTCGACATATTCCCTGACGGTGAGTTCGCGGTAGAGCGGTGGTGTCTCCGGCAGGTAACCGATGTGTGCCTTGGCCGCCGTTGGTTGATCCAACATATCCACGCCACAGATTTTGATCGAGCCCGCTGATGGCGCAAGGTTGCCGGTCAGCATCTGCATGGTGGTTGTTTTGCCGGCGCCGTTGGGGCCGAGGAAGCCGAGAATTTCGCCGCGTTTTAACTCGAGGCTGATGTCATCGACGACGGTGTGCGCGCCGAAACGACGCGACAGCCCTTGGGCCGAAACGGTGATCTCAGGAGTGGTTTCAGTCATGCGTTCCCATATGGCGCGCAGCGGCGCCGTTTCTCGCTTGTGGCGGGCGCCAAATATACCTAATATGCGATGGTTTATGAAGAACTTGCTGGATAATATTCACCCTCTATCGAGCCGGGTCGCAAACCCGCATCCCACATGAAAACTAAGTGCACCATCACGCTGGCACTGACAGCCCTGCTTGCCGCCTGCGCGCAACAGCCGGTGCAGCCGCCTGCGCAGCAACCGGCCGCAGAGCGCCCCACGGTGGCGGCGAAACCGCCCGCGGCCAAACCGCGCGTGGTGGCGCAGCCGCCGGTCAGCAATCCGGTGCTGCCGAAGATCGAGCTGAGCCAGCCCATACTCTTCAGATTGTTGCTCGCCGATATTGCCTTGCAGCGCGGCCAGATCAATGTCGCGGTGCAGTCTTACCTCGAGCTGGCACGCGAGACGCGAGACCCG
>CAIWNB010000138.1 GCA_903913965.1 uncultured beta proteobacterium
CGCGGTGATGCTGTCGTCGCGTGTGAGCAAGGGATGAAAGGCGCCGGCATGCATGCCCGAGGTGGCGGCGGCCGGTGTGGCGGCGGCGTCGATCAAATCGATCGCCCAGCCGCGTCGCGCCAGACGTTGCGCCACCGCCGTACCAGCCATGCCCGCACCGATGATGATGGCGCGGCGTTGCGGCCATGTCGGTATGGCAGGGGTGCTGTGGCGTGGTTGCCAATGTGGTTGATAACGGGCGCTTAACATGTCGCGCTTGCTGCCAAAGCCGGCGCGTCGCGTGTGCACGAAACCGGCTTGCGTCAGACCGTCCTTGACCAGGCGTGCGGTGGTGTAAGTGGCGAGCGTGGCGCCGGGACGCGCGAGGCGTGCGAGCGCCTGCAGGATGCGCGGATTCCACATCGCCGGGTTTTTCTGCGGGGAAAAACCGTCGAGATAAAACGCATCGGCCGCCGCACGCAGACGCGGCAGCGCGTGTGCGATGTCATCAAACACCAGCGTCAGGGTGATGGCCTCATTTTCAAAATGCAGACGGTGCGTGCCGCCGAGCAGCAGCGGCCAGGCGGCGTGTAACGGTGCAGCGATGGCGTTGAAGGCGGCGTAGCGCTCGTGCAGCTGCGCCAGATCAGCCGCGCAGAACGGATGCTTTTCGATGGCCACATAGTGCAGCCGTGCGGGGCGCGCCGGATCATCACGCCAGGCCTGCCAGGTGGCGAGAAAGTTGATGCCGATGCCAAAGCCGGTTTCAACGATGGTGAAGACGGACCGGCCGGCCCAGCGCGCCGGCAGATCATTGCCGCCGAGAAACACATGCCGGGCCTGACCGGGGCCGGAATCAGCGCTGTGATAGATGTCGCCATAGGCCGCCGAGTACGGCGTGCCCGCGGCATCGAAGGCGAGCGTGGCGGCTTCGAGTGTGATCACAGCAGCTGCAATGTGTTGGACGTGTGGTACGGGGGCAGCGGGCTATTTGTATTCGTCGAACTGCGGCAGTTCCTGCGGCGAGTGATACCAGACCGCTTTTGACTTCCAGAAAATGCTGTTGGTCGGCCGCGCCACCGGATCGGTATCAAGCACGCCGGCCGGGATCAGCATGTTGTCGGTGGTTTTGATCTTGTGCGGCATGCGCGTGCCGCACTCCGGGCAAAACCACACCGCGAAGCGTTCGCCCTGCGGATGATCGAAGCGTTTGAGCAGCGCCTCCCCTGCCACCCATTTGAATTGCGTTTCGGGCACAAACAGATTCGCCGCGTGCGCGCTGCCGCTGGCTTTTTGGCAACGGCTGCAATGGCAGTAGCGAAAGCCGGCGAAGGGGGCGGCGGCTTCAAACTTGATCGAGCCGCAGAGGCAGCTGCCGGTGATGGGTGTGGATGACATGAAGGGGTCTCCTTGAGGATGAGCGCAGACTCTACACCAGCAAGGCCGCGTGCGCGCAGAGGATGCTGCGCATGTTCTGATTGGGTAAACGCAAATTTTTGCGCAGTGCCGAAGCGTTTTCCTTGTGCTTATGTGCGCGTGGAAGTTTGCCCCGCAAGGCCGCTGCCCGTAAAATATGAGCTCGACTCATTCACCTACGACGCGTCCGACCTGGCGCGCCGGCGTTCGCGGAACTCACACATGAAATTTATTTCCAAACGCAGCGCACGTGCGTTGACCGTACTTTTTTTGGCCGGTCTTTGCAGCGTCGCCGCGGCACAAAATTATCCTTCGAAGCCGATCCGCATGATTCTGCCGTTTCCGCCCGGTGCGCCGAGCGATATGGTGGGCCGCGTGGTGGCGCAGAAACTCGCCGAACAGCTTGGTGAGAACGTGATCCCCGACAACCGCCCTGGCGCTGGCGGCAATGTGGCGATGACCCAGCTGGCCAAGGCGCCGCCTGATGGCTATACGCTGACGGTGACGTCACCGGTGCTGGCGCTGAGTCCGTCGCTCTACAAGAGCCTGCAATACGATCCGCTGAAAGATTTTGTGCCGGTGGCGCGTTTGGCTTCGATCGAAAACGTGATGCTGGTGCATCCGTCGGTGCCTTCGAAGACGCTGAAGGAATTTGTCGCGCTGGCGCGGGCTAAGCCGGGCAAGCTCAATTTTGGTTCGGGTGGTGCGGGCACCACCAATCATCTGGCCAACGAATTGCTCAAATTTACCGAGAAGATCGACATCACCCATGTGCCCTACAAGGGCGCCACGGTGGCCACCGTGGCCCTGATTGGCGGTGAGGTCGATGAAGTGATCGTTTCGGTGGCCTCGGTGCTGCCCCTGATCAACGCCGGCAAGGTGAGACCGCTGGCGGTGTTGTCGGAAAACCGTGTGGCGACGCTGCCCAATGTGCCGACGTCGAAAGAAGCGGGCTTTCCGAGATTTCAGATGTCGATCTGGTATGGCATGTTTGCACCGACCGGCACGCCGCGCGAGATCATCATGAAGCTCAACCGCGAAGTCATCAAAGGCATGGAAGGCCGCGAGGCGCGCGAGAAGATGGCGGCCGCCGGTATTGATCCGTGGCCGGGCACGCCGGAGCAACTCGGCGCCCTGTTGAAGAGCGAGATGGCGCGCTACGCGACCATCGTCGAGGCGGCGAAGCTGCCGAAGGAATAATCGCATCACATTTCGCGCGTCATGAGCGCGCGGCATTTGCAAAAGGGGAAATTCAATGACTGACACAGCGCAAGCCTTGCGCGACAAAACCGCCATCGTCGGCGTCGGCCTGAAAATGGGCTCGTATCCTGATAACACCGCACTTGAGCTGGCCGTGCAGTGTTATCAGGAGGCACTCGACGATGCGGGCCTGCAACGCGGCGACGTCGATGGCATCATCCAGCTCGCCTATGGCTATGACTATGACCGCTTTCTTGAAGCCGTCGGCACCGATGTGCGCTACGCCTATCAGGGTTGGAGTCACGGCCGCTTTATCGCGCCGATGCTGCAGCACGCGGCGATGGCGGTGGCCACCGGCATGGCGAAGGCCGTGGCTATCGTGCACGGCCGTCGGCGCAAGGCTTACGGCCAGACCGCCGATAGCGAGATGTGGCGCCAGGGCCTGGGGCCGCATGGTGAAAGCCCGGCCTATGGTGCGATGGGCCCGGTGTTTGGCGCGGCGATTGCCGCCCAGCGTTACTTCCATATGTACGGCGGCAGCAACGAAGATCTCGCTCCGATCGCGATGGCCTTTCGTAAACACGCCCGGCTGAATCCGAACGCGATGCGACGTGACCCGATGACGCGCGAGGATTATCTGAAATCGCGCTGGATCGTTGAGCCGCTGCGCCTGTTTGATTGCTGCCAGAACAACGATGGCGGCGCCTGCATCATCATCACCTCGGCCGATCGCGCCAAAGATTGCAAGAAGCCGCCGGTGTATATCTCGGGCATGCAGGGCGTGCACGCCGGCCGCCAGTTCCACAATCTGACGCTGCCGGGTCTTGGCGTGGCGCAGCAGGAAGTCTATAAATACACGCCGACCAAGGAAGACCTCTACGCCTATCAAATGGCCGGCATCACGCAGAAAGACGTCGACGCCCTGATCACCTACGATGCCTTCTCGCCGCTGGTGCTGTTTGGTCTTGAGCGGTTTGGTTTCTGCGGACCGGGCGAGGCGCGCGAGTTCGTCAAGGACGGCCGCATCGAACTCGGTGGCGAGTTGCCGATCAACACCTCCGGTGGTTTGCTCTCCGAAGGCCACATGATCGGCTGGAACCTGTTTGTCGAGGTGACGCGCCAGTTACGTCACGAGTGCGGCGAGCGCCAGGTCAAGGATGCCGAGATCATTCAATACGGCAGCTTCCTCGGCGAATCCGTGATTTTCCGTCGCTAGGCAGGGCGCTGATGAAAGCGTTTTTTAAATTTCGCGCGCCCTCTCAATGCAGGGCATACACAACGGGGCACGCCCCCGTTGTTTCGACGCTTGTTAGATAGCGGGAGAAAAGAAATGAGTCTGCAACCACAGTCAAAAATGATCGATGAACACGGCCGCTACCTGCCGTTTGTTTATCCTGAAGAAGTTACCTTTTGGGAAGCCACACGCCAGCGCCAGCTGAAATTGCAGCGCTGCAGCGATTGCCACAAGGTCTGGTATCCGATCGGCTCGAATTGCCCGCACTGCTTCTCGATGAAGTGGGAGTGGGCGTTGATGAGCGGCCGCGGCGTGCTGCACAACTATGTCGTCATGCACAAGGCGTGGACCAAGTGGTTCGAATCGCGCGTGCCGTACGCAGTCGTGCAGGTCGAGCTCGACGAGGGCGCGCGGCTGACCACCAATCTGCTCGAATGTGATTTGAAAGACATCAAGATCGGTATGCCGGTCGAAGCCTGTTACGAAGACATCTCGCCGGAAATCACGCTGTTGCAGTTCCGGCCCGTAAAGCGTTAATGGTTACACGCCCTCCACTGCGCAACGCGCGGGGGGAGGGCGAACAGTGATGAATGATCTGCATGAATAATAGGAATGGATATGTCAGAAACGACTGCAAGCACGGGTAACACGCTGGACGCAGACCGCGCCGATTCAGTACGCATGAGCGAAGCCGAGGCCACCGCCATCGGCATGCGCGCCTTGAAGGCTATCGGTTACAACGAAGAAGACGCCAAGATCGTTGTCGATCAGCTGATCGACAACGCGCTGTGCGGTTATCGCTTCGCTTCCTTGCCGCGCATCCTCGCCATCGCCACTGATCCGAAACATCTCAAGGGCCGGCAGCCGATCAGGATTGATCACGAAACACCGCTCTCGGCACGCATGGATGGCGCGAACAATATCGGCTACGTCACCTGTTACCGCGCTGCGATGCTGGCGGCGGAAAAAGCAAAGAAAACCGGTTTCGCCTCGGTCGGCGTCTACAACAGCTATTACTCGGGCCGCAACGCTTACTTCGTCGAGCAGATCGTCAAGCAGGGCCTGGTGGCTTTTCATATCGCCAGCGCGCAACCGCGTGTGCTGCCGATCGGCGGCAAGCGTCCGGCGCTGGGTACCAATCCGATTTGTATCGGCTTTCCGTCGGACAACGGCCCGGTCGTGTTCGACATGGGTACCGCGGCGCTGATGTGGGGCGATGTGATGCTGCATGCGCATCTCGGTGAAGAACTGCCGGCCGGCATTGGCTTTGACAAAGAAGGCAATGCATCGACCAATGCGGCGGCCGTGCTCGAAGGCGGTGTCGTGCCCTTCGGCGGTCACAAGGGTTATGTGCTGTCGCTGGCGGTGCAGTCGCTGGGTCTGCTCGCCGGCTCGGCGTTTGCCAAGGGTCAGGTCTCCGACTACGGCTTCCTGTTCTGGGTGATGGACCCGCAACTGATGTTGCCCGGCGGCGAGTTCAAAGCGCAGATGGCCGAGCTGGTGCAATTCATCAAGTCGACGCCCAGGCGTCCGGGCGTGGACGAGATCCGCATCCCGTCGGAGCGCGCGTATCGCGAACGCGAGCGCCGTCGCGCCGAAGGCTTGGTCTACGACCGCAAGGTCATCGATTCGTTGAACGCACTTTAAAAGGTTTGCCACCGGGGCAGCAGGGTTCACAGAGATCGAGGAGAGCGCGGCGTGATCGTGTTCTGCCGCGGTGAACCGGCTCTGCCCCAGGGCTGATTAGTATTGAATTCATGACGACAAAAACTTCAGGGCCGCTCGCCGGCATGCGTGTAATGGACGTCAGCATCATGGCGGCCGGGCCGTGGACGGCGGCGCTGCTGGGTATGCTGGGCGCCGAAGTCATCAAGGTTGAACCGCCGGCCGGGGACGGCACGCGCTGGGTGGCACCGACGCAAAAAGGCATGGGCACCAACTACATGTCGATGAACGTCAATAAAAAAGACATCGTGCTCGATTTTAAAAAGGCCGAAGACCGCGCCACCGCCCTTGAGCTCGCCGCCACCTGTGATGTCTTTGTACAGAACTTTCGTGTTGGCGTGATCGAGCGCCTGGGCCTCGATTACGAATCGCTGCGCAAGGTCAATCCGGATATCGTCTATTGCGCGATCTCCGGTTTTGGCGAAGTCGGGCCGCTGGCGAAAGCCGGTTGCGCCGATTACATCATGCAGGCGTATTCGGGCTTTGCGCGCTTGAACGGCGCGCCGGGTGAAACGCTCGAAGCCTTTCGCTTCACCGGTTTTCTCGATCTCACTACCGCCAGTGTTGCCACCGAGGCGGTACTCGCCGCGCTGCTCGAACGGGCCATGGGCGGCGGCGGACAGAAGGTAGAAGTCTCGATGCTGGAGGCGGCGATGGAGATTCAAGCCACGCGCATCGCCGAATATCTTGGCGGCGGTTTGATCCCGGCGCCGCGCGGCAGTGAATCACCGGGCATCGTGCCCGACCGCGCCTTTGCCACCCTCGACGACGAGGTGTTTGTCACGGCGCACAACGACGCTGAATTCGCCGGCTTTTGTCGCGCCCTGGAGCGCCCGCAACTGGCGGCCGATCCGCGCTTTCTCAGCAATCGTTTGCGCGTTGAACATCGCGAGGCTTTGTTTGCCGAAGTTGCACCAGCGTTCAAGGCGCGGCCGGCTTTGTGGTGGCAGCGTGTGATGCAGCGCGAAGGTGTTGCGTGCACGCAGGCCTTCCGCTTTGAAACCTTCCGTCATCATCAGCAGGTGGTGATGAACGAAATGATCGCCAACGTCGCCACGCGCGACTGGGGCACGGTGTCGGTGGCCGGACTGCCGTGGCATTTTGCGCAGACGCCGTGCGGCGTGTTTGAGGCGCCGCGTCCCGGTGAAGACACCGCCGCCGTGCTGGCCGATCTGGCCGCCCGCAAGTCAGGGGTGCGCGCATGAGTGTGCTGAA
>CAIWNB010000139.1 GCA_903913965.1 uncultured beta proteobacterium
GCCCATTACCCAGCGTGCCATCGGCGTTCATCACCTGCGAGGCTGCCGCATTGGCCAGCGCCGTTATTCCCGGGGTCACCGTACTGAAATGCAGTGTGCTCGTGCCGTCATACGCCGCCGACACCTGATTACTGCTCGCTCCCCTGAAAGCGCCCGCATCGATCGTAATGTGATAGTTGTTCGATAAATCCAGATCCGTCGTCGGGTTCAACGTCACCCGCCCACCGACGATCGTCACCTGCGAGGTATCGGTCACCAATATATTAAGCGTGCTGACCGTGCTCTCACCATGAAAACCCGTACCGCCGTCATTCACGATGTGGATGTACTTGCCCGCCACCGCCGTGACCGCACTCCGGTAGTTAAGCACCAGATTCGAGCCCACTTCCAGATTGCTTACACCGTTCAAGGCGCTATCGCTGAAGGCCGGTGCCAGGCCCGGCGTAATCATCGTCAGGTCATAGCCGGTGACACCGGTGATGGGTGCATTTAGGTTGAGCAGCAACGCCGCTTTCGCATCGGCCGAATGCACCGCTCCGTCGGCAAATACCAACTGGTCGTTCAGACTGGTGGTACCGGTGCCAACCACCTTAACGCTCTCGTTAAAGCCATCCACCGTGCGGCTGAAGGTCACTACGCTGCCCGAGACAACCTTCGTGTAGTCGCCCCAATTGCCGGTGAAATAAATCAGATCCTGACCGCTGCCTAACAAGGTGCAATCGACGGTGCCGCCGCGCGGCACATACACCGTATCGACGCCAATACTGCCGACCACCGTCAGCGCCATGCCGGGGGAGGCCGGCGCAAACGTATCACCGGCCGAGTTCAGCGCAAACGCCTTGATAGTGGCATTCAAAGTCGAGCCGGCGGCTGCCGGGGCCAGCGGCGCGACAGAAGTTTCCGCGGTAGACAGCGCCGGCAAGACCACGCCGGTCTTCAGGTTGTTATACAAATCGAGGCTATTGAGTGTGCCATCAGCAAAAATCACGCTGTCGCTAGTCAGCGCACTCGTCGATTTAATAAAGCTCACCGATTCGAGCGTGGCCCCCGCGCCGCGCTGCAAGGTCATCACCGAGCCAGAAATCGAAGAGGTATAACTGGCGAAGCTGCCACTCAAATAAATCTTGTCGGCACCCGAACCGCTCAAGGTGAAATCCACCGTCACGCCAGGGCGCACAAACACCGCGTCAACCTGGATCGAACCGACAAACGCCACCTGCTCACCGCTTAAGGTCACCGTGCCATAAGACAGGTCAAAGTCGGTGTAGTTAGCCCCCGCAGATGAAGACAGGACAAAATATTTGGTCGTGGCCATCGGTTCACTCCAGTCGCTTCGAATTTCTTAACGTAATCGGGCACGAGGCGGGGTCTCCCCCGCCATCCTCCTACACCACCGGACATGCAGTTCCGCATCCGGCGGGTCCTGGCTAGTGGGCAAACGGCCCCAGCGAGCTTCGTTCCGTTCGTCGTGGACATTTTTTCGAATGTTGTCGAATAGACGCCTACGACCACCTTCAGACACCTAAGACCACCTTCGAGGCTTCCAGCCTCTCCCGCCTTACCGCAGCCCCCCCCCCAATACCAGGGTTTTTTGCCCTGTTCGCGCAGAGAGCCCGCGTGACTATCTACTTATGTCAGGCTCAGCCCTTCACCACTTTGATTCCAGTGGCTAGCGCAGCCCACGGCTTCTACTGATTTCTACCGCCCGCTCCGGACACCTCTCGATGGCAGTAGCACAGGCAGGCTGGCAGACATACCATTGTCATGTGCGTCACCTTCGTGCTGATGCCTGCAAGATTTACTTCGTCGCGTTCCGTGCAAATGCTACGCGCCCTCCCGGGCGCACCAAGATAACGGTCTCGCCGTTAGCGAGACCGTTTCTGTTTTTTCTTATGCGCTGATGACGGGTGATGTTGTGGTGCCGAGCAGCGTCTTCATCTGTGCAACCGTGTCAAACGTAGCGGTTAAACCGGCCAGGGAAATATCTAGCAGCCCACCCAGACTGGTACCAGCAAACTGCACGGTGGTCGGCGGAGTGCCGTTATTGATGATATTCGTCAGTGTCACATCGTTTGCGGCACCACCCTGATTGTCGATATAAAGAAGGTCGTTGGCACCAAAATTATTGGCCGCCACATAAAAGTCTGCCGTCTTCACGCCGTCATAACCCAACCCA
>CAIWNB010000140.1 GCA_903913965.1 uncultured beta proteobacterium
AGTCTCGACCGCACGCGGCCATACCCTGCAATTCCGCAATTCGAATGGCCTCGTCAAGAGCCCGGACTGGGATATCGGTTTGTCAAAAACCGGTTACATCAGCGAGGCGGGGCGCTGCCTCGTCATGCAGGCGAAGATCGCCGCGCGTCCGGTGGTGATTGTGTTGCTGGATTCGTGGGGCAAGAGCACGCGGATCGGCGATGCCAATCGCATCAAGAAGTGGCTTGAAAGCCGCGTCGGCCGCAAGCCGGTCGGCTGAAAATTCGCGATCGACGCACCGCGCTTATTCGGCGCGGATGTTAGCGGCTTTGACGACCTTCGCGTATTTGACCATTTCCGATTTGATAAAGCCGCCGAATTCCGCCGGTGTTCCCCCGGCAACTTCGAGCCCCTGTGTGTTGAACGATTCGATCATCGCCGGGGTGGCGAGTGCAGCCAGCACATCCTGATTGAGTTTACGCACGACGTTCTGTGCGGCGCCTGCGGGTAAGGTGATGCCGTACCAGTTGAGCACCTCAAAACCGCTAACACCGGCTTCGGCGATGGTTGGTACATCGGGGGCTGCCGCTGCCCGCTTCGCGCCCGAAACACCCAGCGCACGCAGCTTGCCGCTTTTCGCCTGAGGCAAGGTCGCTGGCATGGTGCCGAACATGAGTTGCACCTGACCTGCAATCAGATCGGTCAACGCCGGTGCGCTGCCCTTGTAGGCGACGTGCACGAGCTCGGTGCCGGTGGCCAGCTTGAAGATTTCCGCGGTCAGATGTAGTGAGGAGCCCTGACCGGCCGAGGCGTAATTCAGTGAACCGGGTTTTGCCCGCGCGAGTGTGATCAACTCCTTCACCGATTTGACCGCTACCGACGGATTCACCACCAGCAAAAACGCCGAGGTCGCCAGCCGCGACACTGGCGTGAAATCTTTGATCGGGTCGTACGGCAGTTTCGCGTGCAGTGCCGGCGTAAAGGCCAGATTGCCGATACTCGCCAGAAAAATCGTGTAGCCATCGGGCGCCGCGTGTGTGGCCAGCTCGGCGCCAATCAAACCACCGGCGCCACCACGATTGTCGACGATGATTTGCTGGTTGCGGATTTGCGCCAGATGCTGCGCCACCGTACGCCCCAGTATGTCGTTGCCGCCGCCGGGCGGGAAGGGCACGATCAGCCGCATCGGCTTGTTCTGGGTCTCCTGCGCCAGCAATGGCGCGGCCGATACGAGGGACAGGGCAAGCAGGGTGAGGGCGGTTTTTTGCATGGCGGGTTGCTTTCAATCGTGCGTGGATCGGTAAAGCTCTTGCTTATTATAGGCAGCCGACAAGCGGTCTGCGTTGGTGGTGCCAGTGTGGGGCTAAAATGCGGCTTGATGGAAAACAATTCTAAAACGCCGATGCAAACCATCGTGCTGCTGGCCATGATGGCGACCTTGTGCAATGTCGCGCACGGCGGCGGTCGCGTTACGATGACGTTGCTCGCGTTGCAGCTCGGCGCAGATGCATTCGGTGTCGGCATGCTGATCGCCCTCTACGCGCTGGGGCCGCTGGTATTCGCGATTTATGCCGGCAAGATCATCGACCGCGTGGGTGCCCGCCTGCCGATGATGCTGGGCAGCGGCGGCATCGCGATGCTGTTGTTGCTGCCGGCCACCATGCAAAACCTGTGGGTGATGTATGGCACGGCGTTTTTGCTCGGTCTGAGTTTCATGCTGTTCTTTGTTGCCACGCAGGGCATCACCGGGGCGATCGGCAAGCCCGAAGACCGCACGCGTAATTACAGTCTGCTCGCGGTCGGTTTTTCAGTGTCGGGATTTATCGGGCCGTTAATCGCCGGTTTTGCCATCGATCACCTCGGCTATACGCGTGCGCTGTTGATTATTGGTTGCTTTGCGCTGTTGCCAGTGGCATTTCTCTGGTTCAGGCCGGATCTGCTGCCGCGCAAGCCGCCGGCGGCGACGCCGCCCGCGGGCCAGAGTGCCTTCGATTTGTGGCGTATGCCGGGGCTGCGCAGCGTGTTCATCACTGGCGGTTTTATTTCTGCCGGCTGGGATTTGTATACCTTCTATCTGCCGGTCTACGCGCGCTCGATTGATTTATCGGCATCGGTGATCGGTATGATCATCGCCACGTTTGCCGTCGCCACCTGCGTGATTCGTTTGTTTCTGGCCACGCTGATTAAACGCGGACAGGAGGCGCGCATCCTCAACATCGCGCTGGTGGTCGCCGGGATCGCCTATTTTCTGTTTCCGTTTTGCACCAATGCCTGGCTGCTGGCGGGGATTTCATTTTTGCTCGGCCTCGCCATGGGGACAGGACAGCCGCTGTCGATGATCCTGATCTACAACCTGACGCCGCGTGATCGCACCAGCGAGAGCGCCGGGGTGCGCGTGACGGTTAATCATCTGGTGCACGTTACCGTGCCCCTGCTGTTCGGGGCGATCGGTTCGGCGTTTGGTTTTTATCCGGTGTTCGTGCTCAATGCGCTCATGCTGGTGGGCGGCGGCACCTTGCACGGGAGATCCGCCGCCAAGCCGACTGGCGATGAGGCGGTTAAGCGTGACGCCCAATAAAGCTGGTTAGCGCCTCATTGAAGGCCGCAGTCTGTTCGATATTGGAGAGATGCGCGGCGTCCGGCAGAATCACCAGCTCCGAACCCGGCATGGCTGCATGGATGTCGCGTGCCATTGCCACCGGGGTGCCCGGGTCCTGTTCGCCGACGATGACCAGCGTCGGGCACTTGATGTCCTTCAGTTTCGCCGTCAGATTGATTTTGGGTATGGCGTGACAGCAGCCGATGAAGCCGTCGGCCTTGGTGGCGCGCACTGAAGCCGCAATGCGTGTCAGTGCCGGGACACCACTTTTCACATAGCCCTCGGTGAACCAGCGTGAAACCATCATTTCGCCGAAGGGCGCCATGCCTTTTTCCTGCGCCAGCTTGATGCGATCGCTCCAGGGGCCTTGCGTCTCCGGCGGGTAATAGCTGGTGGTGTCGGCGAGGATCATGGTCTTGAAGTAGCCCGGGTGACGCAAGGCGAAAGTCTGGCCGATCATGCCGCCCATCGACAGCCCGCACCAATGCGTTTGTTTGATGCCCAGCGCATCGAAGAGACCGCGCACGTCGTCGGCCATTTGTTCGAGCGTATACGCGCCCGCTGGTGCGCTGCTGGCGCCGTGGCCGCGCGTATCAAAGCGCAGCACCTTGAATTGCTTCGTCAGTGCCGGCATCTGCTCGTCCCACATATGCAGATCGCAGCAGAGTGAATGCGAGAGCGTCAGCCACGGGCCGTCGCCTTCGATTTCGTAGTTGATGTCGATCCCGTTGGATTTTATTTTCATGCCGGTTTCCTCCACTTAAAAATAAGCCGTCGATTTCTGCAGTCCGTGGCCCGGAAGGTGCAACGCGCATTCCGGGTCGAATATCAGCAGAACCCGCCATACGCTGCGCTCCATCCGGGAAGGTGGTTATTTCACGTTATCAAGAAAGTTGATGAGGTTCTTGTTGAAGACTTCACTTTGCTCGATATTCGAAATATGCGCTGCCGATTCGATGATGGCCAATGAAGAACCGGGCAGATTGGCGTGTATGGCGCGCGCCATGTCGGGCGGCGTGCCGTGGTCCTGATCACCCACCGTGATGAACACCGGGCATTTGATTTCCTTCAGGCGGTCGAGTGTGTCGACTTTGGCAATTGCCGCGCAGGCGCCGCAGAAACCCGCCACTGGCGTGTTGAGAATATCGTCACCGATACGCTTCATGATGTCCGGCCGCGCCTGGATATAGGGCGCGGTGAACCAGCGTGCCAGTGTGCTGTCGAGCACACCCGCCATGCCTTTGGCCTGTGCAATCTCCATGCGCTCGCCCCACATCTGCGCCGCGTTTGGCGGGCGCCTGCTTGTTGTGTCGGCGAGCACCAGCGATTTGAACACGCCCGGATATTTGAGCGCGTAGGTCTGGCCGATCATGCCGCCCATCGACAGGCCGACCCAGTGCGTTGCCGTGATGCCGAGATGCGCAAAGAGGCCGTGTACATCGTCGGCCAGTTGCTCGAGCGTGTAGTCGCCCTCGGGCGCGGTGCTCTGGCCATGACCGCGCGTATCAAAGCGCAGCACTTTGAAATGCTTGGTCAGCAATTCCATCTGCTCGTCCCACATATGCAGATTGCAGGCGAGCGAATGCGAGAGCGTGATCCACGGGCCGTTGCCTTCGACTTCGTAATTGATTTCAATGCCGTTGGTTTTGACTTTCATTGATCGTCCTTGTTTCGAATGTAGTGTTTCGTTTGATGCTTGC
>CAIWNB010000141.1 GCA_903913965.1 uncultured beta proteobacterium
AGAGCATTGGGCCGAACTGGACACTACGCGCCGGCAAAAATGGGTCAAGGTCGCCAATAGTTATCCGAAGTTGAAACCAGATGAACAGTTACGACTGCAGGAACGGATGCGTGACTGGGTTCGGCTGTCGTCCGAAGAACGCCGTACCGCGCGGGAAAAATATCTCGCGATCAAAAAGCTGCCGCCTGCCAAGCGGGAAGAGGTAAAGCTGCAATGGGAGCAGTACCAACAGTCGCTCGCCAAATCAGAGTCCTCTACCAGCGAAACCACGACCGGCGCAGGGCCAGCGCAATAAAGCCTTTGCCACAAAACAACGGCCCGCTGCAAACGCCGGGTGCGGACGCCGTTGCCGGTATAGCGCGGCGCTTCGGCAGCCTGGCCTACGAGGGGCTGCTTCTGACAGCCATCCTCTTTATCTGCACCTGGGTATTCCTTTTCTTCGCCCAAGCGCTGGATTCCGCGCTGCGGCGTCCGCTACTGCAAATATGGCTGGTGGGGATTACAGGCGCCTACTTTGTCTATTGCTGGAGCCGTAGCGGTCAAACCTTGCCAATGAAAACATGGCGCATACATCTCACCGTGGCTGGCGGTGGCCAGGTCACCGTCCCATTGGCGGCAAGACGCTATTTGCTCGCTTTGCTATCACTTGGGCTCTGTGGACTTGGTTTTGCCTGGGCACTGATCGATCGCGAACGCCAGTTCCTGCACGACCGCATCGCAGGCACACGGTTGATCGTAAAACCGAACGTCTAAAGCCGGTTACGCAGCGCGCCACTAGCGTCGCTCAGCCCACCACATCATTGCGGTTGCCAACAGCAGAAAAATCACTGTCGGCAATGCGGCACTCCAAAACGGCGACCATTCACGCAACAAGCCCAGATAAGTAAACAGGCGACCCAGCGTGACATAGCCGATACCCAGCATGATGCCGGCAAAAACCTTCGCCCCTACACCGCCAGCGCGCTGCTGAGAATACGCAAATGGCAGGGCCAGAACCATCATCACCAGAACGGCCAGCGGATAGAGCATCTTGTTCCAGAAAGCAATCTCGTGACGTGAGGCCTGTTGATTGTTTTCACGCAAGTGCTGGACGTAGGAATAAAGATTCCATGCGGACATATGTTCAGGCACGACCAGTAACACGTTGAGGAGGGTGGGGTCGATCACAGAATGCCATTCTGATTCGGCGATACGGCTGACCTGCATCTTTCCATCATCAAAATTGGTTTGAACAATATTGCGCAGGCGCCATTGGTTATTTGAAATGTATTCGCCGCGCTCCGCCAAACTGATCTGGCGCAAACGCATATCCTTGTCAAATTCGAAAATTCGCACACCCAACAACACAGCATCCGGCAAAACCTGCGTGACATTAACAAAATACCGCTCATCCTTGACCCACAGACCAGAGCGAAATTCCTGCGCAATCACACCGGTGATCGCCTTTACACGCAACTGCTGGGCGAATCGCTCAGCCGGTGGCGCGACAAATTCACCAATAACGAAAGTCAACAATGCAAAAAGTAATCCGACGCGCACCAGGGTAAACGCCATGCGCGGCACTGAAACCCCCGAAACCCGCATCACCGTATATTCCGAACTCGCAACAAGTTGGGCAAGCGCAAACAAGGTGCCGATCAGGGTAGCGATGGGGAAGAGCTCGTAAATATGCCCTGGCAGGCTTAGCAGCACAAAAGCAACGATGTGCATCAATCGATAACTGCCCTTACCCAGTTCGCCGAGCTCGTGAATCAGGTCAAGAAAGGCAAACAGCATCAACAACGCGCCAAAGACCAGCAGGATCGACGCAGTGATCTCGGTGGTCAAATAACGACGGATAACTTTCATCGGAAGCCAAGCATTCGCGTAATCGAAAAAAGCGTCAGGCGCCGCATAAACAGTATGAGCAGTATCACCACCATGATCAGATGAACGCCCCACAAACCCGCCGCCAGACCGATTTTCTCCTGCGCCACCCATGCCTGAGAAATACTGAGGAGGTTGTTGTAAATCATATAAAAAAGTATCGCCAGCACAAGGTTCAATGACCGCCCGGCCCGCGGATTGACGTACGACAACGGGATGGCAAACAGTGCCAGCAGCAATGCCGACAAGGGCAAACCGATCCGCCAGACGAGTTCGCCCCGATAAACGGGCCCCGGGGTGCCAAACAATTGAAACGTCGATATCGATTTCGCAGAAGGCAGCGCCGCCTTGATACCGTGAACCTCCAGACGCATGGCGTAGCGCTCAAATTCGCTGATCTTGTATTCCAGCGTTCCGGGCGTCCCCTCATATCGTCGACCGTTCAGCAAAACGAGGAAATGATCGCCGTTCTCGGCCGTCTGCAGAAACCCTCTGCGCGCCACCATAACACCGGTTTTCTGATGTTGCGTCGAGCTGACGAAAATATTGGCGACCGTGTTTTCACCTTCGTTGACGTTCTCGACGAAATACACGCGTTCACTCTGCCTCGACTCACGGAAAACACCCGGCGTCACCTGCGAGACATCATCGCGGCTGTCCATATAGCTACGAAATTCCTCGCTCTTGGTGATCGCCCACGGCGATAAAACGAGACTCAGCAAGGCAATCAGCAAGACCACCGGCACTGCAAATGTAAGGACCGGCCTGATCCATCGGGCCAGACTGAGTCCGGAACTGAACCAGACCACCATTTCCGAATCGCGGTAGCTGCGCGTGAGCGTCATCAACACGGCAATAAAAAGTGTCAACGACAACAAAACAGGCAAATAGTTGAACGCGGTAAGTGCGAGCAGGGCAAACACACCAGAAAAGGTGATCGAACCGCCGGCAGCCAGTCCGAGAAACCGCACCAACTGAGTGGCGACCGTGATTCCCAGCAGCACGACAAACGTCGCCACCGCCGTGCCGGTGCACTCGCGAACTATTGATTGAGAGAATATTTTCACTCGGTCGCGCTTTGATTTTCCGCAGAATAACGAAGATAATCGGCGAATATAATCAGCAGTTTCCGATCACATGCGACCACAGGAGAACCTCTTGGAATTTAGCATAAAAGCCGGCATGTCGGAGCACACTCAAACCGGTTGTATCGTTGTCGGCGTCTTCGCCTCGCGAAAACTCTCCACCGCCGCGACCCAACTCGATCGGGCCTCCAAAGGCTACCTGGCGCTTATCCTCAAACGCGGTGACATGGAAGGCAAGGCAGGCAGCACGCTGCTGTTACAAGCATTACCGAACATCAAATCAGAACGCGTTTTGCTAGTCGGGCTCGGGCCCGCGGAAGAGTTTGGCGACAGGCAATACCGCGATGCCGTTGCGGCCGCCATCAGGGCGCTCAACACGACAGGTGCCACCGACGCCTGGATAAACCTGCCCGAATGCACCCTCACAAAGCGCGATATCGGCTGGTGCATTACGCAAGCGGTAGTTGCCTCACGCGCCACCACTTACCGCTTTGAGCAGATGAAAAGCAAGCCGAAAAAAACGCAACTGGCGTTGCGCCGCATCACCTTCGGCATTGACGATGCAACAACCCAACGCCTTGCCGCCACCGGTCTGGAGCAGGGCCTCGCCATCGCGCACGGTGTCAGCCTCGCGCGCGACCTTGGCAATCTGCCGGGCAACGTTTGCACGCCTACCCACCTTGCCGAGGTGGCGCGCGATCTGGCCAAACATTACCGCATGAAATTGACTGTGCTCGAGCGCACGCAGATGGAAAAGCTTGGCATGGGCGCACTGCTCTCGGTGGCGCGCGGCAGCGTTGAACCGCCCAAGCTGATCATCGTTGAATACCGCGGCGGCCCAGCCGCTGAAAAACCGGTTGCCCTGGTCGGCAAAGGCGTCACCTTCGACACCGGCGGCATTTCCCTCAAACCGGGCGCCGAAATGGACGAAATGAAATTCGACATGTGCGGAGCCGCCAGCGTCCTCGGCACGCTCAAGGCGATCGCAGAGATGAAGCTGCGCATCAACGTTGTCGGCATCATCCCGGCGACGGAGAACATGCCTGCCGGAAACGCCACCAAGCCTGGCGATATCGTGACCACGATGTCGGGTCAGACGGTCGAAATCCTCAATACGGACGCCGAAGGTCGGTTGATCTTGTGTGACGCGCTGACCTACGCCGAACGCTACAAGCCGCAGGCTGTGATCGATATCGCAACCCTGACCGGCGCCTGCGTCATCGCGCTGGGCCATGTCGTCAGCGGCCTGTTTGCCAACGATGACGCGCTCGCCACCGAAGTTCTCAAAGCGGGCGAAGTCTCCGGAGACCGCGCCTGGCATCTACCGCTGCATGAAGAATATCAGGAGCAACTGCGCAGCAACTTTGCTGACTTTGCCAATATTGGCGGCCGCCCCGCCGGCGCCGTCACCGCCGCATGTTACCTTGCCCGCTTCACGAAAAAATTCAAATGGGCCCATCTCGACATTGCCGGCACTGCGTGGAAAAGCGGCAAGGAGAAGGGATCGACAGGGCGACCCGTGCCTTTGCTGACGCAGTTCCTGATTAAACGCGCGTCCAAATCATGATGATGCGGGCGCACCAGGGATCATCAGGCTACGCAGCCGCATGACGCAGATCGATTTCTACTTTCACGTCGAAGACAAGCTAAAGACCGCCTGCAAACTGAGCGCCAAAGCCTATTCGCAAGGGCTGCGGGTGTTGGCCTTCTGCACCGATCATGAAGCCGGACAGAAATTCAGCCGCATGCTGTGGACGATACCGCCGATCAGCTTTGTTCCCCACTGTAGCGCAGACGACAAACTAGCGGCTGTCACGCCTATCATCGTTGACTGTGACGGCGCCAACCCCGCACACGACGACGTGCTACTTAACCTGCGCCATGAATTGCCGCCGTTCTTCAGCCGTTTCCAACGCTTGGTCGAAATCGTCAGCATTGATGAAGACGACCGCCGGCAGGCACGCGACCGCTTCAAGTTCTATCGCGATCGTGGCTACGAAATACGCCAGCACGACCTCAGCAAGCGCGCGCAATAACCGATGACTGCCGACAACGAAAACGTTGGGTCGGACGGCGAAGACATCATAGGCCGCGCGGATGCGTTGCTTGGCAGACACCGCCTTGGCAGAGCGGCATCACCGCCCACCGAGGCGGTGCCCACTCTGACCGATGCCGTCGATACAGAAGCAGAAATTCCAACCCTTACCGACGTCTTCGAAGAGGGCGTGATACCTACCGCCGTGTTGGGCACCATGGGTATCGCTCACCTTGCAAGCGCCCCCATGCCACGCGAGGTAGAAGCACTGGAGGAAGCGCTGCACAAAGTCAGTGGCAACCTGACCAGCGATATCGATGCCATGGTGCGCGCCTCGTTGGCAATGGCATTGCGAAGCCACTCGCCAGCGGCACCAAACAGCAACAGCGCGCCCGCCGGCACGACGGCAGACGCACGCTCCACCGGTATAATGCCGGCCCTTGCACGCATTCCTCCCGGATCGACCGTCACCATGGAACTCGCAAAAAGCTTTGAACCGCACGCAATCGAAAGCCGCTGGTATCCCGAGTGGGAGAAAAGCGGCTACTTCGCACAATCGAGCGACCAAGCCGCCCCCGCCTACTGCATCCAGCTACCGCCGCCCAACGTCACCGGCACCCTGCACATGGGGCATGCCTTCCAGCAAACGCTGATGGATGCACTGATCCGCCTGCATCGCATGCGCGGTCACAATACCAACTGGGTGATTGGAACAGATCACGCCGGCATCGCAACGCAAATCGTGGTCGAACGCCAGCTTGAAGCCGAGAAGAAATCACGCCACGACCTCGGACGCGAAGCCTTCGTCAAACGCGTTTGGGAATGGAAGCAGCAATCAGGCTCGACTATCACACGCCAGATGCGCCGCCTGGGTGCCTCGGGCAACTGGGATTACGCCAGCTGCGATGGCCAGCGCGCCGGTTACTTCACGATGGACGAGCGCATGTCGCGCGCGGTCGCCGAGGTCTTTGTGCGACTGCACGAAGAGGGCTTGATTTACCGCGGCAAACGGCTGGTCAACTGGGATCCGGTACTCGGCACCGCGGTGTCCGACCTTGAGGTCGACAGCGAGGAAGAAGACGGCAAGATCTGGGAAATACGTTATCCCTTCGCCGATGGTGGCGGTTCACTGGTTGTCGCAACCACCCGCCCGGAAACCATGCTGGGCGACGTTGCCGTCGCGGTTAACCCGGACGACGAGCGTTACGCCCAACTGGTTGGCAAGCGCGTCGAACTGCCCTTGTGCGGACGCACGATCCCGGTGATCGCCGACGATTATGTCGACCGCGACTTTGGCACGGGCTGCGTGAAGATCACCCCGGCACACGATTTCAATGACTACGCGGTTGGCCAGCGCCACCATCTTGAAATCATCCCGGTGATGACGCTAGAGGCCAAAATTAACGACCGCGCCCCGCCCGCTTATCAGGGGCTGGACCGTTTTGCCGCACGCAAACAAATTCTTGCCGATCTGACTGCGCAGGGGCTTCTGGTCTCGGAAAAACCCTACAAGCTCAGGGTGCCGCGTTCCGGACGCACCGGTGCCATCGTCGAACCGATGCTCACCGATCAATGGTTCGTGCGTATGGACGGGCTGGCGAAGAGCGGACTGGCGGCAGTTGAGAAAGGTGAAGTCCGCTTCTATCCTGAGCATTGGACGTCAACCTATAACCAGTGGCTCGAAAACATCCAGGACTGGTGTATTTCGCGCCAGTTGTGGTGGGGCCACCAGATTCCCGCCTGGTACGCCGATGACGGCCGTATCTACGTCGCGCGCAGCGAAGAAGAGGCGCGCGCCCAGGCTATTGCCGATGGATATAGCGGGCCGCTCAAACGCGACGATGACGTTCTTGATACCTGGTTCTCGTCTGCCCTCGTACCGTTCACTTCACTCGGCTGGCCCGATAAAACGCCGGACCTTGACGCCTTTCTGCCGTCATCGGTGCTGGTCACCGGCTTCGACATCATTTTCTTCTGGGTTGCGCGGATGATCATGATGACCCTGCATTTCACCGGCAAGGTCCCGTTCCGGCATGTCTACATCAACGCCCTCGTGCGCGACGCCGAGGGCCAAAAGATGTCGAAGTCGAAAGGTAATACGCTCGACCCGCTCGACCTGATCGACGGCATTGGGCTTGATGCGCTGCTGGAAAAATCTACCGTTGGATTATTACGTGCCGAACACAAGGAAAAAATCGCCAAATATGTTCGAAAGAACTATCCGAACGGAATCCCGTCGTTCGGCGTCGACGCACTGCGCTTTACCTTCGCCTCCCTTGCCACCTTTACACGCACGTTGAATTTCGATCTCGGTCGCTGCGAAGGCTATCGTAATTTCTGCAACAAGCTGTGGAATGCGACGCGCTTCGTATTGATGAATTGCGAGAGCAAAGACGTCGGGCTGGATGAATCCTTGCCGCTCGAATTTTCACCCGCCGACCGCTGGATCATCAGCCGCCTGCAGCAGGCCAGTCTAGAAGTTGAACACGGGTTCGACGAATACCGCTTCGATAACGCAGCACGTGCGATTTATGAATTTGTCTGGGACGAATACTGCGACTGGTACGTAGAACTGGCCAAAGTGCAAATGGGCGCCGGCAACGCGGCGCAACAGCGCGCCACGCGACGCACCCTGGTGCGCGTGCTGGAGAGCGTGCTACGGCTTGCGCATCCGATCATTCCATTTATCACCGAGGAACTCTGGCAGACAGTCGGACCACTCGCTGGCAAAGCAGGCGCCAGCATCATGCTGCAGCCTTATCCTGCGCACGATAACGAACAATGTGACGCCACGGCGGTAGCGCAAGTCGATACCCTCAAAGCGCTGGTCGCGGCCTGCCGCTCTTTGCGCAGCGAAATGGATCTTGGTCCTGACAAACGTCCGCCGCTCATCGTTGCGGGCAATCGCAGCGTTCTCGATCCGCTGATGCCTTACCTGCAGTTTCTCGGCAAGCTGGAAAGCGTCATGGTCGCAGAAGGCGAACTACCGGCGACCGACGCACCGGTGTCCATCGTTGGCGAATTCAAGCTGATGCTGAAAGTCGAAATCGATGTCGCTGCGGAACTGGCGCGCATTAACAAGGAGATCGGCGTACAGTCAATCCAGGCTGAAAAAGCCCGGCAAAAACTCGCCAACGCCAGTTTCGTAGATCGCGCGCCTCCAATGGTGGTTGAGCAGGAACGTGCTCGCCTCGCACAGTTCGACGATACGCTGGCGAAGTTGCAAGCCCAACTGGCGAAGCTGGGCAAGCCTGCATAAACCGGCTGCCCCAGCCGGTCATTTCGAAAGTCCTGCGCTTATTTCTTTTTCATGAAGAAAACAAACTCGGTATCGATGGTTTCCGACGAAACCAACTCGTTACCGGTTTGTTTGGCAAAGGCCTGAAAGTCCTTCACCGAACCCGGGTCGGTGGCGCGCACCTTGAGCAGCTGCCCGGATTGCATATCGTTCAGCGACTTCTTGGTTCTAAGTATCGGTAACGGACAATTGAGTCCGCGGGTGTCGAGTTCTTTGTCAAAGTTCATGTCTTTCCCCCACTGGCGGCATAGCCGCTTCATTATTCAAACCATTTGTGCATTTGTGCGTATAGCCGGCCGCACAGTCTTTGAGCGCCACGGGCAGGCTAAAACACGCTGATATTCTTGTCGGCCAGCAACTGCGATAAACGGGTGTTCGCCATCGACAGGCGATCCACCAGAATCTCCAAAAAAGCGCCGTTAAACTGGTGACGCACAATCTCGCTTGCGTTGGCAAGTGCCTCGGCTTTGATTTCAATCAAGGTGACATCGGTGGAAGAAACCACGCTCGCCGACCGCTGAAATTGCTTCTTGCCGAGATACGCCATTTCGCCGAAACAATCTCCTGCGCGCAGCACATTCAGCAATTTCGTATTTTTCGTAACCCGGACCTCGCCGGCAGCGATCGTAAAAAACGACTTACCGAGATCGCCCTCTTTGATCACAACATGATTGACCGGAAACTTGTGCCAAGCCGTAATACGCAATACTTCCCACAATTCGACATCAGCAAAATTTTTAAAAAACGTAATCTGACGCAGAACGTTGAACTTTTCACTGTCCGGGATGTTTTTCTCTGGCTTCTGTAAATTGCCAAAAACCGCGACCAGCTCGCGTGAAAATTCCTCCCATGACTGATAACGACCGGCGGTATTTTTCTGTAATGCGCGTAGCACGATGGCATCAAGCTGGGGCGGAATATCCGGCCGCGAATCGCTGGGGCGCGGTGCCGGAGCGTTGATGATCTGGTAAATCATCGAATAATTGTTGGTGGCCAGGAACGGCAGCTTGCCAGTCAGCATCTGGTAGAGCACGACACCCAGCGAAAAGATATCTGTCTGGTGCGATAACGGTTGTTCCCTGACCTGTTCCGGCGACATATATGCCGGCGAACCAATGCCGGTAATTTGCGTGGTTTCTGTGGCCGAAGTTTGCGCTGCGCCGAAATCGGTGATCTTGATATCGTTTTCACCGGTCAACATGATGTTTGCCGGCTTTATATCGCGATGGATGACACCCTGTCTGGCGGCGAAATCAAGCGCTTTCGTACACTTGAAAATAATCTCAATCACCTTGTTCACAGGCAGCAGGTGATCGGGGCGCGAATACTTTTCAAGCGTCGTGCCGTCGACATACTCCATGACAATGTAACTGGCCTCATCGTCGGCCACTGCGTCATATATACTGACGATGTGAGGGTGCGACAGCTTTCCTGCAAGTGAGGCCTCGGTAAGGAACAGCTTGCGGTAACGATTGCCGTGATCCTTGTCGCCAAGCGCCTCTGCCAATACCACCTTGATGGCGACACGGCGGCTGACAAACGGATCGATCGCCTCATAGACGCAACTGGTCGCGCCTTTACCCAGTTCGCGCACAATTTCGTATTTGCCGATTTTTTTTATCATTGTCATTAGTGCAAACAGCCAGCCGTCAACAGCCCGGATAAACAAGAAAATACAATACCATAAAGCGGCATAACTGCGCGCTTGCTAACTGCCCTCAAGGCCATCAACCGGGAAATTGCGATTAAAAATAATCCATCAGAAACCCACACACCAGACGCTGTGAGCCTTGGCGCAGCCTTCTTTTATTGGCTCAAGCTCGGCTGCATCAGCTTTGGCGGTCCCACCGGCCAGATTGCGATCATGCACCAGGATCTGGTCGAGAAGAAACGCTGGATCTCTGAACAGCGCTTCCTCCACGCACTGAATTACTGCATGGTTTTACCCGGCCCGGAAGCACAACAACTTGCCATTTATATCGGCTGGCTGATGCATAAAACCCTGGGCGGCATCATCGCCGGCGTTTTGTTCGTGCTGCCATCGCTTTTTGTTTTGATCGGCTTGTCGTGGATCTACATGAGTTACGGCGATCTGCCAGCGGTAGAGGGGGTTTTACATGGCATCAAACCGGCAGTGATCGCCATCGTTCTCTTTGCAGCGCACCGCATTGGCAGCCGCGCCCTCAAAAATGCCGCCCTCTGGCTGATTGCGGCTATCGCGTTTGTCGCTATTTTTGCCTTTAATGTGCCGTTTCCTTGGATCATCCTCGGCGCCGGCCTCGCCGGCTATCTCGGCGGACGCTATTACCCGGCATACTTTGCCATCGGCGGCGGACATGGGAGCGCCAAAAGCGGCGCAGCTGCCGCTATTATTGACGACGAAACGCCGACTCCGGAACACGCACTGTTCAATTGGTCACGCGTTGTACGCGTATGTCTGTGGGGCGCCGCGCTCTGGCTGGTGCCGATAGCGGCGCTGATCGCAACTGTCGGCTGGCAACACACGCTCTCACAAATGGGTTGGTTCTTCACCAAGGCCGCCCTGCTCACTTTCGGCGGCGCCTATGCGGTACTGCCTTACGTCTACCAAGGCGGCGTCGAACAATTCCAGTGGTTAAGCGCATCGCAAATGATCGACGGGCTTGCGCTGGGTGAAACCACGCCCGGGCCGCTAATCATGGTGGTGACTTTTATCGGCTTCGTCGGCGGTTGGAGCAAACAGTTGTTTGGGCCTGACCAACTGGCCCTTGCGGGCGTGGTCGCAGCGACAGTCGTCACCTACTTCACTTTTTTGCCGAGCTTCATCATGATCTTTCTCGGCGGCCCATTGATTGAAACCACACACGGCAATTTGAAATTCACCGCACCGCTGACCGGCATCACGGCGGCGGTTGTCGGCGTCATTTTGAATCTGGCAGCGTTTTTTGCTGGCCATATCCTCTGGCCGACCGGATGGAACGGCGGCTTTGACTGGATCTCGGCGCTGATGGGCGTTGCTGCGTTTGTGGCGATATGGCGCTACAAAGCGGGCATTATCACCGTCATTGCCGCCTGCGGAACCATCGGGTTCTTACTGACGTTAGTCAAACCTCTGGCGGGATGAGCTTATTTTCGACCGTCTTTGCGGCTGTCTTTATCAAGCGCTCGCAACTCCCGCAGGCGCGCATCCACGCTCGACTGAAGGTAAAAATCGCCGTCCCCGGCCCGCTGCGCGAGCAGTAATTGTTCGATCGCCGCACGGATATTGCCCATGCGGTAATTCGCCTCAGCGAGAGCGCGATGCTGCTGCATGCCCTTGTTGAGGGCCGCGTATGCCCTTGCCTGCAACTGATAGAGCTTGTAGTCGGCCACGGCATTCGACAGTCTGCTGTCAATCAGCTTGAGCGCCTCTTGCGGTTGGTTGATCCGCAGTAAGGACTCAGCGTAGTTGTAGATCAACGCACGGTAACCCGGAAAATTACGCAAAGCCTCGCGATAAGCACGCAGTGAACCGGCGATATCCCCTGTAGCCGCTAATAGTCGAGCTGATAATGATTCAATCGCCGGATGCGGCGGCAATGCTGCACGTAATGTCTGCAATTCACGCGAGGCGCGACCATAATCACGAGTACGCGCCAGCGCCTCCACCAAGCCAAAGCGGCTGGCCACCTCGCTGAGATATTTGCGCTCCTTGAGACTTTCCTCGAAGAATTTGACGCTCTCCGCAGGCGTATCCTGAGCCGCCCTCAGCTTGGCCCGCATGAGCTGAAACTCCAGGCTGTCCGGGACCTGCTTGTATTGCAGGTTCTGCATGCGATTCTGCATATCCGAGATCCGGGTGGTGGTCAGCGGATGGCTGCGCAGATACGCGGGTGCAGTAGTCTGATAAAAGCGTGTGGCATTCAACATGCGTTCGAAAAACAGCGCCATCGCAGCCGGATCAAAGCCGGCTTTTTCGAGAATCTGAAAGCCCACGCGGTCCGCTTCCTGTTCATTGGCACGCGTAAAATTCAAGGAGCTTTGGATGCTGCCGGCCTGCGAACCGATCATCGCTGCTTGTGAGACCTGGGAACTCGAACGTGAAGCCAAAATGGCAATCGCCAGTCCGGCCAGCGCCATCAGCTGGGTGTCTTTCTGCGCAGACAACATGCGTGCGAAATGGCGCTGCACAACGTGACCGATTTCGTGCGACATCACCCCCGCGAGTTCGGATTCACTTTGCGCGGTTAACATCAGCCCAGAGTTGATACCGACGAACCCGCCCGGCAAGGCAAAGGCGTTCACCTGACTATCCATCATCAGGAAAAAGTTGAATTCCTGCCTCGAGTCAGAGCTGGCGCCAACCAGCTTGTTTCCAATGGAATTCAGGTAATCGGTGATCTCCGTATCCTCGGAATACGAGGGATCGCTGCGCACCTCGAGCATAATGCTCTCGCCGAGCCGCCGTTCCTGCAAAGCGGTCATCTCGCTTTGCGAGACGTCACCGAGATCAGGCAGGTTTTGGCCGATGGCGGCGGGAACCGCAAACAGCACACAGGTGAGCAGGATTTTGATGGCTTTCACAGTGCTATGATAAACCCGATAGCATCAAGTTCATAAGGCTGGCGGAACGCCAACCAAAGCCAATTACACACCGGAGCTGTAGATTGAAAAAGCTAACCCACTTTGACGCCCACGGTCAGGCGCATATGGTCGATGTCGGCGCCAAGCCACAAACGGAGCGGGTTGCAGTTGCATGCGGCCGCATTGAAATGCAAAAAACCACACTGGCGATGATAGCCGGCGGTACCGCAAAAAAAGGGGACGTCCTGGGTATTGCCCGCATCGCCGCCATCCAGGGTGCCAAACGCACATCAGAATTAATACCGCTTGCACATCCGATCGGCCTGACGCGCATCACCGTCGATTTTAAAATCGACCGCAAACGGCAATCAGTCATCTGCACCGTCACCACGGCAACCTGCGATCGCACCGGCGTTGAAATGGAGGCGCTCACCGCTGTATCCGCCGGACTGCTAACCGTTTACGATATGTGCAAGGCGGTCGATCGCGGCATGCGCTTGCTGGATATCGAACTGGTCGAAAAAAAGGGCGGCAAGTCAGGGCATTGGTTACGCGGGAAGTAGGCACCAACATTTGCACATTTGAAAATAGCCGTAAACACTACAAAGCCCGATATTGGCCTAATTCTGTCCTAATGCGGGACAGAATTAGCGTCAATTGGAAGTGCTGGCAGCCCCCGTCTTCTTTAGCAAGCCCAGCTGCGCCTCACTCAAAAAACACCATTCGCCTATCGGAAGATCAAGATCTTCCAACCTCAGATTGCCGATTGCGGTACGCGCGAGTGCAACGCAATGATGTCCCTCTGCCGCCAGCATGCGCTTTACCTGATGATATTTGCCCTGATCAAGGACAATCTCAATCCTGTGACTACCCAACTGCCGACAAGACAATGCCGTCAGCGGCGCAGGCTCGTCCCTCAACTGCACTCCTGCAAGCAATTTTGCGATCAATTCGGGCGTGACCGCATCCTGCGTCGTCGCCTCGTAGGTCTTGGTCACGTGATGCTTCGGTGACGAATGCCGATGAATGAAGCCGCCATCGTCGGAGAGCAAAAGCATGCCCGTCGTGTCGTGATCAAGGCGCCCAACCGGTTGCGTATTGCGCGCCAGAAACAGCGGGGGCAACAGTGTGAGCACACCGGGGTGATGGCTGGGCTTGCGCGAGCATTCAAAATTGGTCGGTTTGTTCAGCACCAGATAAATCTGCTGACGACATACCCAGGGCTGACCATCGACCGAGATTGACAGCAACTCCGGCTCGAAGTGGTGTTGATAATCGGTAACCACCACACCGGACACACTGACCCGACCGTCAATAATCATCCGCTGGGATGCCTTGCGCGTGCCAAAACCCTGCGCCTGCAGAAGCTTGTCGAGGGTCATGATTGCTCCGTATACGTTGCCTGAAATTGAAAATTTAACAGTTTTGACGCTCTATCGCCCTATAACGGTTGTAACCTGAGGTTATTTCCATGAAACGCCTGTGTATTACGAAGCGGGACGTTTTTCGCATAAAATCCGCCCCTCGACACCCATACCGCGCAGATGCGCGAAATCACTCATGAATACATTCCGTAGATCGATCATCAAATTATTGCTGGCATCGTCCGCAGTAACAACCGCGAGCCTGCTTGGCGTGCGCACGGCATTCGCTGCCGTCTGGAACAAAACCGGCTTTGAGTCGAAATCAAGTAGCGACGCCTTGAAGACGCTTGGCGTATCTGCGCCAACGGCCAGCCGCGACATCCAAATTACCGCGCCGGAAATTGCGGAAAACGGCGCACAAGTCCCTGTCACCGTGACAAGCAAGATTCCCAATACCCAGAGCATCTCGATCGTAGTCGACAAGAACCCCTTCCCGCTCAGCAGCACGTTCGAATTTTCAAACGGTGCCGAGAGTTACGTTTCAACGCGTTTAAAAATGGGGCAGACCTCCAACGTGATTGCGGTGATCAAAGCCGATGGGAAATTCTACACGGCGACCAAAGAAGTCAAGGTAACCATAGGCGGCTGTGGCGGCTGATTTATAACAATCAACACCGGCACCGATCAGGAGACAGTTATGGCAGAACCGATGAAAATCCGCGCCAAGATGGAAGGCGACGCGGCCGACGTGAAAGTGCTGATGAGCCATCCAATGGAAACCGGCCAACGCAAAAATGAAAAAGGCGAGCTGGTACCGGTGCATTTCATTCAAAGCGTAATTGCCACGCACAACGGCAAGACCGTGCTGGATGTGCAATGGAGCCAGGCTATCTCGCGCAATCCCTTCCTTGGCTTTCGGGTCAAAGGTGCCAAAGCTGGCGACAAGATCACCCTTAATTGGACGGACACGGCGGGTGACAAGAGCAGTATTGACACCACGGTCGCTGCGTAACGTGAAACGCCCCCATCGAACACTGCATCTCGTCGGATCTACCCTGTGGCTCGCGCTGGGGATGATAGTGTGCCATCCCACTGTAGCCGCTGGAAACGAAGCAGCACTGCGCGTCCGCGGTCCAGCCCCTCTTGAGCTGGTGCGCTCGGCAGCGCCAGCCTCATGGCAGCGGCAAAAAGTCGACTCGCAGGGCTCCAGCTGGCCGCAGACCGACTGGGCCGGCTTTAACACCCTCACCACTCTCGCTACTCCGCCTGGCAACGGCGCCATCCATCTCATTACTCCAATCGAAGGCGATGCGGCAAAAGGCAGGCAATTGGCGTTTGACCGCACACGCGGTGGCAGTTGCGTGGCATGCCATGTCATGGGCAAAGACACGCCACCGCAACCGGGTAATGTCGGCCCCGACCTCTCGCTGGTTGGCGCTACGCGCAGCGATGAGTGGCTGTTCAATTACGTCTACGATCCGCGCACCTTCAACCCCGGCTCGATCATGCCGCCATGGGGTGCGCACCGCCTGTTCAATGTTGTTGAGATCCGCGATATCGTCGCCTTTCTGAAGACTCTGAAGGTCGTGCATACCTTTGGCGATGCGCAAGAAAATCCGGATTCGCGAACACCACCGAAAGAAACACGCGATAACCTCGACCCAACCGAAAATCCTGCGATGTTTGCACTGGACCGTGGCAAGGAATTGTTTGTGCGTGCCAGCGTCCAAGGTAAATCCTGCGCATCCTGCCACGCCGCACCGGAATCAACAATGAAGAACTGGGCGGCACAAATGCCGCGCTACGAAGCACGACTGAACAAGGTGCTAGGCGTAGAAGAATTTATTACCCGTCATGCGCGTGCCACCACTGGTGCCGAGTTCCCCATGCAGGAAGCCGACAACGTCGCACTTTCCGTCTATCTTCATCACCTGTCCAACGGCGCAGTCATCCGCCCTGATTTATCAAGCCCTGGCGCACGCAAGGCGGCGGTATCCGGGCGCGCCCTGATGCAACGCAAACTCGGCCAGCTCAATATGGCCTGCGTCGACTGCCACACACGTGAGAAGCATGCGTTCAAATGGGCACGGGGCCAGTACCTGGTTGAGTCCCGCGGCACGATTGCGCATTTTCCGACATGGCGCACCAGTCGCGGCGATATCTGGGATATTCGCAAACGGTTTCAGTGGTGCAATGTATCGGTTCGCGCCAACGACCTCCCCCCGGATGCTCGGGAGTATGGCGATATTGAAATGGCGCTCGCTGAAATTAACAAGGGGGAGAAGATCAGTTCGCCTGGCATACGCCACTAAACATTGCGCTGGCAGCGTCTGCCACTCAATGGCGACCACGGCAATCTCAGATTTGACAAGCGACGTCAAGGTTGCGCCACCCGATCGATAAACCTGACAGATCAAAGACCACAAAAAGAAAACCCCTCGATTGAGGGGTTTTCTATGACTGCGATGCTGCTGACGTACAAATGCTTAGTGACGGCACTCCGCCGGCACGTATTTGTAGGTCGCAGTGTTACCTGTAGTACAGGCCCAAGCAACACGACCACCACCCAGCGACGGCGTGAGGATAATCGTCACCGCGGTGCCCACTGCGGCCGCGCTACCGGTGATCTGAATGATACCGCCAGCAGTCACGGAACCACCTGTGACGCGACCCGCTGTGGTTACCGTCAAGCCTGAACCAGCGCTTGCCAGAGTACCATCGGTCGTTGCTTTTTCCGTAACAGTCGTTTTGAAACCTGCTGCCGCCAAAACCAACTCAGAAACTTTGGCACGAATGGTGTAGTCCTGATACGCAGGCAACGCGACGGCTGCCAGAATACCGATGATCGCCACTACGATCATCAATTCAATCAGGGTAAAACC
>CAIWNB010000142.1 GCA_903913965.1 uncultured beta proteobacterium
CTGCAAACGCTCTGCTCAAGAATCTCGAAGAGCCACCCGCCGGAACGCGCTTCATGCTGGTGTCGCATCGTCCCAGCGAGTTGCCGGCGACCATTCATAGTCGCTGTCAAAAGGTGGTGTTGCACACGCCAACGGCAGAAGATGCGGCAAAGTGGCTGCGGGAGCAGGGCGTGGCCGATCCGGCAATCAGTCTGGCACAAACCGGTAACGCGCCGCTGCTTGCCTTAAAACTAAGTGATGACACATTTTGGAGTCAACGCAAAGACTTGCTGAATGGTCTAAGCGCGAGGGATCCGGTCATGTTGTCGCTTGCGGAAAAACTACGCGATATTCCACCTGTGCGACTACTGGGCTGGCTGCAGCGCTGGACCTACGATCTGCTCAGCGTCCGCTCCGGCGGCCCTGTACGGTTCAATCCGGATTACCAAAAAGTGATCGCGGAAACCGCACATGGCCTACGTCCGATCGACCTCTCCCGATACCACCGTGAATTGTTACGACAACAACGCACCATCCACCATCCCTTGAATCCGCGCCTATATATCGAACAGTTGCTCCTGACCTATGCTGCAGTCACACGTGGGCAACGCGTCAGAGCAGGCAAACCGTATTAATGCGGTGCCCCCATCCTGCAAGTGCCTGGGCACTAAAGGCATACCATTAAGAATGGAATACGAAGGTTCATCGCGCGCGTTGATAGAACG
Organism: uncultured beta proteobacterium; assembly: GCA_903913965.1. Taxonomy (GTDB): domain Bacteria; phylum Pseudomonadota; class Gammaproteobacteria; order Burkholderiales; family SG8-41; genus PALSA-1004. The sequence continues at coordinate 705 of CAIWNB010000142.1, forward strand.
AGATCGCGGCGATTGCACGTAACGTCGGTAGCGTCATTTTATCCTTCAGGTCCAATCAACTTTTAATTAATGAATGTGGTTGGGCCCGAATGAGATGGGTCCGGGGCTACTATAATCATGGCATCCGCCACACATAGAGAATGCCCATGCTGGTTGACTCCCATTGCCACCTGGATTTCCCGGAACTTGTCTCACAGTTCGATGCTGTTCTGGCCTTAATGCAAGGTAACGGCGTGACCCACGCTCTGAGCGTTTCGGTCACACTGGAAGATTTTCCAAAAATTCGCGCTATTGCCGAGACCTATCCTCATATATTTGCCTCAGTCGGTGTACATCCTGACTATGCGGATCTACCAGTGGTGAGCGTGGAACAATTAACCGCCCTGGCAACACACCCTAAGGTGGTCGCCATTGGTGAGACAGGATTAGATTATTTTCGCCTCAAGGGTGATCTCGGGTGGCAGCGTGACCGATTTCGGACGCATATTCGTGCTGCCCGCGCATGCGGCAAGCCGTTGATCATACATACGCGTTCGGCAGCTGACGACACATTACGTTTAATGCGAGAAGAAAATGCCTCTGAAGTTGCTGGTGTGATGCATTGTTTTACCGAAAACTGGGATGTGGCAGAGGCTGCGCTGGAAATGGGTTTCTACATTTCTTTTTCTGGCATCGTCACCTTCAAAAACGCGAAAACGCTCAAGGAAGTCGCGCAGAAAGTTCCACTGGAACGTTTACTTGTTGAGACCGATTCTCCATATTTGGCTCCAGTTCCGCATCGCGGCAAAACTAATCAGCCAGGCTTTGTTTTGCACGTTGCAGAAGAAATTAGCCGTCTTCGGGGGATTTCGGTGAACGAGGTTTGCACGGCGACGACTGAAAATTTTCAGAGGTTATTTCGATGTTTGTAACGGCGACAAAACAACCATTGAAGATGCAGTTGCGTTGCCTATTGTTACTGATTGGATTATCGGTACACGGCGTCGTATTAGCCGGGGCGTTGGAAGATACGCTGAGTGCAATAAAACGCGATGATGCGCCAACTACAATGCGGCTGCTGGCGCGCGGTGTGGACGTCGATACGGTTGATACGCAAGGCATTTCATTGTTGGCCCTCGCAGCCCGCGAAGGCAGTCTCACCGTGTGTCGTTTGCTGCTAAACGCGGGCGCGAAGATCGATTCGGCCAATCTGGTTGGCGAAAATGCCTTGATGCTTGCGGCACTGCACGGACATTTGGAGATTGTGAGGCTTCTTCTGGTTGCGGGGGCGGCAACGGAAAAGGACGGCTGGAAACCCTTAATCTATGCGGCCGTTAAGGGCGATATCCGAATCGCCCGGTTGTTGCTGGCTTTTGGGGCCATGGTGGATGGCGCAGGTGTCAATGGCCTCACGGCGTTGATGATGGCAGTGCGCGAAGGCCACACTGAATTAGTCGCTTTTTTTCTGAAGAGCGGCGCAAACGTCAATGCTGTATCCGATGCCGGCATAACCGCATTGGGGTTCGCGCAAAAGACCGTCAACAAGGATATCGTTGAGTTGATTACTAAGGCAGGCGGGAAATGAAGTGTTTATGCCCGGGTTGCGCCGAGCTAAGGAATGCATAAAATGCGTATAATGTATATTATGTCAAATACTATCCGTCTGGTGTTGGCGGTCGGTGCAATGACACTTAACCCTGTTGCAGGGTATGCCCAATCCACTAATTCAAGCCCCTATCCACCACGCCTAATCAAAATCGTCGTCCCTTACCTGCCAGGTGGCGGCGTTGATACGGCGGCACGAGTGGTAGGGCAAAAAATGTCAGAGAATCTAAACCAGCCGGTGGTCATTGAAAATAAACCGGGCGCCGCGACAAATATCGGTTCCGACTACGTCGCGAAATCACCCGCAGATGGCTACACCATGCTTTTAAGCAACTCCTCGCAGGTAGCCAACGTAAGCATCTATGGCAAAGCAATGCCCTACGATCTGCTGCGTGACCTTGCGCCCGTATCAATGATCGGAACCACACCGGTCCTTTTGGTAGTGCACCCATCGTTACCGGTTAAAACCGTAAAGGACCTTATCACCCTTGCACGCGCTAAACCCGGCATGTTGACCTATGCTTCGGCGGGCATCGGTAGCCCAACCCACATCGCCCCCGAATTGTTACGCTGGATGGCCAAGCTCGACATGTTGCACATTCCGTATAAAGGGGGAAGCCAGGCAGTAACCGACGTGATCGGTGGACAGGTGACCTGTTATTTTTCCGCGATGTCAACCGGACTGCCATTAGCGAAGTCGGGGCGTTTGCGCGCTTTGGCAGTAACCAGCCCGCGCCGGTTTACTGCCGCCATTCCAGAAATTCCAACCGTTGCAGAGAGTGGTCTGCCAGGCTATGAACTGGTGGGATGGTTTGCGCTAATGCTGCCTACGGCAACGCCTTCAGAAGTTGTTTCCCGCCTCAATGCGTCCGCAGTTCAGGCAGTTCGTTCCTCCGGCATGCTGGAGAGGCTGCATAGCGAAGGCATAGAGCCAGTTGCCAGTACCCCACAGGAGTTCGATGCATTCACGCGCAAAGAACTCGTCAAATATGAAAAGCTCGTACGAGCCGCTGGCATTCGGCCGGAGTAGGCAAGCCATTGGCCGCCAGTCTAACCATGTGCAGATCAGTGTGCTGAGGTCAACGCCCTGCTCCGCATATGCGCTTTATTCGTCAGCCGTGATCTTTGCCACCTTGGCAATCGCGCCCCAACGCTTGATGTCATCCTGAAATATTTTTTGAAACTGGGCAGGTGGTGCACCTGCAACCTCATAGCCAATTGAAACGAAGAATTCTTTCATCTTTGGCGTATCGAGCACTTTGCGCACGGCAACATAGAGTTTGTTAATGACTGCCGGCGGCGTCCTGGCGGGTGCAAACCAACCATGCCAACCCGTATCCATTTGGAATCCAGGATAACCAGCTTCGGAAATAAGTGGTGTATCAGGCATTTGGTCGAGGCGTTTCGAACCGCTATAGGCCAGCGCCCGTAAACGTCCCGCCTTGATATGTTGAGAAACAATTAACGGTGGTATCAACATCACCTGAACCTCTGCACTCAACAACGCGTTGAGCGCAGGTCCGGCTCCCTTGTAGGGGACGTGCAACATCTTGATACCGGCACGTGAATCAAACGCTTCCGTGATCAGATGCATCCCGTTACCGATGCCAGGAGAGCTGTAGGTCAGTTGACGTTGTTTCGCCAACTCGACAAGCTCTTTGACCGAATGAGCGGCCACAGACGAATGCACAACGATTAAGGCGCCCTGCCCAACCGCTATATTGGTGATGGGCAAAAAATCCTTGCTAACGTCGAAGGGGAGCTTTTTATAAACCGTCGCATTGACGGCAAAAGCCACTGCCGTATGTAGCAGCGTATAGCCGTCAGGCGCAGCCTTTGCCACCAGATCGTAGCCAATAATCCCGTTGGCGCCACCGCGGTTATCCACCACGATGGGCTGCCCCAGCAGACCTTCAACTTCGCGCGAAACCATACGGGCCGTACCGTCCTGAGTACCGCCGGGCGCTGTACCAACAATCAGACGAATCGGATGATCCGGGAAATTTTGTGCGAGCGCACCGGACGAAAAGACGCCCAGGGCGACAAAAACCGCTGTTACTTTGTTCAAAAACATCTCCTGAATGCACCGCCCCATTCGCCGGCGGCAACTATTTCTGGCGGAACTCCTCAACGCTCTTGGCGAACGCCCCGTTACGCAGTTTGAGTGCCCGCGTAATCGGTTGGGTCGCGCCAAAGGTGGGCACATAAGCCGAATGCTTGCCGGCGCCGCCAATAACGACGACGTGTGCGTTTTCGGCACTTTTCATGACCGGCACCATACAGTCAGGCCCCGCCTCAGTAAACTCACCCTTGAAGACCGGCCACTGGCGTATGCGACGATCAATGTTCTCGTCTGAAAATGCATCGAGCCGCACGCGTGCATGCTCGTAGATGTATTTCTTAACATCTGCTTTTGAATAACCATCGCGCGCTACCATCGATGCGTGTTCAGGGCCAAAAATGAGCAAGGGTGGACCGTCAAAATAAACATTATTGGCTCCTGTCATTGCGACAGTGCCCGCAGTCATTTTCAACACCCCGAGGCCGGTGTTACTTTCATGGTCGTTCACGTTATGCGGGGATTCAGCGCCATAGACGGTAACAGTGCTGACGTCTGCCGCAAAACCGAGTTCAACGTGCAACGGCTCCCAGGGATTTTCAGCTTCATTTTCAGCGACACAGAATGTGTACTTTGCCGGTGAGCCGAAGGTCGCCATATCACCGGTTGCAGGAATGGCGCCGCCAATGTTCAGCATCGCCAGCCTAATAGCGCGACCAATGGTCGCGTTCGCCTGATTACCCGGGCCGAATGCGTTATGACCCCAGTTCATTTTCAACTCTTTGGCCAACGGTCCGTTCACGACCATCAGCGTCGAACAGGGATGCGTGGTCGCATTGACACCATAAAGGTTGAAAGTCTCGTCACATAACGCTTCAATCGTCAGCATGAGCAAGGGGAAATGTTCGGGCAAGCAACCCGCCATCACCGCATTCGCGGCGAGCCGCAAAGGGGTTGCCGCGCCATATCTGGGGGCGACCAGACCAATGATCTCGTCGTAGGGCCGATCACAGTAAGTCAGCATCTTCTCAACGCGCTGCGCAGTCGGGGGGACGAGAGGCAATCCATCGCCCCACCCCTTTTCCATGCAAAGCGCGTTGACCTTGTCAAAATCACCGTCTGTTTCAAGGCCGGCACCTGGCACCAGCATAAGATCTTTGAGATTGCTCATTTCAAATTTTCTTTAATGAGTGCTGCAAACTGCGGCGCCGCTTGTTCGCTGCGTGCACGAACATCGTCGATAGAAATGCCGCCGAGCGGATGCGTAATTTCAAGCAATGGAAGCTCTGGAACGCCAAACGTGCGTGCCTGCGCTTTCCCAAGTTTGAGAAAAGGTCCGGAATAAATCACCGCTGTTACCAGTCCGCGTTTGCGGAGCTCTGCCATGTCGTGGACACTCCACGACGTGCAGGACCCTCAATCGGCCATGGCGCTGATTACAAAATCAGCTTCGGCCTCCAGTTTGTCGAGCACATTTTTCGGTGCAGGTGTACTCGGATTATTCTTGCGCAACGCCACAACCGATTCAACGGGCATCATTTTGCGGATGTTTTCAACCACAAATGCCAGCAAATGGTCGGCATTACCTTTGGTGTTATCGAGCGTGCCAAGCCGGATACCTTTACCCGGTTTGATCGCCCGTTGTTCACCGGCGGCGCCGAACTGGTGCGGCGGCGCCTCCGGTGAAATAAGAAATACTGTGTCGCTCATATTGTGCCCTTTCAAACTCTTTCAATGATAACGGCCATACCTTGCCCGCCACCGATGCAGAGGCTGGTCAACGCATAGCGGCCACCGGTCAACTGCAACTGGCGAGCAGCCGTCAGAGCCAGCCGAGCACCCGACGCCCCCAGCGGATGACCAACCGCAATCGCGCCACCGTTCGGGTTGACACGTTTGTCATCATGCGCGACGCCTAGCCCCTTGAGGCAGGACAGCACCTGTGCCGCAAACGCTTCGTTTATTTCAATAATATCCATGTCTTTGATGCTAAGACCGGCGCGATCAAGTGCTTTCTTCGACGCCGCGACCGGACCGATGCCCATGATATGGGGCTGTACGCCAGCCGAAGCCGACGCGACAATACGTGCAATCGGTTTCGAACCCGCTTTTTCCCCGGCCTTGAGAGTGCCCATCATGATGGCAACCGCACCATCGTTGACGCCCGAAGCGTTACCGGCCGTCGTCACGCCCCCCTCGTAGAGGCTTTTCATTTTTGTCAGGGTTTCGATGTCCGTCGTCGGGCGCGGATGTTCGTCGTCTGCAACTGCAGGCACGGGGCCTTTGCGCGTCGGCGGCAACTCGACCGGCGCAATTTCGCCCTTGAAGAACCCAGCGGCCTTGGCGGCGGCATATTTTTGCTGCGACCACAGTGCAAACTGGTCCGCTGCCTCACGCGTAATACCGTATTCGCGTGCCAGATTGTCCGAGGTTTGCGGCATTTGATCGTCGCCGAATTTTTTAGTCAGTTTCGGATTGGAAAAACGCGGGCCGATCGTGCTGTCAAAGATGCGCATTTCACGACCAAACGGGCTTTCCGTTTTGCCAAACACGAAGGGGGCGCGGCTCATGCTTTCGACGCCGCCAACCAGAAATACATCGCCCTCACCTGCCGTCAATGAATGCGCCGCATAAATGATGGACCCGAGACCACTGGCGCAATTGCGCTGCAGAACCGTACCCGGAATCTCAATCGGCAAATCAGCGGACAAACCAGCGTGACGCGCAACACAACGCGCATCTTCACCCGCCTGATTGGCACAACCCAGCACGATATCTTCAATCTGTTCGGCCTTGAACTTGGTCACCGCCATAACCGAACGGATGGCACTCGCCATCAAATCGTCAGGACGAATTTTCGCCAAAGAACCAGCATAGCGGCCGAACGGCGTGCGCAAACCTTCATAGATATAGGCATCAAGCATATTGTTTCCTTTTTCGTTAACTTGTTTAATCCGGGTCACGCTTCGGGTGTCAGCGCCGAAACGCCGAGTTTGGCGCGACGGGTCAACCAGATATTAGGACGGTAGCGAGGATCCGCGTAGATACGGTTCATCGATGACAACACCTGGTGGATACGATCAACCCCCAAGGTATCGGCAAAACGGAAGGGGCCGTTCGGATAGTTCAGGCCCAGCGTTACCGCCTTGTCAATGTCGGGGGCCGACGCAGTACGGCTTTGCGCAATTGAGCAGCCGATGTTGACGATCATCGCGACAATACGCTGTGCGATAAACCCCGGGCTGTCGTGGCATACGGTAACCGGAACGCCGTCGCTCGCCAGTAAGCCATGTGCAGCATCGCGGTAGGCTGGATCGGTCACCGCGGTGGTCATAATGGTACGTCGTTTCACCATGGGGAAAAGGGTATCGACCGCGATAGTGTGGCGGGGATCAATCCCCTGATCGACAGCGCAGCTGGTTGCATCGTCACCGACCGGAGTCACCAGGCAAAGTGCATTCTTACTCGGCTTTGCACCGGCTTCGATCGTGACACCGAGTTTTTCCACCAGCTCACACAAAACCGCATAGCCTTTTGCGTCTGCTTTGCTGATCCAGACACTTTCGGGTCGCGCCGCAGGAGCAGGTGCCTCGGCGGCTACGGAAGGCTTCATCTCAGCATCGTATTTATAAAATCCGTTTTTCGTTTTACGACCGAGCACGCCCGCCTCATAACGCATCTGCATGATCAGATTGGGGCGATAGCGCTGCTCATCAAAAAACTGATCGTAGATCAATATGGATGCTGGCTGGGTGACGTCAAGCCCCGTCAGATCCATCAATTCAAACGGACCCATACGGAAGCCACAAACATCGCGCATGACGCGATCAACATCGGCAAAATTGGAAACGCCCTCGTAGACCAGATGTGAGGCCTCCAGCGTGAAGCCACGACCCACCTGATTGACAAGAAAGCCAGGCGCATCGTTACAACGAACCGGCTCGCGAGTCATCCGTCGACCGATCACCGTCAGCGCTTCACAAACCCATTCTTCGGTTTGCTGGCCGGCAATGACTTCCACCAACCGCATGAGCGGCACTGGATTGAAGAAATGAAATCCTGCAAAGCGCTGCGGCGTCTTCAGTTTTGCGCCTATCGTAGTCACCGACAACGAAGAGGTATTTGAAGCCAGTATGCAATCCGCAGCGACGATATCTTCAAGTTCACCAAAAACCTGGCGTTTGACATCGAGGTTTTCAACGACAGCCTCGATGACAGCGTGGCAGGGCTTGAAATCAGCGAGCGCGTTCACAATGCTAATGCGCGCTAACGCAGCGGCCGCCTCTGCGCTGCTCATGCTGCCCTTATCGGCAGCGCGTTGGAGCATCTTGCCAATAAATTCGCGCGCTTCGGCAGCGGCGCCGGCACGCGCATCCATCATCAAAACATTAATGCCGCCAGCGGCTGCCACCTGAACAATGCCCCGCCCCATGGCGCCTGAGCCCAGTACGCCGATGGTCAAATCGGACCTGCTTGCGTCGAGCGCCATCAGACCCCCTTGAATACTGGTTTGCGTTTTTCCATAAACGCGGTCTGCCCTTCGATGTAGTCCTGGCTTGCAAAACAGGTATCTACCATCTGCTGACAGAGGTCAAGATTGCGTTCCGCAGGATCTTTGACGTATTCGAGGATGCTGCGTTTGACCGCTGCGATAGTCAGCGGCGCATTGCCGACGATCGTGGTTGCGTAGTCTCGAACGTATTTTTCAAGCTCTGCAACTGGCAGCATGCGGTTGACGAGGCCCATCGCTACGGCCTCTTGTGCACTGAACTGCCGCGCAGTGTAAAAAATCTCCGCAGCAAATTGCGGCCCGACTATATCGGATAAACGCTTGATGCCGACAAAACGGTAACCAAGACCGAGCTTTGCCGCCGGCACGCCGAAACGCGCGTCTTCGGAAGCGATTCGGATGTCACAAGCAACCGCTATCCCGGTACCGCCACCGATACAATAACCGCGCACCATGGCGATCGTCGGCTTTGGACAGTTTACGAGCGCCTTATTGGCTGCATCAGCAACCGCATTATATTCAGCCACTGCTTCCGGGCCAGTGCGGCGCTCCTTAAATTGCGAAATGTCGGCGCCAGCAACAAATGCTTTCTCCCCCGCGCCCTTAAGAACAATGACCCTCACCTCTGGATCCTTGGCATAGGCTTCAAGCACCGCGGTCATACCCTGCCACATTTCAAATGACATGGCATTGTGGCGTGCCGGATTGTTGAAGGTGATCCAGCCGATGCCGTTTTCTTTCTCGGCAACAAGTTTGTCGGTTAGCGTTTGCATGATGTCCTTGTGGTTTTGTGGCTAATATGGGGTTGAAAGGTCTGGTCAACCGTCGATTTTAATCCATTACCGCCGGCTGCGAAACGCGTCTAGCGCCCCAAATGCCCAGTTAAATGGGCGGCGTCAGTTTCAGGCCGCGAATAAACGCTTCGCCCTCATCCTGCAAGAGTCCGCCAATCTCATCGGTACGGCCGCGTTCGGTGTAACTGGCGTCAATTAAGAGCTTTCCATCGCCATGCAGACAACTCAATCCGACCGTTTCTGCGATCAGAATATCGCCTTTAGCATTGGGCGCGCGCCGATCTACGCCCCGCGTCTGATAGCGCACACAAAACGCGCCGTCTAGCCGGGCCGCCTGCACTGCCATGGCGATAATTGTATTTCGCCTATCGTTGGATTTCTCACTTAACTGACGCGCGACATGAAGACGAAATGATTCGGGGGTCTTAAAGCTCTCTTCAAGTGCCACCGATAGCGCCATGGCGATCAGTGAGTGGGTCGGTGAAATAATGCGCTTGCCGAAGTACAGGTTATGCCTGTCCCGCGTCATCTCAAACCAGTTGTCCCCAGGTGGCGGCAAGATCTCGTAGCCATACATGACGTAAGGCCTCAACGCAGCGGTAACTGGAGCGGCGTAAAGTTGTGCATTCGCGATGCTGGTTGCCAGCGCGCAGGCTGCGAAAACGACCTGCAATCCTTTACGAACTGAACTACAAACCGAATTCGGGTGTTTATCCGCGCTCATCGCACTCCGCCGCAGCAAATGTTCAGGCCATGACGATACCGCAAAAATATCAACCTGCCAGCGATCTCTGCATCATTGCTCCATACCCACGTCGACAATCTCGGTAATCGTCAACCCGGAAATATCGCGAAACTTTTCATATCGCCCATCTGTGAGGTCAATCATGCCCGCCAGGAGCGAAAAACTAGAGGCGATAAAAACATTCCTGCCATCGCCCGCATCGCGGGTGATCCCATAGCGCACCCTTGCCCGGTCAGCCGACGACATCTTGCCAACTAGACTTTTTGTGCTCCAAATTTTGCCATGGCGGGCAAAATCGCTTAGGCGACCTGCGTGATTAATGGTGTCGCCGAGAACTGCAAACTCGATACTGTTGGCAGACTGAAATGTTCCCAGCCATTCCTCCCCTTCATTGACGCCAATGTTTAGAAAAAGCTCGTTTAACCAGTTTTTCCGTAGCTGCCACGCCTTGCTGATTTTCTGCATTTCCAAGCGTACTTCGTGAGCGCAAAGCAATGCATTCAGAATGTAGCTGCTGTCCGGCTGAGGGAAGAAGTAATAAACCATGCCATCACCCACATGCTTGCCATGGGTTCCGTAGTATTTGCGAAAAATCGGTCCCATCGCTGACCAGATCTGGTTGATCAACTCGAAATATTCTTCGGGTGGAAGCTCAGAACAAATTTTTACCGAATTTTGCAAATCTGCCACGATTACGGCCAAGGGCGTGAGAACAGGCAGACGTTTCCGCAATAGGTCGCGGATAACCTGATCGCGACGTGAAAGGAAACCGAGCAGGGTATCCACCTGTGTATCGCTTGGCACGTAAACCAGGAGTATGCCCTCGCGGAAAAATGACGCATAAGCATGGTAACCGCGGCGTTTACCGTTTACATCAACCAATTCGATTGGAGTGTCAGTAATCTGTGCCTTCTGTGGCGCGTTGCAATCAGATAGGGTTTCGGCGAATAACTGTGCGCAGTCTGGCGGCAAATCCTTGCAAACATGGCCATACTTAGTCGTTGGCAACCGGCCTTTTGCCAGCCCCATATGAAAGGCAAGAAGGTTGCTATTTTTTGCCGCCAAATCTGGGTTTCTGCAAATCATCTGCAAAATACCCCGGTCCTCGCTGTTAGGCGGCAGTGCTTCGAATCCCCCCAAAATCTCTGTTCGTGCCTGTTCGTTAAACCATACAATTTCGAAGTTGTAGTTGACCATGTAAGCGGGGTGGGAAATCTGGTCTACGGTTACGGTCAGGGATGCGCCATCCAGCGCTCTTCCGGATCCGTGGGCACTTTTTAAGGCTTCTGGCGCAGGTAGGTCATCCGCGAGGACCTCATTTACCTGTTTCATTTGGTTCACTATATCGCCCATGTACATTCCCTCGCTTTTGAGCTGCCGGATCGTATTGATGCGTTGAATGGTGTCGTCTGGAAAATAACCCAATTGGCGCGCGCCTCCGCCCGCCTTCCCCGGATTCATCACAATCGGCCTGGCGATCAAGCCAAGACTGATGTAGTTATTGAGTGTCGCCCTCGATAACTGCGTGATATCAATTATTTGCTTGCTTGTTTTCATTTTACTTATGAGCAATACAAATCTTATGTTTACTTATTTAAACTGTATAATTAGAGTGTC
>CAIWNB010000143.1 GCA_903913965.1 uncultured beta proteobacterium
GAATATCTCGCCACGCCGCGCAATGGCGCGCGCGATGACGGCTTCGGCGCTCATGTCTTCGTGGCTGTCCTCATCTTTTGGGCTGTATTGCTTGGTCATTGCCAGTTCTCCGCTGCATACGCCCGCGTTGCGAGCCAAGCCCGAATTGTAGCGAATATCGTTGGTGTTGCCGGTGTGAGTCGCCTCAGGATGCGCTTCCCCGGAACCGCGGGCCATGCAGTGGCGAACAGGCTATACTCATGGCATAAAAATATCGTCTGCGAATCAAATTCGACGGATGAAGAAAGAGATGTTCTGGTCAAGTAACCCGCCGAAACTCCGCTCTGCTTCGTTTCAGCATACACATACATCATGGTGATCGCATGACAGATCGACGCATAGTGATTAAGGCCGCGCTGGGGTGTGGCATCGGTGCAATGTTGCCTGAGCTGACACTGGCGCAAAACGATCCGCGTAACGCCCGTCCTCAGGTCGGCGATCGATTGGTGTTCGCCGATGGCGATCAAAAGGGCGCGCTCATTACACTCGAAGCCCTGCGCGTTGGTGGCCAGCCGGTGACGGCGATACCCAAGGATGCAGCCAGCGGCGTGGTGCGTGACGGTTCGCGCTTGAATCAGATTTTGCTGGTGAGGCTGGACCCCGCGCGTTTGCAGGGCGATACGGCAGAACGTGCTGCGCAGGGGGTAGTGGCCTACTCGGCGGTATGCACGCACACAGGGTGCGATAGTTTTTCCTGGACGCCGGAGAAGCAGTCCTACAAGTGTCCCTGTCATGATTCTGAATTTGATCCCGCCGACGGCGCCAAAGTGATCGGCGGGCCGGCACCGCGGCGCCTGCCCGCATTGCCGGTCAAGGTGATCGACGGGCAATTGGTGGTGGCGGGTGTTTTTACCGGGCGCGTGGGCGCCACTGCAAACTAAGCCGACGCGGTTTACGGTTTTTTATATACAGAGTTTTTGTTGATGGCGGCGCAGCTGCTCTGACCACGCGAGCACCATCAAGAGGTGTGGCAACGGTTGATTCATTTTTAATGATTCAAACTTGGTTCAAAAAGGGGAGGATAGAAATGAAAAATAAAAATCTGTTGAAGTGGATATTGTGTGCGGCCGCCTGCGCGTTGGTGCAACACGCAACGGCTTATGATGCGGTGACGAATGAGCGTTTGTTAAAGCCGGAGCCGGAGAACTGGCTGATGTATCGCGGCAATTACAACGGCAACGGTTATAGCCCGCTCGACAAGATCAACCCGTCCAACGTCAAGCGCTTGGTACCGGTGTGGAGTTATTCCACTGGTCAGGTGGAAGGCCATCAGGCACCACCGATCGTCAATAACGGCATCATGTTTATCTCCACGCCGCAGAATCAGGTGCTGGCGTTGAACGCCAAAACCGGCGATCAGATCTGGCAATACAAGCGCGAGTTTGCCGACGATGTGCAGCATCCGCATCCGACCAATCGCGGCGTTGCGCTCTACGGTAACCGTGTCTATATGGCAACCATGGATGCGCACGTCGTCGCGCTTGACGCTGCCACCGGCAAGGTCGTGTGGGACACCAAGGTTGATGAATACAAGAACTCGTATTACTTCACGCTCGCGCCGCTGATCGCCAAAGGCAAGGTGATGGTCGGTAGTTCAGGCGGCGAATTCGGCATCCGCGGGTATGTTGCCGCACTCGATGCCGACACCGGCAAGGAAGTTTGGCGCCGGCATATGATTCCCGGCCCCGGTGAGCCCGGCAACGAGTCCTGGCCTGGCGACACCTGGAAGACCGGCGGCGTTTCGGTCTGGATCACCGGTCACTATGATCCGGTGCTGAACCTGACCTATTGGGGTACCGGCAATGCGGGGCCGTGGCCGTCGGATGCGCATACGGGTGACAACAAGCACGCCACCTCGGTGGTTGCGATAGACCCGGATACCGGGGCGATCAAGGGTAGCCACCAGTATCACTGGAATGACAACTGGGACTGGGACGAAGTCGCCGCGCCGCTGTTAATCGACGTCAAGCGTAACGGACGCAACTTCAAGGCGCTCGTGCATCCGGGCCGCGACGGTTATTTGTGGTTGCTCGAGCGCAAGGCGGATGGCATTGATTTTGTCGATGGCAAACCTTACGTCAAACATGATGTGATCCTGGGACTTGAGCCGAAAACCGGGCGTCCGATTTATAACACCGAGAAGATGCTGAAGGTTGGCAAGGAAGTCACCTTCTGCCCGTCGCATTGGGGTGGCAAGGACTGGCCGCCGGCGGCGTTTAATCCGAAGACGCGCCTGGTCTACATTCCGCTGCAACAAAATCTCTGCAGTACGCTTGCCGGTGAAGCGAAGATTGCGCCGTATGCAGCGGGCAAACGTTATGTCGGCACAGATGCTTCGAAAACAAGGGTCTTTGCACGCGAGGGTGCTGATCACATCGGTGAAGTGCAGGCCTGGGATATGGACGCCGGAAAACTGGTCTGGACGTATAACTTTCCCGATATGAATACCAACTGGGGGCCGTTGCTGACCACGGGCGGCGGTTTGGTCTTTGGCGGCGGTTCTGCGGATCGCAAGTTCCGCGCACTCGATGCGAAGAACGGCAAGCTGCTGTGGGAGTTCAAGACCAATTCCGGCATTACCGGCGTGCCGAGCTCTTATATGGTCGACGGCGTGCAATACATCGCCGTGCAATCAGGCTGGGGTGTGGACGCGCAGAAGATGGTGGGCCGTCTCAACACTTCGATGAAAACCAACGTGCAGGTTCCGCAGGGTGGTGTGGTGTGGGTGTTTGCGGTTAAGTAATGCGCGCCGTGCAGGCCGTTCGCGGCCTGCACGATACGGTGGTTTTTGTAATCGATAGCGAGGACGGCTGCCGTTTAATCCTCTGACAGCGGCTTGAGCAATTCCGCCAGATCACTTTCAGTAAACAGCGGTTGCTTGCGACCAGCAGCACCGCTGTACATGCTGTCGGCCAGCGCCGCCTTGCGTTCCTGCAAAGCGAGGATGCGTTCCTCAATCGTACCCTGGGCGACCAGTTTGACCACCCACACGCTTGCCGTCTGGCCAATGCGATGGGCGCGATCGGTAGCCTGCCGTTCAACCGCTGGATTCCACCACGGATCATAGTGAATGACGGTATCGGCCTGCGGCAGGTTGAGCCCGGTGCCGCCGGCTTTCAGGCTGATCAAGAATAGCGGTACCGCGCCGCTGGTAAAGCGCTCGATCAACTCGTCGCGCTTCTGGCTCTGTCCGGTCAATTTGACCCACGGCAAGCCGCGCTGTTCGAGCTCGGCTTCGATCAGCGTGAGCATGCTGGTGAACTGCGAAAACAAGAGGATGCGGCGACCTTCAGCCAGCATCTCGGGCAGCATCTCCATCAGTTGTTCGAGCTTGGCCGAGTGGTGGATTTTTTTCGCGCTTGCCAGCGGCAAGAGTTGCGGGTCGCAGCAGACCTGGCGCAGTTTGAGCAAGGCGTCGAGGATGGTGATCTGCGATTTGGCGAGGCCGCGCGTGTTGAGCGCATCGCGTACGGTTTTCTCCATGCCGAGACGGATGGTTTCGTAGAGGTCGGCCTGCTTGCCGGACAACTCGACGCGCATCACGGTTTCGACTTTCGGCGGCAACTCGACGGCAACCACCGCCTTGGTCCGCCGCAGCATGAAGGGCGTGACGCGTGCGCGCAGTTGATCCATGCGTTCGAGATTGCCCTGTTTCTCGATGGGCGTTCTGAACAACGTCGCGAAGCGTTTTTGGCTGCCCAGAAAGCCCGGCATCAGGAAGTGGAAAAGACTCCAGATTTCGCCCAGATGGTTTTCCATCGGCGTGCCCGACAGACACAGACGTTGTCGGGTTTGTAACTGGCTGACGACCTGTGCAGCGTGGGTGCTGGCATTCTTGATGTTCTGCGCTTCGTCGAGCACGACGAGGTGCCACTGTGTTTCCAGCCAAAGCTCGCGGTCGCGTTGCAACAAGGAATAGGGGGCGATGATCACGTCGTGGGCGTCGATGTGATCGGCCAGGCCGTGCCGCTCTTTGCCGTGCAGTACGAGTGTGCGCAGTTGCGGACAAAAGCGTGCCGCTTCGCGCTGCCAGTTTCCCATCAGGCTGACCGGCGCGATGATAAGCGCGGGGCGGTCCAGCCGGCCGGCGTCTTTTTCGACCTGGATGTGCACCAGGGTTTGCAGGGTTTTGCCGAGGCCCATGTCGTCGGCGAGGATGCCGCCGAGATTGTATTGACGTAAAAATTGCAGCCAGTTCACGCCCTGTTGTTGATACGGCCGCAGGCTGGCTTTCACGCTCGCCGGCACCGGCACTTCGGCGAGGGCTTCGCGTCCCCCCAGTTGATGCAGCATCTCGCGCAATGATTGCGCGCCTTCCCACACCGCTCCGGCACCGAGTGCAGCACTGGCGCGTAGCGCGTCGAGGCGCGACAGCTTGAGGCTGTCACCGCTGAACTGATGCTCGCGTTCGCCGACCAGTTCCAGCAAGGCCGCCATCCACGGCTTGATCGCCTCGGTTGGCAGCCGGATGAAGCCGCTGCCATCGGGCGCGTGCAGATAAACATAGGGTGGCATCCGCGGCTGGCCGGTGGCGGGGTCGAGCGGACTGGCTGCAGCTTGTGCAATCAGGCCGGGCAGGCAGGGCAGGATGTTATGCCGCTCGCCGTTGATTTCCATGCCGAGCGAGAGATCAAACCACGGTGAGGTCGCCTCATCGCCGTCCTGCGCCTGCAGTTGCACGCTGAGTGTTTCTGCGCGTTGTATCCAGTGGTCAAAGACCGTGTCGTGAGTGATAACGAAACCGGCTTCGCGCAGCACGGTGAATCCGTCGTCGGCCCAGCGCAGCCAGAGTTGTTGTGATTGATCGGCAGGGATGCCGAACAGGCCCTGACCGATGACGCGTAGCCCCAAACTCGACAGGCGCGTAATGGCGTCGAGTTCGGCTTCGACATCCCGGTGCAACAGTGTGGTGCCAGCGTCGGTGTCGATGGCGATGACGCCGCCGCGGCCGGTCCACCAGCCGCGATGCCCTTGATAATCAAAACGCAGGCGCGCCTCGACCAAACCTTTCTGCGGCTGATCGGCGGCGGCGATGGCTGAGAGGTGCAAGCAGGCTTGAGGTGTTACACCTTGCACCGTGGTCACCGGTTTCAGGCCGGGTGGTGCCGGGAGTCCCCCCAGACGTTGCATCAGTCCGAGCTGATGTTTTTGCAGCACGGCTTTTTTGATGACCGGGCTTTTGAGCAGAATATCAAGCTGGGCGGCGGGAATGCCTGCGGCCTGCAAACATCCACATTCGCCGCGCACGACATCGATATACAGCGGCGGCTGGTTGTAGCAGATGGTAACGCCGGTCTGCGGTGCTTCGGCGCGCAAGGCCCAGCCAGCCGCTCTAATCTGTGTGGGCGCCACTTCCTGCCATGACCAGTGCGGTTCCAGCGCCGCGCCCCATTGCATCGCCTGTCCGGGGGCATCGGCGTTGTTGTTCATAAACAGCCTGCCGGTACCGGCTGCCAGCTCTAATGCGATCAAGCCGCTGCGACCTTGCACGGCACTGGTGAAACGCGGGTCGTAGGAATAGCCCCGGTAGTGGGTCACTTCGATCATGCCAGAGAGCAACTGCAAAACCTCGCGATCCGCCGGCGTCGCGCGCTCCAGCAGCGAGGGCATCCGATAGGGATCGCGGCGCAGCGGCCGCGGTTTGGCCCAGTCGCCGTTGGCCTTGCGATACGAAGTCACCACAGAAATATGCAGGCGTGGTTTTGCTGCGGTATCGGCCAGCGACAACAAATACAGATATTGTTCGGCCCGCTCGGCCGGCTTTTGCAAACGGTTCGCGGAGGCGGCGAGATTACCCGTTCCGTTGTCGATACCGTTGGCGCGGTCCATGTCCGCCAGCCATCCCAACAGTTCGCGCTCGGCTGCCGCCTGCGCGATCGACTCGATTCGCGCCTCGGTGGCGAGGCGCTCGGCTTCGATCTGTTCGGAGGTGCGTGTGACGGGAAGGCTACTTTGGAAGTCCGCCTCAATGTCCTCTATGCCGCGGTGTGCCGCTTCCAGCATCAAGCCGATGGCGTGTTTACATTGACTGCCGACCGGGCATTCGCAATCGCTGTTCCAGTTGGACACGATGCCGTCGGCAGAAAAGGATAAATCGACCGCAACCTCATAGGGCATGGACTGGCTGCCCTGCACGTTGCCGAGCAACACCCAGTCTTTCCCCGCCGGCTGGATCCTCAGACTGAGGACTTTCTGGTGACGAAACAGCATCAGTCCGCGCGACCAGGTGCCGGTATCGGTCAGTGCCAGAAGTGATTGTGGTTTAAACCACAGGTTTGGATTCAATGACACTTCCCACCCCAAACAAGCATTAAGCCGCGGGAAAAACACCCTTTCCGGCGGCATGGACAACCGGAGATTGTGCCATTGGCTGCGCTGCTCGCGTGAACCAGTGGGAAAATAAATTATTGTGCCTGCAGTCGGATGTGATCCACTGGTTTCGCCATTGATCGATATCGGTGCAGATAAGAATGCCAGTTGCCGCCTCGGTGCCGCGCTGACTGCGTGGTCCGTCCGATTGGTGTTAGATTGCCGTGTTTCCCGTTCTTCCAGTCGCTTTTACGAAAATAATAAATATTGCTCCAGCCCAGGGAGGTTCACATGACCAGTCGCAGAACATTTTTGTCACTCGTTGCCGGTAGCGTGGTTGTTCCCGGCTTTGCCCATGCGCAGGCGCGTCCGCGCAAGGTTGCGCTGTATGCAAACATCGGTGAAGAGTTGATGCATTTCGATGTTGACGTCGCCAACGCCGCGTTGATTAGGCGCGACTCGGTGAGTCTGCCCGCCGGCGTGCAGTACTGCTGGCCACATGTGTCGAGAAAATATCTTTATATCGCCACCAGCAGCAGCGCCTCGGGCTACGGTGCGGCGGGCGCCGATCATCATGTGTCGGCATACCGCATTGACCCGGCGAGTGGCGCCCTGAGCCTGCACGGAGAACCGATCAGGCTGCCGACCCGCCCGATTCATATGACCACCGACATTCCCTCGCAGCACCTGCTGGTGGCCTTTAATAACCCCAGCGCGTTGCGGATCTATCGGATCAACGCGGATTTCACGCCAGGTGCGGAGGTCAAGCAGGCGCCGATCGACGCCGGTATCTTTGCGCACCAGGTGCGTGTCACGCCCGACAACCGGCACGTGATACTGGTCACCCGTGGCAATGAAGTCACGCCGCAAAAAGCCGAGGACCCGGGTGGGCTGAAGATGTTTGATTACAAGAACGGCGTGTTGTCGAATCAGTCGGAGATTGCGCCCAACGGTGGACGTGAATATGGCCCGCGCCATCTGGATTTTCATCCATCAAAACCGTGGATGTATGTTTCGATTGAAACGCAGAACAAGATGCACATGCATCGCATGCAGGGCGGCAAACCACTCGCCGCAGTGGTGTATTCAAAAGAGACGCTGGCAGAGCCGAACAACATCCGTTCGCGGCAGGCCGCGAGCACCGTGCATGTGCATCCGAATGGGCGCTTCCTGTACGGCTCAAACCGCTCTCAGGATATGGTGGATTTCGAGGGGCGCAAAGTTTACAAGGGCGGTGAAAACAGCATCGTTGTTTACTCGATCGATCAGCGCACCGGTGAACACACGCAGATTCAGAACATCGAAACGCAGGCTATCCATCCGCGCACTTTTCATATTGATCCCAGCGGCCGCATGCTGGTGGCGCAACACAACCTGCCAGTCGATGTCAGGGATGGCAACGCGGTGCGTACCATCGCGGCGGGATTAAGCGTGTTTCGCATTGGCAGCGATGGCAAGCTGACCTTCGTGCGGAAATACGATTTCGAGGTCGGTAATAAATTGATGTTTTGGATGGGCATGGTGGCGTTGTAGCCGCCACACCAGCGCATAAAAAAGGCCGGCCCCTGTGACAGGGCCGGCCTTGTTGAGAAGGCTATCTGCGGACTATTTCTGCCCGAGGATCCACGCCACGAGGCGTGCGCTGTCGGCGTCGTTGACATGCGGGTTGGGGGGCATCACGGCGTCGCCCCACGCCCCCTTGCCGCCGTCTTTGATTTTCTTCGCCAGCATCGCCGCCGCGTCTTTGTCGTTCTGGTAACGCGTCGCCACGTCCTTGAACGCCGGGCCGATGACCTTTCTCTCGCTGTGATGACAGGTCAGGCAGCCCTTGTTCTGGGCGAGTGTTGCATCGGCTTGCGCGCCGCCGGTGAGCATGCTGCAGAGCACTCCGGCGGCTATCGGCAACAGATGGCGGGTCGTGAAGATTTTCATCGCGCGGTCCGTTCTCCCGTTCAGCCCAGTTTGGTCTCTGAGTCGAGCAGGGCCTGCTTGACCCGTCCGGCCAACATCGGTTGTTGGCGCAGACGCACGCCGGTCAACTGAAACACCGCATTGGAGATCGCCGACGGCACCAGCGGCACCGCCATTTGCCCGGCGCCGGTCGGATGATTTTTCGTCTGCACCAGCTTGATGTGCATTTGCGGCACATCGCGCATACGCGGCACGTGATAGTCGTAGAAGTTCGACTGCTCAACCGCACCATCGGCGATCGTGATGCGCTCGGAGAGCGCGAGGCCGACGCCGTAGACGATTGAGCTTTGGGTTTGCGCGATGACGTTGTCCGGATGCACGGCAACCCCGCAGTCGATGGTGCACCAGAATTCATGCACCTTGATGGCACCGCTTTGTTTGTCCACCGAGATCTCGGCGATACCGGCAATCTGCGTGCCTGAGTAGCTGACATAGGCGACGCCAAGGCCGCGGCCCGGACGTTTGCGCTGCCAGTCCGCCATCTTTGCGGTTTCCTCGATCACATGGCGTGCACGCGGCGAATTTTTCAGCAGGCGCAGACGGAAGGCAACCGGGTCGACACCGGCCTTGACCGCCAGCTCATCGACGAACACTTCGGTGGCGAAACTGTTGGCGGTAAAGCCGATGCCGCGCAGCGGATTGGTGCGCATGCCGGTGGTTTGCAACACGCCCTCGATGGTGCGGTCGGGCAGTTCATAGGCCGGCACCTCGGTGCCCAATAGCGCGATGGGATCGCGGCCGTTGACCTGTTTGTAGCGCAGCGGGTCCATGAAGGCCATGACGTGATCGCAAACCGCGCGGTGATGCCAGCCGGCGACATTACCCGAGGCATCGAGTCCCGCCTGCAGGCGGTTGACATAGAGCGGACGGAAACGGCCGGCGTGGATGTCGTCCTCGCGTGTCCAGATCACCTTCACTGGCTTGCCGGCAGCCTTCGATAGCAACACCGAGTCGAGTACGAAATCGACGTCGCGATTGCCGCGACGACCAAAGCCGCCGCCCAGCAGGTAGTGATTGAATGTGACCTTGGATTCCGGAATGCCCAATGCCTGCGCTGCCACGGTGATGGCGATGGTTTGGCTCTGCACACCGCACCAGATCTCGACGGCATCGCCCGCCGGGGAAACGGCGGCGATTGAGTTGAGCGGCTCCATTTGTGCGTGATAGGCGTAATCCGAGCGGTACTCGGCGTCGACGACGGTGGCAGCGGCTTTGAGTTTCGCCGCGGCGTCCCCTTTGCGTTCCCAATCGATGGTTGCTTGCGCCGGATTTTTTGCCGCAGCGGAGAACGAGGCGTAACCCGCATCCGTTGAAAAGCCCTGACCCTTTGCTTTGCCACCCCAGGTTACCTTCAGCGCCTTGCGCGCCTGAAAGGCCGCCCACGGTGTATCGGCGAGGATGCCGACGCCGTATTTGAGTTGGACCACATTGATCACGCCATCAATGGCGCGTGCGGCGGCGTCATCGATTTTTTCCACACCGGCGCCATCGACCGGTTCACGCAGTATCGCGCCGTAAATCATGCCCGGCACATGCACGTCGATACTGTATTGCGCGCTGCCGTTTTGTTTGCCGTCGACATCGACACGCGGTGTGTCCTTGCCGATCAGGCGGAACTCCGCGCTGGCCACCGGTTCGACTTCGATTTGGGGCGCTTCGGCCGGTACTTTGGCGAAGGCAGCGATTTCGCCATAGGTCATGCGGCGGTTGGTTTTGGCATGCAAGACCACGCCGGGTTGGGTGCTCAGTTCTGCCAGCGGCACGTTCCAGCGTTGTGCGGCGTTATCCATTAAGACGTAGCGTACCTGCGCGCCAAACTGGCGCAGGCTGTTGAAATAACCGGTGACGGTGGCGCTGCCGGCGGTGTATTGCGTGTAGCCGCGACCAGGATTGCCGTAGATCTTGTCGCTGGCGGGTGAGGCAATGATTTTGACCTTGCCCCAGTCGGCGTCCATTTCATCGGCGACGATGCGCGGCAGCGAGGTCAATGAACCCTGGCCCATCTCGGCGGCGGGCGACATGATGGCAACGGTACCATCAGTGAATACAGTGACCCAGTTGTTGAGCCGGACGCTGCTGTTCTGTGCGGCAGCTTGGCCGGAGAGCAGGGCGGCAGGAACACCGGCGGCGACGCCGAAGGTAAAGCCGGCGGCGCCGACCATGAATTGCCGGCGCTGTTTGTTGATTGTATTTTTCATGATCAAGCCATCTCCTTGGCTGCGCGCTCGATAGCCGCGGCGATGCGGGCATAGGTGCCGCAGCGGCAAATGTTGGTGCTCATGTAGTCCACGATCTGCTCGCGCGTCGGGCGCGGCGTTTCCTTGAGCAAACCGGCCGCGCGCATGATTTGGCCCGACTGGCAGTAGCCGCATTGCGGCACCTGCTCGGCCAGCCAGGCTTTTTGCAGCGGATGGCTGGAATCTTTCGAGAGTCCTTCAATGGTGGTGACGCTGCGCCCTGCAACATCCTGCAGGGTTTGCAGGCAGGACTGCACCGGCTTGCCGTCGAGATGCACAGTGCAGGCGCCGCATTGCCCGGCACCGCAGCCGAATTTTGTGCCGGTCATCTTCAGTTGCTCGCGTAACACCCACAGCAAGGGCGTATCTGCCGCCGCCGTGATCGATTGCCGCTGACCGTTGATGGTCAAGTTGGCGGTGATTTTCTGTGCCATGTGAACCCCCTCCTTTTTTGAACGTCTAATTAGAATATCGCATTACGGCATGACTGGTGCATAAAAATGCAGAGCCGCTGACGGTGCCGTTTGCAGGGCAATGCATGATGAAACCTGCTGGCTGGCATCGGTGGAATGAGCAGCCAGTGAATACTACGCCAGAGAAAGCCGGGTTTGTATGCAACGCTTAGGGCAAACAAAAAGAGCAAAAAAATGTCTGTAATGGTGGTATCCAGCGGATGCGCGTGGCTGACTGAAGAAGACTTTTCATCATTTTGTGTTGCTCGCCAGGCGCGGGCCCGGCTGGCAGGGGGCGGGCAGCTGCCAGAGGAGCGGACCAGCGGTTTGAAGTCAAGGCAACACTGGATGTTCAGGCATGGGTGCCAAATTCGCTGCGCGAGCGAGTAATGGTGTGCCGCGCGGCGGCTGTCCACCGGTTTTCTGCCGGCGATTGATCGCAGTTGCCACAGGAATGGGGCTACGGTCATGCGACGCCTTCCTGTACAGCAGGTTTTGCAGCCGTCACCAGAGGTTAATAAAACTTTGTAAATATTGTTATTTCTTTGGTATATCCTTGGGGATCTTGTCAATCATCATGGGTTCGGATTGCGGTCGGCCCACTTTCAAAGGAATCAATTTGAGCATTCGAACCGTACGGAAGGTGATGGCATTGGTTGCCTGCTGGCTGATGAGTGCACCGGCGTTTGCCATAGAACTGATCATTCCCTGGCCTGAGGGCGGCGAAACCGATGCGTTGATACGACCGATCATCCCGCATCTCGCCAAACATCTCGGCGAAAAAGTAGTTGCCAGCAACGTGCCAGGAAATTTTGGTACGGCCGGTGTATTTGAGGCGGCCAAGCGACCGGCCGACGGCAATCATCTTGTTTCGGTACACGAATACCTGTTTTCCGTGTTGCGGAGCGGGAAAATCAGTGCCGATCCTCTGACCGACCTGAAGGCGGTATGCGGCATTGTTTATGTACCTTCCATGCTCGGCGGGCAAAAGTCCGCCAACGGTACGGATACGTTTAAAAAGCTGCTTGCCACGAAGAATCAACTCTTCGCCAGTTGGACCGTTGGCCCGACCTCAACCAATTTCATGCTGCTGGCTTTGCTCGAAAAAACGGCTGGTGTGAAGGTCGAGTTCAAACAGTACAGCAGCAAGGCAGCCGCAATGAGCGCGCTCAATGATGGCGAGGTGGATATTGCGGAAATCAATCCCGAAACCCTGCTTGATACGGCCAACAACAAGATCATTCCGCTGGCGTTATCTTCCGCTAAACGCGATCAGCGTCTGCCAGCCGTAACAACGTTGCGGGAGCAGGGGTTCAATGTTGATTACAGCGTGCATCGCGGCCTTGCCGTGCCCGCGAAGACGGCGCCTGCCGTCAGGGCGCGTCTGGAGAAAGGTTGTCAGCAAGCTGCCGCCGAGCGGGATCTCGACGAGCAGCTCTCCAAGCTCGGTGCGCGCAGCGTATTTCTTTCTGCCGATCAGTATGAGCTTTATTTGAAACGCAACCGCGAGCTTTATGCGAGTGGTATTGGTCCGCGTAATTAATCTGCGTAACCCGTCGAATAACAGGCGCGGCCCGGATCAATGAAGATATTTGTTAAAACCTTTGGGCCGGTTCTGCTATTTTTTATCGTCCTGGTGATCGGTTTTAACATCAGCCTGCAGCCCAGTCTTATGGCGAAATTTGATCAGTGGGCCGCCGAATCTGAGCGCAGTGCCGCCACCATCCTTGCGCAGTCGATAGCGAATGACCTGAAGGACGGGCGACGTGCTGCGGTGGGTGCCACCATCGGCCAGGTCTGGGCCAACCGGCCGGACTGGGGCCTGGTTGAGGCCTATGACGCCAGCGGCATTAGTTTTTATCCGCCCAATCCACTGCCTCCTCTGGAGGGCATGCGACGCGTTTCGGTGCGTATCAGTAAGGGCCGGGAGCATCTGGGCAGCCTGGTGATTTATTTTGATGGCAGCGTCCGATTACAGGCGATACGCGACGCGGTTGCCGAATTCAAGATTTTGGTGATCGGATTGGGCGCCGCCTTGCTGGCCTTGAGCCTGGTGTTGCATTTCAGTTTCGTCACCCGACGCATAGTCAAGCTGCGTGAGCGTTTCAAGGACCCTGTGCTGACGCGTTCAGCGCATCTGGTCGACCGCCAGGCAAACGATGAGGTTGGTGATCTTTGGCGCTCGTTTGAAGAAATGCGGCAGCAATTGCTGAGCCGGGAAAATCTGCTGGCCGAGGCGAGGGCATACGCCGAGAAGGAATCGAAAACCAACCTGGCCCTGCGCATTAAAGCAGAGGAGGTCAACAAGATTAAAACTGAGTTCATCACGATGTTGAGCCATGAACTGCGCACGCCGATGAACGCGATCGTCGGGATGGCCAGTCTCGTCAGCAAAAGAAATCTGGAAAGCAGTCTCAGGCAGGAAATAGGGGCGATTGAACAGTCCGCCGAGCATTTGATGTCGCTGATCAACCAGATTCTTGATTTCAGCCGGATTGAGGCTGGTGCAGCCGCACTGGAGCATGCGCCGTTTGATCTCATCGCGTTAATTGAGAATTTGATGCGGATTGCGAATGCCCTGCCACGGCCGGTCGCGGTAGCGCTGGAAGCGCACATTGCCCCCGAGGTACCGCGTTTTTTGCAGGGTGATTACGGTCGTATTACGCAGGTTTTGCTCAATCTGGTTGGTAACTCGATCAAATTTACCGAGCGTGGTCGAGTCGATTTGAAGGTGGTTGCTGAGCTCGAGGCGGCCGGAGTATGGCGTCTGTGCTTTACCGTTGAGGATACGGGTAAAGGTGTGCCGGTATCGATGCAGGAGAAGATTTTCGAACCCTTCGCGCAGGTTTCCAGACTCGCCGGCGGCACCGGCCTTGGATTGCCGATATGCCGTCGCTACGCGATGCTTATGCAGGGTGAATTGACGATGGAGAGCGTTGAGGGGCAGGGTTCCATTTTTAAATTCAGTGTCCCGCTGCAGGCCGTCGTTACAGCAGCGACCGCGCCGTTGCAGAGTGCAAGCCCGGCCCTTGGCAGCACCCGCATGCTGCGGGTGCTGGTGGCTGAAGATACGCCGGCCAGTGCCCTGGTGATGCGGTTAATTCTGGAACGCCTCGGGCATACCGTGCGCGTGGCAGGGGATGGTCAGGAGGCCGTACAAGCCTTTGCGGACGAATGTTTTGACCTGGTGTTTTTGGATATTCAGATGCCGGTCATGGACGGTCTGGAGGCCGCGCGCGAAATCCGTCAGCTCCCGCGCGGCAACGCGGTTGCGATTGTTGCGTTGAGTGCGCTCGCAACTGACCACGATCGAAAAAACGCGATCGCCAGTGGCTTCACTGATTACCTGGTCAAGCCGATCAAAGCTGCCGACGTTGAGAATCTCATTGCAAGACTCGACATCCAGCCCCGGCGATGAAGTGGTTACCGCCGTGCTGATACGACCATCACGAACGGTGTATCAGGCCGTGCATCCGTGTGGTGGCAAGATTCACGCGTCTTGCTACTACGCCGGCGCATGATCAGCTACTGATGTTTGATTGTCGCGCAAGGGCGGGGATCGTGGCCCGCTTAATCCGCCTTGACGTTCGATTCCTTGATTAACTTCGTCCACTTCACGAGCTCGGCCTGCACATAGCGTTTAAACGCCGCACCGTCCTTGACTGAAGGTTCAAGGCCGGCGTTTTGTAGCTGTTCCCGCAGGTCTGGCAGCGCCATTACGGCCAGCGCGTCTTGTTGCAGTCGGTTTACGATCGCGGTGGGCGTCTTCGCCGGGAAGGCGAGACCCAGCCAGCCGTTGGCTTCGAAGCCCGGATAGCCGCTCTCGGCAATCGTTGGCACCTCGGGCAGGATGGGTGAGCGCGCGAGGCTGCTGATGGCCAGCCCTCTCAAGCGGCCGGCTTTAATATGCGGCACGCCGGTAGAAATTACGCTGACCAGACTGCCAACCTGACCTGAGAGCACATCGATCACCGCCGGCCCGCCGCCTTTGTAGGGCACGTTGACGACACGGATACCAGCGGTCGTTTTGAATAGCTCAAATGAGAGATGCGCAATGCTGCCGGTGCCCGGGTTGGCTACATTCAGGCTGCCGGGTTGTTGTTTTGCGCGGCTGACAAATTCCGCCAGCGTTTTGACCGGTATCGACGGGTGTACCGATAACAGGCTGCTGGCCTCGACGAGTTGCGCCACGAATGAAAAATCAGCAACCGGATCGTACGGCACTTTGCCAAGAAGCCCCGGGCTCATTGCCAGCGAGGTCACCGACGCCAGCACCATGGTGTAACCGTCAGGCGTGGCTTTCGTAGCGATCTCATGGGCGATATTGCCGCCGGCGCCGGCGCGGTTGTCGATGACCACCGGCTGGTTCATGCGCGAGCTGAGTTTGGCGGCGACGATGCGGCCGACCAGATCGTTGGCGCCACCGGCGGAAAAGCCGACTAACAAACGCACCGGTTTTGTTGGATAGGGCTCGGCTGCGTGCACAGCAAACAGCGGACACAGGGTTAAAACAAGAGCTGTGATGCAGCGTTTGTAGTCTTTATGCAGTGGCATGCCGGTATCCTCCTGCGTCGTCAAAAATCGGAGTATAGGCGTGATCGAAGCGGGCGGCGTCATATAATCGGCCGTATTTGGGGAGTCAAGACATGAGCATGATCAGTCTCGCGCAGGCGGAAAAAATCATCGATTGCATACTCGCGCGGGCGCGTGAACTCGACTGCCGGCCGATGTCGGTGGTGGTGGTTGAACCCGGCGCCATCGTCAAGGCCTTCAAGAAAGAGGATGACTCGGCGATGATGCGTTTCGAAATGGCGATGGGTAAGGCGTACGCCGCGCTGGCACTCGGACGTTCGTCGAGCCTGGTGCGCATGCGTACCGAGGAACGCCCCCTGTTCATGGACTTTCTGTTCAAGGCGTCGCAGGATCGCATTTTCGCCGAGGGTGGCGGCATGTTGATCCGCGACGAGCATGGCGACGTGCTGGGGGCGGTCGGCGTCACCGGTGACACGCAGGAGTGTGATGAAGAGCTCGCCGCCTGGGGCATCCATCAGGCGGGACTGAAAACCGACGTCGACGCCACGCAGTCGAAACACCATGTGCGTTTGAAAAATTAAGGCGCGGCCGCAGCGCAGGCGCAATCAAGGTCGGTCAAGGATAAATCGATGAATACCACGACGCAGCAATACGAGATTGATATCGAGGATGTTGAATACATCCGCCACGCCGGCAAGCCGGTGCTGGCCCGCGTCTACACACCGCGCGGCAGCGGGCCGTTTCCGCTGGCGATTGAAATTCATGGCGGTGCCTGGTGTCGTTCTGACCGCCTGCAGGATGCGCTGATCCACGAAGCGGTGGCGCAGAGCGGCATCGTGGTGGCCGCGCTCGACTTTCGTATGCCACCCGAGGCCGCTTACCCGGCTTCAATTGCGGATATTAATTTCGCCATCCGCTGGTTTAAATCGCAGGCGGCGCGATTTAAGGTGACGCCGGATCGTGTCGCCATCATGGGTAGCTCGAGCGGCGGCCACCAGGCCATGCTGGTGGCATTGCGGCCCGCTGACGCACGTTATGCGGCCTTGCCGCTACCGGCAGCGGCGGGCGTAGTCAGTGCCGAGGTCTGTTGTGCGGTGCTCTACTGGCCGGTGATTGATCCGCTTGGCCGTTACGAATATGCGAAGAAGCTCAAGGCGCAAGGCCAGCCCTATCCGCCGCTGGTCGACCGGGTGTTGCCCGACCATGATCGTTATTGGCAGACCGCAGCGGCGATGGCCGAGGGCAGCCCGGTGCGCATCCTCGAAGGGGGTGAGAAGACCGCTTTGCCACCAGTGCTGTACGTGCAGGGCGAGGTGGATGTGGCGCATCCGCGCGCCAATCTCGATAGCTTTGTCGCGGCCTACCGCAAGGCCGGTGGCACGGTTGATCTACATCTCTACGCCGGCGAAGGTGAGGGCTTCATTCTTTACAAGCCTGACACGCCGGCGGCGGCCGATGGCCTGCAAAAGATCATTGCGTTTTTGCACCGAGAGTTTGCGTAGCGCCGCGAGGTCTGAGGGACTGGCGGTTTATTTCGTTTTTCTACTCGCGCCCCGGCGTTAACAAGCCTGCCCGCCTGCTTTGAGCGCAGTTTGATTGGCGCGTTCGATGCGTTCGTCGTGTCCGGGGTGAGAGGCCAGAAATGGCAGCGATGAAGAACTCGATACCGTTTTGAGCATTTGCATGGTTCTGGCCGAGCCGCAGGCGCTATAACCGGCCGCCATCGCCCAGCGCAAGCCGAGGACATCGGCTTCGCGTTCTTCATCGCGTGAGTAGGCGGAGGTGACCGCGCCGACACCAAGATTGGCGAGGGTGCCGCCCATCGGTACGCCGGCCACGCCCAGTACCAAGCCCAGCACATCGCTCACACCTTTGGCGGATTCCGCGCGTTGGCGGCGTAGCTCACCGTGTTTCAAAGAAAGGTGGGCGAGCTCGTGGCCGAGTGTGGTCGCCAGGGCATCCTGATCGGCGCCGATTTTTTCGAGCATCGGCAAGGTGAGCGCGATGATCTGGCGGCCGTTATTGGTGGTGGCAAACGCGTTGGGTACGTCGCCTGCCACCAGCGCCACCTGTGGGTCCAGCCGACTTTGCACTTGCAGCGCGGTGACGACCTTGCGCAGATTGGTCAGGTGAGCTCCCTGCAGCGGATAGGCTAGTCCGCTTTTACCTTTTAGCGTGATGTCGGTAAAAGCACTGGTCTGGTTCCAGTTGCTATTGAGTATCCAGGCATCAGGCGGTGGTGCGGGTTTTTGCGGCGTACTTGCGCAGCCGCTGACGATCAATATCACCAGAGCGATCAGCAGGGCGCGGGTCACGTCACGCAAAAATAATAGTGATGGCATCCTGTTTTCGAACCGGCGGACTGGATGGCATTACACGGAGGATGATCGGGGAAACACAACGGTCTTCACGCCATGATGTCGACGTGCGATCCCTTAATCTCGCGTGGCGTTTCTTGCACCGGCTCTGGTTTTTGTGCCGCGTTTTTTGCGGCAGCGACCTCCGGTGGCGGTTCTTTCGGTGGCGTCGGTTTGATGTTTGCCGGCGGAGTGCTGGCGGAATGGCTCACTGAGGAGACGTTCATGGCGCGCCCTGTATCTGGATGATTAGCCGTTGATCATACCCTGAGATCCCGTTGTACGAGGGCGGTATCGACGAGGTCGGCAGGCAAAATCAATGGTATTGGTCGAAGGGCGACCTTGCACTCGTTGTTGAGTGTGAGGATCACAACAGTTATCGAGGGAAAAATCATCGCAGTTTTTAAGAGGCTGCGATGCTGTTGAGTTCACGCGGTGACACTAGCGGATTCTTTAAGTAAAGAATTCTTGTTGTACGTGATCTTATCTGTGACGGATGGCGGGTGTGACTCGTTCAGTTCGCCCGCACGCCTGCAGTGCGAATGACTTTCGCCCACTTCGTAAATTCGTTTTTAAGAAAGGCGTTGAATTCGGCAGGCGTCGATTTCATCGGTTCGGCGCCGATCGCACGCAGGCGTTCGACCGCTTCGGGTTCGTTCAGGCTGCGCGTGACTTCCTGATTCAGGCGCGTAATGATTTCATTGGGTGTGCCGGCGGGGGCCAGCAGTCCATACCACGACAGCACCTCAAACCCGGGCACGCCGGCTTCGGCGATGGTCGGTACCTCCGGCAGGTTCTCTGCGCGCTTCAGACTGGCGATGCCCAAGACACGCAGCCTGCCGGCTTTGGCGTGGGGGGAGGCCAGCGAGACGCTGGGGAACGCGGCCGAGATATGGCCGCCGACGAGATCAACGCTCGCCGGTGCCGCACCTTTGTAGGGAATATGCGTGAGCTTGATGCCCGCCATGCTGTTGAGCAATTCACCGGCAAGATGCGAAGCCGAAGCAACGCCGGCCGAACCATAGCTCAGCTCGCCAGGTTTTGATTTGGCCAGCGTGATGAGTTCGCGCAGCGTATGCGCCGGCACCGAAGGATGTACCGCAAAAACATTGGCGGAGGTCGTGAGCAATGCCACCGCGACAAAATCCCGGTCGGTGTCAAACGGCAGGTTGGCATATAGAGAGGGATTGACCGCGTGCGCAAACGCCGGCAGCAGTAGCGTATAGCCATCGGGCGCTGCTTTGGCGACGGCCTCTGCAGCGATGTTGCCACCCGCACCGGTGCGCGGCTCAACAACGACGGCTTGTCCCCAGCGTTCGGTCAGTCGCTGGCTTAAGAGACGCGCTGCCACATCGGTGGGTCCACCGGCAGCGAAGCCGACGAGGATGCGGATCGGTTTGTGCGGATACGGTTGCGCGTGCAATACAGAAGCCATCGACGACAGCATCAAGGTCGCGAGAGCGGTGCGAAAGACTGGATGCATGGGTATCCCTGAAAAATGGGCGTTGTCGAACCGGTGACGAAGATTATAGCGGCCGTCCCTGTGTACTTCAGCGCAGCAATTTCGTTTCCATCGACAGCGACGTTACAATGCAACAGCAAAAAAATACGCGGTATTTAATCGGAGATATTAATGGTCAAACTCGAATTTTACGATCCGTCCGGTACGCTGGACGCCTCGAAACCATATGCGACACGGCTGCCGTCGCTCGCCGGCAAACGTATCGGCATGCTGTCCAACGGCCAATGGCAGGCCTTTCGGATGCTGCCATTGTTGAAGACGCTGCTGGAGGCGGATTTCCCTGGCATCGAAGTCTTGTCCGAAGATCATTATCCGCAAGGCAATACCAGGATTGGCACTGCTGAAGTGGTGCAAATGGTCAAAGACAGCGGGGTGGATGCCGTCATTGTCGGCAACGCCGCCTGAGGGGCGTGCTCAACAGCGTGCGGCCGTGCTGCCGCGCAATTGGAGTTGATGGGGATCCCGACCGTGGTGCTGACGCGCCAGGAATTTATCGGCGTGGTGAAGAATGCAGTGTCCGGGATTGGTCTCGCGCCTGACATCGCGATGGTGACCTTTCCCACGGAGAATTTTTTGCCGAGTGCCGATCTGTCGGCCGTTGAGGCGCGCAAGAGCGAGTTTTATGCCGGGCTCACCACGTGGGTGTCGAACAAAGTGCGCGCGGTTGCAGGGCGCATGTTGAGCGTCGAGGCGCCGACGTATGAAGAGGCCTTGAACAAGGCCAACGATTTGATGATCTCGCGGCAATGGGGCGATGGCCTGCCGCTCTGGCCGGCGACCACCGAACGCGTCAACTGGATCATGCGCGGCGCGCCACTGCCGCGTGCGCATGTGCTGGGCAAGTTTCCGCCGCGTGGTGCGATCGTGACGGTCGAATCCTGTGCGATCGCGCTGGCGATGGCTGGCGGGCGTCCCGAGTATTTGCCGGTGTTGATCGCCGCCGTGGAAGCATTTTTTGAACCGTCGGCAATGAGTGAGTTGTTGCAGGCGACCTCCGGTAGTCCGTTTCCGGTGGTGATTGTCAGCGGACCGATGGCGAAGAAGATCCGTCTCAATTCAGGCTTTGGTTTGCTCGGTCCCGACCCCGAGCATCCGGCCGGCGCGAGCATCGGGCGCGCATTGCGCTTGATGCAGCAGAACCTCGGTGGTGCCTTGCCGGCCACTGGCACGATGGCGGTGTTCGGTCAGATGCGTTACACCAATGCCGTGTTTGCCGAGGACGAGGAGGGCATGCCTGAAGGCTGGCCGACTTTTACCCAGGAACGCCACGGCTTCGCGCGCGGTGTGAATTGTATTTCGCTGGCTTTTGCCAACGGCGCGGAGAATATTTTCCGCCGTGGTGCGAAGAAGGAAACCAAGGAAGAGGATGTGCTGCAGGGCCTGCATCGCGTGGCGCAGTATCTGCGGGTGCCCAACATTCATTACATCTACGGTTATGCCGAGGGCACACCGGGTATCGTGGTGCTGTCGAAAGTGGTGGCGGCCGATCTGGCTTCGCTCGGCTGGACCAAGAATTCGATACGCGAATTTTTGTTTGAGCATTCGAAAATTCCGCTCGCCGACATGCGCGCGGCCGGCGGCCTGGCGTGGATGGAGATTGCGTCCACCGAGGTGGCCCGTGAGAGCATGCAGCTTGATCCGTGGCCGATTGCAGCCCAGCCGTCCAACATCGGATTGGTGGTTGCCGGTGGCGGGCATTCGAGCCATGCGCTGTGGCTGCAGGGCTATTGCCCCGGCATTATCGGACGCGAAATCAAGCTGCCGCCGGCATTTGATCAACTGGTGGTCGAAGCCGATGCCGCACGCGCGGCGGGTTCAAGCTGAGTCAGCGGCGGGCGCTGCCGTGTGTCAGTGCCCGCCAGAAAACACAACCAGCGGTGGCAGTGGAGCGCTGGCCTAATCACGGCGCTTGATGAGGAGGTCGTCGCTTTGCCAGCGCACGCTGCTCAGTGTAATCAGCGTAATCAGCGTGCTCGGCGTGTTTGGCGCGCCCGGCACGGTTAGAACAGTTAGAACCGGTTAGAACGTTGAGCCCGTTGAGCTTTTAGACCTGTGTATTTAACGATCGATGCTGAGTTGGCGGAAGGTCCAGGCGACGATGCGGCCTTTCTTTTGTCCTTGCGACATATCGATGGTTTCGACCCGTAATGCCTCGACTTTCTGCAGCGCGCGGTAAACGTCGGGTAAATGGGCGGCCTGCGAGACCAGCGTTGTAAA
>CAIWNB010000144.1 GCA_903913965.1 uncultured beta proteobacterium
TCGGCCATCATCTGTGGATCGGCGCCGGCGATCTGCACCGAGATCGGATCGACTTCACCTTCGTGATTGGCGCGACGGCGTGTTTTTTCAGACCCCCACAGCAGCGAATTGCTCGCCACCATTTCCGACACCGCCATGCCCGCCCCCATCAGCTTGCACAGCTGCCGGAACGGCCGGTCGGTGACGCCTGCCATCGGCGCAACCACCAGATTATTTTTTAATAGGTACGGGCCGATCTGCATTGTTCAACACGCCTGATGCGGACTCGTTGGTTTCGGGGAAAGGGCGTAATTGTAATCGCCGCCCCCAGGCAAGAAAAGCAACTTGATGAAAATTTTTGCAGTTAGCCGCGGGCGCCGAAAATCATGCGTCGCGCCACAAATTTGCGTGCCGCCGGCAGGCTTGCCAGCGCGGTCAAGCCAAGTCCACGCAGGGCAGCCAATTGCGGGATATCGTTGGAAAACAAACGGATCAGCGTATCGGTGAAGAAAACGGTAGCACTACGATCAACGCGGCGTTTTGCGAAAAACGCGTCGAGAAGGCGCTGGACACCGGCATCGGCCACGCCGTGCACGGCAATCAGGCGCGCCAGTTCATGGGCATCACGCAAACCCAGGTTAAATCCCTGTCCGGCAACCGGATGCAGGGTTTGCGCCGCATTGCCGATCAACACGCAACGTGGCGTCGTCGTGCGAGCGGCCACCTTCAGCTGCAATGGAAAAACACTGCGCGCACCGCATAAACTGAATGCGCCGAGCGTCGGCCCGAAGGCCTCGCGCAATTGGGCGCAGAACGCAGATTCATCGAGCGCAGCGAGGGTGGCGGCACGCTCGGGTGTGGCGGTCCACACCAGCGCCCAACCCCGCGCGTTAGGCAGCAGGGCCAGCGGCCCCTCGGCGGTAAAACGCTCGAAAGCGCGATGACGGTGCGGCGCTTCACTGGCGACCTCGCACACCAGCGCCGACTGCGCGTAATCGCGGCGCTCAACCGCCGCCAGCTCAAGTGCGCCACCACCATCGGCAACCACGACGAGCGCGCCGCACATCTCGCGCCGCGTACCGCCCTGACTGACGGTGACGCAGGCCTGATCTGCGTCGCCGCCAACCTCAAGCACAGCGCAGCCAACCTCAACACGCACGCGGCTGCGCGCGAGCGCCGCGCCCAACGCCCGCTGCAGAGCGCCATACTCGACGACATAACCGAGGGCAGGCACAGCGGCCTCCGCGGCGGTCAGCTCGACGCGACCGAAGCCCCCGCGCTGCGTGACGTTGATTTCCAGGATAGGTGTTGCCGGTGGCGAGAGTGGCCAGACGCCCAGACGTTCGAGCAAAAGACGGCTGCCGTGAGAGAGTGCCAATGTGCGGGCATCATCTTCACCGCCGCCGGCGGGGCGCGCCTCCAGCAAAGTGACCGCGCAGCCGCGCCGCTCAAGACCAAGTGCGAGTGCCGTGCCGACCGGACCGCCGCCTACAACAAGAATGTCGCCGCGCTCATTCACACATCAACGCTTCAATCGCGGCAACCGATTTGGGTGTCGCCGCGGTCAGCACTTCATAACCGTCCGCCGTAACGAGGACATCGTCCTCAATGCGGATACCGATATTTTCGAAGTGCGCCGGCACCCCCTCGCCGGGGCGGATGTAAAACCCGGGCTCGGCGGTTAACACCATGCCGGGCTCGAGCAGGCGCCACTGTTTGTCGCATTTGTATTCGCCGGCATCATGTACATCAAGGCCCAGCCAGTGGCCCGTGCGGTGCATATAAAAACGCCGGTAATCGCCGTTTTCGAGGACCTTGTCGAGGCTGCCACTGCACAGGCCGAAATCGATCATGCCCTGCGCCAGCACGCGCAGCGCGGCGTCATGCGGTTCGTTCCAACGCGCGCCGGGACGGGTCGCCGTGATTGCCGCCGCCTGCGCCGCGAGCACCACTTCATACACATCACGTTGCGCCGGCGTGTAGCGT
The DNA here is from genome assembly GCA_903913965.1 of uncultured beta proteobacterium. GTDB lineage: Bacteria > Pseudomonadota > Gammaproteobacteria > Burkholderiales > SG8-41 > PALSA-1004. Next base: position 1,966 of record CAIWNB010000144.1, read on the forward strand.
CCGCTCACTGGAAAAGTGCGCGTAATGTCGGCGGCATACCCGTTGAATTCGCAGCCGGCATCAATCAACAACAAATCGCCCTGGCAAAGGGGCGCATCATTACTGACGTAATGCAACACACAGGCGTTGGCACCGGCGGCGACGATCGAGGTATAGGCCGGCGCCTGCGCGCCACCGCGGCGAAACTCGTATAACAGTTCGGCCTCAACCTCATATTCGTGGTGCGCGGTCTTGGCGGCGCGCATGGCGCGCACGTGTGCGCGGCTGGAAATATCAGCGGCGCGGCGCATCGCCGCGAGTTCATGCTCATCCTTGACGACACGCATATCGTCGAGCCAGCGGTGCAGGTCATGCACCGCCGAAGGGGCGGCAACACCGCTGCGCACCTGCGCACGCACCGCGTTAATCCAGCCCAGCACGCGTGCGTCCCAGTCTGCATCAGCGCCCAGATGGCAATACAACGCCGGCTGGTCGGCCAGCAACTGCGGCATGCGCGCATCCAATTCCGCAATGCTGTAACACTCATCGAAACCAAAAACCTCGCGCGCTGCATCGGGACCGAAACGAAAACCGTCCCAAATTTCGCGTTCGAGATCCTTGTCGCGACAAAACAGGATGCTGCGCGGCGTGTCGCCGGCCAGCAAAACCATGACCGATTCGGGCTCGGGAAAACCGCTCAGGTAATAAAAGTAGCTGTCGTAGCGATAGAGATAGTGCGCGTCGCGATTACGCAAACGCTCCGGCGCAGTCGGCAGTATCGCTGCGCCGGTTTGCATGGCGGCGGCCAGACGCGCCCTGCGCGGGGCGAAAACAGCGCGGAAATCGATGGAATTGGTAGTGGTTTTCATGCTGCAAATTATACGCGTCCGACACGTAAATCCCGATTCAGCTTGATCAAACGCTCGGCGGTGCCGACATCGCACCAACGTCCGCCAAAGTGCTCGCCGGTTACATGACCGGCGGCGATTTGCTCACGCAACAGCGGTGCAAGCGGCAAGCGCGTGCCGGCGACGATCGCGGCAAACAGGGCGGGCCGGTAAACCGCCAGCCCGCTAAACGTCAGTAAAGCCCCGTCGAGCGCGAGGCCGCCGGCGTGCAAGGCGAAATCACCCTGAGGGTGATGCTCGGGGTTATCAACCAGCACCAGGTGCGCCCCGGCGTCACCCATACGGCTGGCGGCGGCAAGCAACCCGGCGTAGTCGTATTCGCTATAGACATCGGCATTCACCGCGATAAACGGCGCCGTCCCCAGCATCGGCAGCGCGGCGGCGATGCCGCCAGCGGTTTCCAGCGCGGTTTGCTCGCGCGAATAATCAATCGTCACCCCGTAGCGCGTACCATCACCGAGCGCCGCCTCAATCATCTCGCCCAGATGGGCGTGATTAATCACCACGCGCTCGCAGCCGATGGCAGCGAGCTTTTCAAGATGATGCACAATCAGCGGCTTGCCGCCGACTTCGATCAACGGCTTGGGTACTCGGTCAGTGAGCGGACGCAGCCGCTCGCCACGGCCGGCGGCCAGGATCATGGCCTTCAAAAGGTATAACCAACGCTGGCGCCGTTCTTGCCTTCGCTTAAATCAAGCAGCGCGAGCAACGGGGCCAGCGCGGTATAACGCGCTGCGACCGCACGTACATAGGCGATGAATCGCGGCGTATCGTCGAGATAGCCGGGTTTGCCATCGCGATAATGCAGGCGCGCGAAAATACCCAGCACCTTGAGGTGACGCTGCAGGCCCATCCATTCGAAGTCACGATAGAACGCGCCAAAATCGGTATCAACCGGCAGGCCAGCGCGTTTGGCTTTTTCCCAATAACGCACCGTCCAATCAAGCACGCGCGCCTCATCCCAGCTAATGAATGCGTCTTTAAACAACGACGCGACATCATAGGTAATCGGACCATACACGGCATCCTGAAAATCGAGTACGCCGGGGTTCGGCGTGCAAACCATCAGGTTGCGCGGCATGTAATCGCGATGCACATACACCGTGGGCTGCGCCAGATTGCTTTCAAGCAGCGCATCAAACACGCTGTCGAGCATGCGTCGCTGCGCGGCGCCCGGTGTCAAGCCGCGATGGCGCTGTAAATACCATTCTGGAAACAGCTCCAGCTCACGTCGCAGCAAAGCGCGATCATAAGGCGGCAACACACCTGGCTTGCTGGCCAGCTGCCAGCGGATGAGGGCGTCGGTGGCGTCGGCAAACAGGTGGTCTGCAGCCGCCGCACCGTCAGCGTTGAGCGCCTGTAAATAACTGGTGGTGCCAAGATCCGACAACAGCAGAAAGCCGTGCTCGAAGTCAGAAGCGATGATCTCCGGCACATGCAAGCCAGCGGCGGCGAGTAAACCGGCGATGCGCACAAAGGCGTGGCAGTCCTCATGGGCCGGCGGCGCGTCCATCGCAATCAGCGTGCGGTCGCCGTATTGCAGCCTGAAATAACGGCGAAAACTGGCATCGGCCGAGGCGGCTGTAAGCGTCAGCGGGCCACCCTTCAGCTGCGCTTCCAGCCAGCCCTGCAACTGCAGTTTTCTCTCCACGTAATACATTGCCTAATTTGGAAATTTGTGCGATTTTAACATCCCCTCGCGCCCGGACCGATGATGCCCGCATTACGTTTAAGATGGATGGCCGTACCGCTGCTGTTTGGCGCCGCTGCCGTCATGGCCGCCGACGGCCCCGCACTGGGTTTGAAACCCGTCGACACGCCGGTGGCGCTGCGCCTGCAGTCATCACTGCTGCCGCTCCCGGTTCAAAACAGTGGTTCGCTGCCCCTGTTCGTCGAAGCCAATGAGGTACAGGGTCATCAAGACCGTGAACTCGAAGCCGAAGGCACGGTGCGTTTGCGCCGCCGCGGACAGGCGATTTACGCCGACTGGCTGCGTTACGACAAGCCCGCAGACGAAGTGCAGGCGCGCGGTAACGTGCGCATCGAGCAAGGCAGAGACGTGCTCGAAGGCACTGAAATGCGCATGCGGCTTGAAAGCGGCAACGGCACGATCGAGAAATCGGTCTTCGAAGTACAGATACAGGCAACACGCGGGCGCGGCGATGCGGATCGTATTGAAATCGAGGGGCGGCAGAAATACCGCACCTTCAACGTCAATTACACGGCTTGCGAGGTCGGTGAATCCGACTGGTTCCTGCGTGCGAGCGATCTGGAAATCGACAAAGACCGCCAGATCGGTACCGCCCATGGTGCACGGGTCGACTTTCTCGGCGTGCCCATCCTCTATTCGCCTTATCTGACCTTTTCACTCGACCGTCAACGTAAATCAGGACTGTTGCACCCTACGTTTGGCAGCACGGGCAATTCAGGGACCGAGATTTCGATTCCCTATTACTGGAACATCGCGCCCAATTACGACGCGACCCTGACACCGCGCCTGATGTCCAAACGCGGCGAAATGCTCAATACCGAATTTCGCAACCTCGGCGATCGCTCCAGCGGCGAACTGCGTGTCGAAGTCCTGCCCCACGACCACGTGAAAGCGGATAGCAACCGCTTTGCGCTGAATTTGCGGCAGGCTAAAAACTGGGACAACGGCTGGAACGCCAATCTCAACATCCAGAAGGTCTCGGATGACACCTATTTCACCGATCTGACCACACAAATCGCATCCACATCGCAATCGATACTCCCGCGTTCGGGTTTGGTCGGCAAAAGCGGCACTTGGTGGAATGACGGTACCTGGAACAGCACCGCATCGGTACAGCGTTGGCAAACATTGCAAACCAACCCCGACAGCCCCATCACCGCACCCTATAACCGCGCCCAGCTCACGCTTGCCGCTACCAAGCAAAATGCCGGCTATGCCGATTTGGAGCTGACTTCGAGTGCGGTTGATTTTACCCACCCCTCGCTGCAAAACGGCCGGCGTTACCTCGCTTATCCGAGCGCGTTGCTGCCCATGCAAAATTCTTTTGGCTATGTGACGCCAAAAATCGGCATGCACATGACGCATTATGATCTCGACGCCACAACCAGCACCCCTTCCAGCCAAAACCGTAGCCTGCCGATTTTTTCGACGGAAACCGGGATGGTTTTAGAGCGTAACGCTGCCTTTTTCGGTCAGAGCCTGCTGCAAACACTCGAACCCAAACTGTATTACCTCTACATTCCAAGTCGGCCGCAAAACCAACTGCCTAATTTTGACAGCGCCTCTCAGGACATCAGCTTTGCCACGCTATTTTCTGAAAACCAGTTCAGTGGTTCGGACCGCATCAACGATGCCAACCAGCTGACGAGCGGCGTGACGACACGCCTGCTGCAGGAGAATAACGGGGTCGAACGCCTGCGCATCGGCTTGGCCCAACGCTATTACTACAAAACACAGGAAGTAACCCTGCCCAATGTTTCACCGCGAGGCAGTAACAGCTCGGACCTGCTGGCAGCCATCAGCAGCACGGTGGTCAAGAACTGGAACGTCGACGCCGGCTGGCAATACACCACGAATATTGCGCAAACCCAGCGCTTTAACACCAGCGTGCGCTACCAGCCCGAGCCAGGCCAAGTGGTCAACGTCGCTTATCGCTACACGAATGGCGCTCTCGCTGCAGCCACCCAGCCCGCCGGCACTCCTGCGGCCTTGATCCCATCGCTTAACACCTTGCGACAGGTCGATCTTTCTACACAGTGGCCACTCTCCGGGCGCTTGAATGCGGTAGCACGCTACAATTACTCGATTCAGGACAGCAAGGCCCTGGAAACACTGATGGGATTGGAATACAACGGCGGTTGCTGGGCGGTGCGCGTCGTCGCACACAAATTCACGACGGCCGCAGCCACCCAGGTCAGCTCTGTTTTCGTGCAACTAGAGTTAAACGGATTGTCTAAAATCGGCTCCAATTCGCTGGATCTGCTGAGGCGGAATATCGGTGGTTACGCCCGCCCGGAAACACCCTTTGTGGCGCCGGAACCGTATTATCCGACCCGCTAATTTTTACAACACACATGATTGGTCTCCCGGTGCGCGCGATAAATTACGTAATCCTCCTGCTTGCGCTGACGTTGCTTGGCGGCGTTACACACGCACAGGAGCGCCAGGCACGGCGCGTCGTGTTGCTGGACAGGATCGTCGCCGTCATCAACGACCAGGTTATTACGCGTCGCGACCTCGATGAACGGCTAAAAACCGTCAGCCTGCAGATGCAGCGACAGGGCACGCCACTGCCGCCGCAGGAGGCCCTTGAAAAGCAGGTTCTCGAACGCATGATCCAAACCCGCGTACAGTTACAGTTCGCGCGCGATACCGGCCTGCGTATCGATGACGCAGCGCTGGACAGCGCGATCGCGCGGATCGCCGCTAACAACAAAGTCTCGACCCAGGAATTACGCACCCTCGTCGAAAAAGACGGGATCAGCTTCAGCAAATACCGTGAGGACATTCGCGAAGAAATCGTATTGGTGCGCCTGCGCGAACGCGAGGTGGAAAACAAAATCCAGATCGCCGACAGCGAAATCGATAATTTTCTGAAAACAGTGCAGCAACAGGATAGCCGCAGCGAAGAATTCAACCTCTCGCATATTCTCGTCCGTGTGCCGGATCAGGCCAGCCCGGAACAATTGCAAGACAGACGTGCGCGCGCAGAACGCGCACTCGAACAAATCAAAAACGGCACCGACTTCCGTCAAATTGCCGCCACCGTTTCAGATGCCACCGATGCAGTACAGGGCGGCCTCATGGGCTGGCGTGAGTTCATCCAACTGCCAACCCTCTTTGCCGACGCGGTCAGGAGCATGAAGCCCGGTGAAGTAAGCAGCGTGCTGCGCAGCGCCGCCGGATTTCATATCCTGCGGGTCAACGAGCGCCGCGGTCATGTCGAAGCGGCGATGGTGACGCAAACCCGCGCCCGTCACATTCTCATCAAGACCAGCGAACTGGTCTCTGAAAATGATGCCAAGGAACGCATCATTAAATTGCTCGAGCGTGTCGAGAATAAAGCTGATTTCGCAGAAATCGCGCGACTGCAATCGGAAGACACCAGCGCCTCGCGCGGCGGCGATCTGGGCTGGCTGTCGCCCGGCGACACCGTGCCAGAGTTTGAAAAAGCCATGGACGCCTTAAAGCCAGGAGAAATCAGCGGTGCGATACGTTCGCCCTTCGGCTGGCACATCATCCAGGTGACCGAACGCCGCTCCCAGGACATGTCGCAACAACAGCAGCGCATGCGGGCACGACAAGCCTTGCGCGAGCAAAAAGCGGAAGAAGCTTATCTGGAATGGACACGCCAGCTGCGTGACAGTGCATTCGTCGAACTCCGGCTTGAAGAAAAATAACCCCCCGGTGATCGCCGTCACCGCCGGTGAGCCGGCCGGCATCGGCCCCGATCTGTGTGTGATGCTCGCGCGGCAGCCGCGCGCAGAACGTATCGTTGTCATCGCCAACGCGCAACTGCTCGAGGCGAGGGCGCGTTGCCTGGGCCTGCCATGGCGCGCCATCGCTTTCGACCCAACGGAAGGCTGGCCGCCGACCACAAGTGCAGAGGCCATCGCCGTGTTCGACGTGCCGCTCGCCGCCTCCGTCACCCCGGGCCGCCTCGACCGAAACAATGCGCCTTATGTTCTGCGCACGCTGGAGATCGCTCTTGACGGCTGCCTCGACGGCCGCTTCGATGCTATCGTCACCGCCCCCGTGCACAAAGGCATCATTAACGATGCCGGGGTAGCGTTTACCGGCCACACCGAATTTTTTGCCGAGCGCACGCAAACACCCCGCGTAGTCATGATGCTGATCGGCGGCGGTATGCGCGTGGCACTCGCTACCACCCATCTGGCGGTAAAAGATATCGCGTCACACATTACCCGTAACAGCCTAGAAACCACCTTGCGGATACTGCATCACGACATGATGACGCGATTCGGTCTGGCGGTGCCGCGGATCGCGATCGCCGGGCTCAACCCGCATGCGGGCGAATCCGGGCACATGGGCCGCGAGGAGATCGAAGTGATGATCCCGCTGATTAAAGCCCTGCGCGCCGAGGGCATGGATTTATCCGACCCGCTTCCCGCCGACACGCTATTCAACCCCGAGAAACTAAAGGCCTTCGATTGTGTGCTGGCGATGTATCACGACCAGGGTCTGCCGGTACTGAAATACGCGAGTTTCGGTCATGGCGTGAACGTCACGCTCGGCCTCCCGGTGATACGTACTTCGGTCGATCACGGCACCGCTCTCGACATCGCCGGCAGCGGCAAAGCCGACCCCGGCAGCCTGCACGCCGCCATTGATCTGGCGGCGGCGCTGGCTCGCGGTCGGGGCTGACACCGCGCATGCCACATCAACCCCGCAAACGCTTTGGTCAGAATTTCCTGCAAGATCACGGCGTGATCGCTGATATCGTTGCCGCCATCAGGCCGCTGCCCGGGGAACGGGTGGTTGAAATCGGCCCCGGCCTCGGCGCATTGTCGCGCCCCCTGCTAGCAGCCCTCGACCGCCTTGATGCCATTGAAATCGATCGTGATCTTGCCGCCACGCTACAACAACAATTCGGCCCACAATTAGACCTGCATCTGGGCGACGTGCTCGACTTTGACTTTCACGCCCTCGGCAGCGATCTGCGCGTCGTCGGCAACCTGCCCTACAACATATCAACGCCGCTGTTGTTTCATCTGGCCACATTTGCCGCCGACATCCGCGATATTCACGTGATGCTGCAAAAGGAAATCGTGCAGCGCATGATCGCCGCCCCAGGCGACACCAACTTCAGCCGGCTGTCGGTGATGGTGCAATACCGGTTCAGTGTCGAATTGCTGATCGAAGTGCCGCCGACCGCCTTCAATCCAGCGCCCAAAGTCGATTCGGCAGTCGTACGCCTGATACCCTTGCAGCCGCTGCCTTACGTAGCGTGCAATGAGAAGATCTTTGCGCAGGTCGTAACGATGGCTTTTTCGCAGCGCCGCAAAACACTGCGCAATTCGCTCTCGGCCTGTCTAAGTGGTGATGATCTGGCACAGATCGGCATCGCGCCAAGCGCGCGCGCGCAAGAACTGTCCGTCGCACAATTTGTCACCATCGCCGACTATGTCGCACAAGCCGGCCGCACGTCCGCTACATCGTGCCCTTCTGAATAAACTCGATCTTGTAGCCGTCGGGATCTTCGACAAATGCGATCACCGTGCTGCCATGCTTCATCGGGCCCGCCTCGCGCGTCACCTTGCCGCCACGCCGTTTTGCTTCAGCGCAAGCGCTAGCCGCGTTATCGACTTCGACGGCGACGTGACCATAACCGGTGCCTAGGTCGTAGCTGGCAGTGTCCCAGTTGTGGGTCAACTCAAGCACCGCTTCACGCGACTCGTCGTCGTAACCGACGAAGACATTGGTAAAACGTCCTTCCGGATAATCTTTGCGCCGCAGCTCGCGCATGCCAAGCACCTGGGTATAAAAATCAAGCGAGCGCTGTAAATCGCCCACCCTGATCATGGTGTGCAAAATTCTCACACCTGCACCATTTCAAAATCCTCCTTGCGCGCACTGCACTCCGGGCAAGTCCAGTTCATCGGCACATCTTCCCAGCGCGTGCCGGGTGCGATGCCTTCATCCGGCACGCCGGCGGCCTCATCATAGATATAGCCGCAAATAAGACACATATAGGTTTTGAAGGCGTTGAGGTCTGTGGTTGTCATGATGAACGGCGCGTTTGTATGGTTTGGGATAAAATAACATTTTAGCGACGCAGCGCTGATATGAACAGCGAACACACGTCCCGATGAATTCCTCCGAGCCGTCCGCGTTGCCCCCGATCGTGCTTGCATTTGCCGCCACCGACCCGAGCGGCGGTGCGGGTTTGCAGGCCGATATCCTGACCCTCGCCAGCATGGGCTGTCATCCGCTCAGTGTGGTCACCGCAGCGACCATACAGGACACCATGGGTGTCGAAGACATCATGGCGCTTGATCCCGAATGGGTGGCCGATCAAGCGCGTTGCGTGCTTGAAGACATGCCGGTTAACGCCATCAAGATTGGCGTTCTGGGTAGCGTCGAGAACATCACCGCCATCGCCGAAGTGGTTTCCGATTATCCCGAGGTACCGCTTGTTCTGGACCCAATTCTGGCGTCGGGCCGTGGCGATGAACTGGCTACCGAGGAGATGATTTCAGCGTTGCGCGAACTCCTGATTCCGCAAACCACCATCATCACGCCAAACAGCATAGAAGCGCGCCGGCTTGTGCAAGAAGACGGCGAAGAGGAACTCGAACTGGCTGAATGCGCGCGTCGTCTGCTCGCCCTGGGGTGTGAATACGTGTTGATTACGGGCACACATGAAAACACCTCCCAGGTCGTTAATACCCTCTACGGCCAGGAAGGCGTCATTCGTACCGACCGCTGGGACCGGCTCCCCGGCTCTTACCATGGCTCCGGCTGCACCCTTGCTTCAGCCATCGCCGCCACCATCGCCAACGGGCTGAGTATCGGCGACGCCGTGAAAGACGCGCAGGAATATACTTGGCAAACGCTGAAAGCCGCGTTCCGGCCCGGCATGGGCCAGCATATCCCGGACCGTTTATTCTGGGCACGAGAAGATGAACCCTCTGACCAAAACGATTAAAGGGCTCTACGCAGTCACCCCGGACACCGACGATACGGTCGCGCTGCTGCGCATGACACGGGCAGCCCTCAACGGTGGCGCACGCGTGCTGCAATACCGGAATAAAACGGCAACGCCCGCCTTGCGTCGTACTCAAGCCCAGGCGCTACTGCAGCTCTGCAATGAGTCGTCTGCAATCCTGATCATTAACGACCACGTCGAGCTGGCGGCAGAAATTGGCGCGCACGGTGCGCATATCGGCGGTGAAGATGGCGCCTTGGCCGATGCGCGGGCCCTGCTTGGCGAGGCCAAATTAATCGGTGTTTCCTGTTATCGCGAATTGACGCTTGCAAAAGCCGCCGTTGATGGTGGTGCCGACTATATTGCGTTCGGTAGTTTTTATGCATCACAGGTAAAACCCGGTGCAGTACGCGCCCCTTTATCGCTGTTGTCATCGGCCCGCGCCTTCGGCGTTCCCGTGGTTGCCATTGGCGGCATTACACCCGAGAACGCAGGTGCGCTGATCAGCGCCGGCGCCGACGCGGTGGCGGTGATTTCGGCCCTGTATGCCGCGCCTGACATTAGCGTCGCAGCAAGACAATTCGATCACTTGTTTGAGGCGAGCAAACCATGACTTCACGTAATGACACGCTTTTTGCCGCCGCGCAGGTGGTTACGCCTGGCGGCGTTAATTCGCCAGTACGCGCCTTCCGTTCGGTCGGTGGAACCCCGCGCTTTTTTGCACGCGGCAGCGGCGCCCGCGTATGGGATGCCGACGGCAAAGACTATATTGATTACGTCGGCTCATGGGGGCCCTTAATCCTCGGCCACGCGCACCCGGCGGTTGTGCAGGCGGTGCAAGCCGCAGCGGCAAACGGCCTGAGCTTCGGCGCCCCTACCGAAGCGGAAGTCGAACTCGCCACGCTGCTTTGCCAGCGCGTACCAGGTATCGAGCAAGTGCGTCTGGTCAGTTCGGGCACAGAAGCCACCATGAGCGCCATCCGTCTTGCCCGCGGCCACACCGGCCGCTCAAGAATCATCAAATTCGAAGGCTGTTATCACGGGCATGCCGACTCGTTGTTGGTGAAAGCCGGCTCTGGCGCGCTGACCTTTGGTAATCCGAGTTCAGCGGGAGTGCCGGCGGAAACAGCGGCACATACGCTGGTACTTGATTACAACGACACAGCCATGCTGGAAGCCGCGTTCGCGCGCGAGGGTGACAAGATCGCCTGCATCATTGTTGAGGCGGTTGCCGGCAATATGAATCTGGTTGCGCCGAAACGCGAATTTCTCGACGCTTGCCGCAACTTGTGTACGCGCCACGGCAGCGTACTCATATTTGACGAGGTGATGACCGGCTTCCGCGTCGGCCCGGCCGGTGCCCAGGGGCTGTTCGGCATCACCGCCGATCTGGTCACGCTCGGCAAGGTCATCGGCGGCGGCATGCCGCTGGGTGCTTTTGGCGGACGACGCGACATCATGCAATCCATCGCACCACTCGGGCCGGTGTATCAAGCCGGCACACTGTCAGGGAACCCCGTAGCGGTTGCCGCCGGACTGGTGACCTTGCAGCAGATCGCCGCACCCGGATTTTTTGAACAGCTATCGGCTCGTACCAGCCGCCTGGTCTCCGGCCTGTGCGCCGCCGCAAAAGATAGCGGCGTGGTTTTTTCTGCACAATCGATCGGCGGCATGTTCGGTATGTATTTCCGCGAGCACCCGCCGCAATCCTATGCAGAAGTCATGCAATGCGATGTCGCCGCCTTTAACCAGTTTTTCCATGTCATGCTGGACGATGGCATTTATTTCGCGCCCTCGGCATTTGAAGCCGGATTTGTATCGGCTGCCCACGGCGAGACGGAAATCGATGCCACCGTCGCGGCAGCACGCGGCTACTTCGAAAAAATATCCAGCAAGCAGGCCTAGCCGCAAAAAAAAGGGCAGCCGAGGGGCTGCCCTTTAATCAGTTTCGGTATTTTCAGCGTAAACCGGCAATGTATTCAGAGACGGCCTTGATTTCCGTGTCAGACAATTTTGCCGCCAGCGTCCGCATCATTTTGTTCGGATCATTGGCCCGCTCGCCACTACGGAAAGCCATCAGCTGGGTACTGAGGTATTCGGCATGCTGCCCGGCAACACGCGGATACTGAGCCGGTATTCCCGCACCGTTGGGCCCGTGGCAGGAAGTACAGGCTGCCACGCCTTTAGCCATGATACCGCCACGGTAGATCTGTTGCCCGATCTGAACCAGCGCTGGATCTTTGGCTGAACGCGGCTTGGTTTTTTGTTCCTGAAAATACTCGCCCAGCTTTTTCATATCCTCAGGTGCCAGCGTCGATGCCATGCCCAACATCACCGGGTTCTTGCGTTCGCCAGACTTGAAGTTCGCCAGCTGCTTGGCTGTATACTCAGCGTGTTGCCCTGCCAGGACCGGGTTCGCGGGCGTTGCGCTGTTGCCATCGGCGGCATGGCAGGCTGAGCAGACTTTAGTCACGATTTGCTCGGCAGTATCAGTCTTGGCAGCGGTCTCCGCTGCACGGGCTGTGGCAAAACAGCCGACGGTTGCAGCAACCAGCAGCAGGGTTATGAATCGCATGCTTTCTCCTAGCGTTCTTGTCACGCCGCGATTGCGGTGTGGCGAAAACGCCGTATTCTATCGAAATCCCCTTTCTCCGGCTAGGCGGCACCCGATGTCCCTGTTTCGAAATATCGAATTTTTAACCACGGTGGCGGATATAAAAACGCTACCTCCCGCGCGTGGCGCCGAAGTCGCGTTTGTCGGCCGTTCTAACGCCGGCAAATCAAGCGCCATCAATGCACTCGCACAACGTAAACGCATGGCTTTTGTCAGCAAAACGCCGGGCCGTACCCAACACATTAATTTTTTCAGTGTCGGGCCGGACCAGTATCTGGTCGATCTGCCTGGATACGGCTATGCGGCGGTCCCTGCGGCGGAACGTGACCGCTGGAATGATCTCATCGGAGGCTACCTGCAGGCGCGAACCTCGCTACGCGGCGTCGTGCTGATCATGGACGCACGTCACCCACTTGGCGTTCTCGACTACCAGTTGCTTGACTGGTTAAAGCCCACCGGAGTTCCGGTTCATGTACTGCTGAGCAAGGCAGACAAACTGGGGCACCAGGAATCGGTCGCAACGCTGAAATTTGTCCATGCCGGACTAAAGGAATTAGGCGATATCTACAGCGCCCAGCTCTTTTCTAGTCCGCGCAGAATAGGAATCCAAGAGGCGAATAAATTAATCGGCAGCTGGCTTGACCCGCGCAACAGAAATAAAAAGCCCCCGGTTTAAGGGGAGTAAAACCGGGGGCAAAGCCTTAATAAGGGTATCAAGGCACCCGCTTAGGGAGGAGAAGCGGGGAACGATTAATAACCGTCCAGCACGTCTGACCAACGAAAATTTCTAAAGTTCCGTGCGCTAGCGATAAAATAGATTTTTACCTTGATAGCCCGATAAAACCATGAAAATCCTTGGTAATTACCCTCAACGCCGTATGCGGCGCAACCGCCACGATGACTTCTCGCGGCGTATGACCCGTGAAAACCGTCTAAGCGCAGATGACCTGATCCTGCCCGTGTTTGTCATGGAAGGCAAAGCGCGTACGGAAAGCATCGACTCATTACCCGGCGTATCGCGTTATACCGTCGACAAGCTAATGCCGGTGGCAGAACAATGCCTCACGCTCGGAATTCCCGCCATCGCGATATTCCCCGCTATCGAACACAGTATCAAAACAGCCGATGGCCGCGAAGCAGTCAACCCCAAAGGTTTGGTACCGCGAACCGTGATCGCCTTGAAAAAGCGCTTCCCTGAGCTCGGCATCATCACCGACGTGGCACTCGACCCTTATACGACCCACGGTCATGACGGGGTAATCGATAAATCCGGCTACGTATTAAACGACAAAACCATCGCAATCCTGCGCCGTCAGGCAGTGGTCAACGCAGCCGCGGGGGTGGATATAGTCGCGCCGTCCGACATGATGGACGGACGGGTTGCCGGCATCCGTGATGCTCTCGACGAAAAAGGTTTCGTCAATACGCGGATCCTTGCCTATGCCGCAAAATTTGCCTCTTGCTTCTACGGCCCGTTTCGCGATGCCGTGGGCTCTTCTTCGCAACTCGGTCGTGGCAACAAGTACGATTACCAGATGGATCCGGCCAATAGCGATGAAGCGCTATGGGAAGTCGGTCTTGATCTGGCTGAGGGTGCCGACATGGTAATGGTCAAGCCCGGCATGCCATACCTCGATATCATCAGACGCATCAAGGATGAATTCAAGGTGCCCACCTATGCATATCAGGTGAGCGGCGAATACGCGATGTTGATGGCGGCGATCAAAAACGGCTGGCTTGACGAGCAAAAAAGCATCATGGAAACACTAATGTCGTTCAAACGCGCGGGCGCAAACGGCGTGCTGAGCTACTTCTCGATTACCGTGGCAACCTGGCTGCGCGAAACGCGCTAGGTTTCCTGCTGCGCGAGTAGCTGCTCAACCGCCCTGGGAGTGGCTTGGTCAAGCGGCTTTCCGACCGGGCTCTTTTTGAGCCGTGTACGCTGTTCGCGCGGCGTCAAGACAGCAAGCCTGACAGTCACCGCTTCACGTTCGAAGGAAAACTCGACCGCTTCCACGGGCATCTCGCCTGCATAAAAACATTTCTCGACAGTTTGATAACGTAGGCCACCGTTAAGCAGATCGAGCTCAACCTGTTTCGATGATTCAGCGAACAACAGTAACTCAATGTCAGCAAATTGGCTGGCATTACCGTTCAGCACAGACCCTGTCAGGCGCGGATCAAAGCGCAAAAATTCATCCATGATCTCAACCGCAAGAAGCCGTAATTCGCGGAGTTGTAAAGGATGTTGTTTCTGGTAGAGCAGCCGGTACGTGTGCAACGCAGCATCAATTTCTTCGTTATACGGTAACTGCCTGGCATCAACGGCGCCGGCCTGTCTGGCAGCTTTTCGTTTAGCCAGAGCATGATCTTCAATGCCGTCCTCCGCCATGATCCGCGCGGCAAGATAGGCAATATGCTCACGGATATTATTTTTTGTCGCTTTGCGGCTCATGGCATGCCACGCGAACCCCAACCGGAATTAATTAGCTGGCGCGGCAACGGCCGGAGCGCCCTCACCGTCTCGCTCCGGCGGTAAAAATTCCTGATAAAAATATTCCGGAATCCCGCGGCCATCGGCCTCGCGCAATCCGCTCTCAGAATTGATGCGCACCTGCACCACCCCCTCCGGCACCGATTTCGGAAGTTCTTCAACGCCCTTCATGGCACGCCCCATGTATGTAATCCACATCGGCAATGCCGCCTGACCACCGGTTTCGTTATGCCCAAGCGTGTGTGGGTTGTCGAAACCAATCCAGGAAACGGCCACCAGGCCGGTGCCGAAACCACAGAACCATGCATCAACAAATTCATTGGTCGTCCCGGTCTTGCCGCCAAGGTCGGTGCGGCCGAGCTGCATCGCGCGTGTCGCAGTACCGCTGCGCACGACATCCTGCAAGAGGCTGGTCATAATAAAGGCGTTGCGCCCGTCAATTGCGCGCTCTGCCCCTTCGCCCGCCCGGTCGGGGCGCGCCTGCGCCACAACATTTCCCTTGGCATCCTCGATTCGCGAAATGAAGTAGGGCGTCACCCGGAACCCGCCGTTTGCGAATACCGCGTAGCCACCCACCATTTGCATCGGGGTCACATTACCGGCACCCAGCGCCATGGTCAGATAAGGCGGATGATTTTTCGCCTCAAAACCAAAGCGGGTGATGTAATCCTGCGCATATTGTGGCGTTATCGACTGCAATATGCGCACCGAGACGAGATTTTTGGATTTGACCAATGCCGTGCGAAGACGCATAGGCCCCTCAAACTTACCATCGAAGTTTTTCGGCTCCCACGGCTCTGAACCGGTCTGACTGGCGTCGAAAGTCAGCGGTGAGTCGTTGATAATCGTCGCGGGGGTATACCCCTTTTCCAAGGCGGCCGAATAAATGAACGGCTTGAAACTTGAACCGGGCTGACGCATGGCCTGCGTAACATGATTATATTTATTACGACTGAAATCGAAACCACCCACCAGGGCACGCACGGCGCCATCGGCGGGGTCCATTGAAACAAGAGCGGCCTCTGCCTGCGGCATCTGGGAAATCAGCCACTGGCCTTTTTCATCTTTTTGCACACGTATCAGCGCGCCGCGGCGCAGCTTTTGGTTGGCTGGCGCCTTTTCGCCTATCATCTTCTGTGCGAACTTAAGCCCGTCACCGCTGATTTCAAACGTCTCACCACCCTTGCGATATACCTTGACCGCCCGCGCACTTACATCAAGCACTAGGGCAGGATAAATATCATCACTTTCGCTTTCATCCTGCAACGCATCTTCAAAATCTTCTTCATTCGGAGTCGGCCCGAGTTCGGCATAACTTTCGGCGCCGCGATAACCGCGCCGGCGGTCATACTCGACGAGCCCCTTACGTACCGCCGCATGGGCCGCATCCTGATGCGCAACCGACAGCGTGGTAAATACGCTATACCCGCTGGTATAGGCGTCCTCCTTAAAGCGGTCAAACATGACCTGCCGCACCATCTCCGAAAAGTGATCAGCCTTCACCGAATATTCATTGACGTATTTCTTGACGGCCAACACCTGCTTGTCGGCGGCCTGCCATTGCTCGTCAGAAATAAAATTGAGTTCGCGCATGCGCCGCAAAACATATTGCTGCCTCAATTTCGCACGCTTCGGATTTACGACAGGGTTAAAACTCGACGGCGCCTTGGGTAATCCAGCGAGCATGGCCATTTCGGCTAGCGAAATTTGTTCTAGCGGTTTACCAAAATAAATTTGCGACGCTGCGGCAAAACCATATGCCCGTTGACCGAGATATATTTGATTCAGATAAAGCTCAAGGATCTGGTCTTTACTGAGGCTATGCTCGATCTTGAACGCCAGCAGAACCTCGGTGAACTTCCGTGTCAGTGTTTTTTCTTTCGACAGAAAAAAGTTACGCGCAACCTGCATCGTGATAGTACTAGCTCCCTGACGCGCACCGCCCGAAACGAAATTGGAAAACGCCGCCCTCATAACGCCCAGATAATCAACGCCTCCATGCTGATAAAACCGGTCATCTTCAGCCGCCAGAATGGCATCGCGCATACTCTTCGGGACAGCGTCAATCTTGACCACCGCACGGCGTTCCTCACCGAACTCTCCAATGAGCTGACCTTCCACGCTGAATATCCGTAGGGGCACCTTAGGCTGATAGTCGGTAAGAACACTCAGGTCCGGCAGCGAGGGAGAGACAATTATTGCTGCAAAAACAATAACTAATGCTGCAGCAGCTGTGCAAGAGAGGAGCAAACCCAGCGGAAAAAGCCACCAACGTGAAAACATGAATATAGGGATAAACTTATAGATTGTTGTAAAATAACAACATCTTAATGGGGTAAGTTAAAGAAAAACATGCGAAATTAAAACCTAGTTTGAGAGCGATTACGCTATATTGATCCAATGCATTATAGACAGCGTGCCTCGCAAAAAATAGGCGAGGGGAAAAACTTTACTTACCCGATGCTTGTTGTTAGTATTTAATGTAAATTATGTAAATTGCATCTAACTCGCCCATGCTTAAGGGAAAATTGAAATTCGACCTCGGATTTATTGAGCGCCTCTTTAAGTCAAAGGCGCCGCCCTTGATTGGCTGCGACATCAGCACATCAGCGGTCAAACTAGTAGAGATCGTGGAGACCAGCAAAGGCCTCTACAGGGTCGAGCGCTATGTGATCGAACCGCTGCCACGTGACGCCGTGGTCGATGGCAACATCATAAATCTGGACGCGGTCAGTGATGGCATGAAACGCGGCTGGAAACGCATGGGAACGAGCGTCAAAAATATCGCCCTGGCACTGCCTACCGCCGCTGTCATCACAAAAAAAATCAACGTCCCCGCCGGACAAAGCGACAGCGAACTCGAAATACAAGTTGAATCTGAAGCCAACCAGTACATCCCGTTTGCTCTCGACGAGGTCAATCTGGATTTTCAGGTAATCGGACCGGCGCCGAATAACCCTGAAGACATTGAAATCCTGATTGCAGCATCGCGCAAAGACAAGATTGAAGACCGCATCGCTGCCGCAGAAGCCGCCGGCCTAAAGCCTATCGTAGTAGACGTAGAGTCGTTCGCAACGCAAACTGCTTTTGAACTTATCGCGCGGCAACTCCCGGACAACGGAAAAGACCTGAATATTGCGATCGTCGATATTGGCACTTCCGTCATGAATATGAACGTATTACGCAACGGCCAGTCGGTCTACATGCGTGAACAGCCGTTCGGTGGCAATCAACTTACACAGGAAATTCAAAGGGTCTTCGGCATGTCGCCGGAAGAAGCCGAGGCAGCCAAACGCGCCGGCGGACTCCCGGATAATTACGACTCCGAAGTGCTTCTGCCGTTCCTCGACACCCTCGGACTCGAAGTCGCACGCGCCCTGCAGTTTTTTTTCACATCAACTCAATTCAGCCAGGTTAATCATATCGTCATGGCGGGCGGCTGCGCAGCGATTCCCGGCATTGCAGAGGTCGTCAGTCGCCGTGCTTCGGTCAGCACCTTGATTGCGAATCCTTTTGCAAACATGGCGCTATCTTCAAAAATCCGGCCCAAATATTTGACAACCGATGCGCCCTCGCTCATGGTCGCTTGCGGTCTGGCAATGCGGAGATTCGACGAATGATCCGCATAAACCTGCTGCCGCACCGGGAAATTAAGCGTAAACAGCAACAAAAAGAGTTTTTTGCATTGCTTGGAGCGGTTATCGGGCTTGGCGCGGCGGCATGGTTTGCGGTGCACTCATATCTAGGCGGACAACTCGAGGAACAGGATGGTCGTAACAGTTATCTGGAATCCGAAATTGCAGTGTTGGATAAACAAATCGACGAAATTAAAAAATTAAAAGAACAAACCTCTGCTCTTTTGCAACGCAAGAAGATCGTCGAATCGCTACAGGCAAACCGCGCTGAAACGGTATACCTGCTTGATCAATTGGTACGACAGCTGCCGGATGGGGTCTATTTAAAATCCGTAAACCAAAAAGTTAATACCGTTACGGTAAACGGCTATGCGCAATCAAATGCCCGTGTGTCTACCTTCATGCGAAATCTGGAGTCATCCCCCTATCTCGAAAAACCCGTTTTAATCGAAATCAAGGCGCTGGCCGACAAGAATTCGCGGCTTAGTGAATTCAGCCTGAGCGTCTTGCTCACTCGCAGCAAGGAAGATCAATCGCCGGGCAAAAAGCCCGCCGCGAAACCGGTCGCAGACGCGGCAAGTGTCATGCCATCAACAGCTGAGGTTGCGCGGAGTGTGGTTTTGGCTGCCACGGTGGTTACTCGAGATGAACTCTCGCCCGCGAGCAGCCCTGCTTTTCCGGTAGCGACCGCGCCGACCGCGATCGTCACTGCAAACATCCAGATGCCTGATCGTCTAGCCCAACTCAGATAATTAATCATGATGACACTGGATGATTTAAGACGCCTTGACCCGAAAGACATTGGTAATTGGCCGGCGCTGCCCAAGCTGGGGGTGCTTTTACTTGCCTTCATTGGCTGCCTCGCCGCAAGCTACATTTTCGACTGGCAGGATCAAGTTGATGCCATCGACACGTCAAAACAAAAAGAGCTGACCTTACGCGACACTTTTTTGGACAAGAAAAAGCAGGCGGTAGACCTGGATGCCTACCGCAAGCAGCTCGATGACATCGAGAAATCTTTTGGTACGCTGTTAAAGCAGCTACCCAGTAAATCAGAAATGGAAGCATTGCTAACGGACATAAACCAGGCGGGACTCGGTCGCGGCCTGCAATTTGAATTGTTCAGGCCCGCGGCTAATGAAACGATTTCAGAATTTTATGCGGAACTGCCTATTACCATCAGGGTTACGGGCAACTACCACGACATGGGATCTTTCGCGAGCGACATTTCCAGACTATCCCGTATCGTCCTGCTTAACGACATTGCCATGACTCAATCACCCGCTGGCGTGTTATCAATGGATGCTGTTGCGAAAACGTATCGATACCTTGATGAAGATGAAATCGCCAAGCAGAAAAAATCTGCGAAAGACAGCAAGGCAGCAAAAAAATGATGCTCCGCTCCGTCCTTATCGGTATTTCGTTGCTTGCACTAGCTTCCTGCAGTGGCGAGCAATATTCCGATCTTCGCCAATTTGTAAAAGAGTCTGACTCCCTGCCGCGCGGACGGATACCCCCTTTGCCGGACGTCAAACCTTACGAGCCATTCAATTACAACGCCTACGAACTGGTCGATCCGTTCAAACCGCGTAAAATCGAGCCTCCAAAATCAGCGACCGCCGGCGGTATCCAGCCGGATTTAAACCGGCGCAAAGAACCCCTTGAAGCGTATCCAATAGAAAATCTTCGAATGGTGGGGGCTTTACAACAAGGCAAAGCCAACTTTGCCTTGATCAAAAGCCCGGACAATAATTTGTTTCGTGTGAAATCCGGCAACTACATGGGGCAAAACTTCGGCCTCATCACGGAAATCAGCGAAACAGCTATAAAGCTGAAGGAAATCGTTCAGGACAGCGGCGGCGATTGGGCTGAGCGTATTAGCACGATCACACTGGTTGAGTAGATACGAAAATCCGTTGGGCATGGCGTGCATTTGTGCCGCACGCGCAGCTAAGACAGGAGCAAGACTATGAGTATCCGTAACAAACTTTTAGCCATTTCGACTCGTATCGCGATGGCATTGGCAATGTGCCTACTGACCACAGGCTCATGGAGCCAAAGCACAGCGCAGGCATTGCCGAACAGCATCGAGGCGATAGATGTTGCAGGCCAGCAAGGTGGCAACATTGTTGTACGCATAACTCTCAAAAACGCGCCAGCCAACCCTCCTGTTGGTTTCACCGTCAACGATCCGCCGCGCATCGCCTTTGACTTTGCAGGCACTGGCAACGGGCTTGGGAAGAACACTCGTGAAGTGGGTGAGGGGGACTTGCGCCTGATGAACATCGTGCAAGCTGGCGATCGTACACGAGTGGTAATGAACCTAACCAAACCCTTGGGCTACGATACCCGTATCGACGGAAAGGCTGTCGTCATTACCCTACAGGGCACTGGTTCTCCCTCCTCCTCGGCAACAACCTCCGCCCCGGTGACGTCCCATTTCGCGGAGGCTAAACCAAATGATGACCGCCATGCATTACGGGATATCAGTTTCCGCCGCGGCCCCAATGGCGAGGGCAGGATTATTGTCGATCTTTCGGATAATGCGGTAGGCATTGATCTGCGCCAACAAGGCAAAAGTCTGATCATCGAGTTCGCCAACACTTCGCTGCCGAAAAATCTGGAACGCCGCCTCGACGTCCTGGACTTTGCAACA
>CAIWNB010000145.1 GCA_903913965.1 uncultured beta proteobacterium
GGTTGAGCTTCAGTTCGCCAACGGCGTGCAATTATTTATTACCGCAGCAAGTCTGGCCTGCCGCTTTACCGGCGAACCACGTTTCGTCGAGGATTTTCGCTGTTGAATGTTGTGCTGATTGCACACGCTGCCCGTTAAGCGCACGCCGCACCCGAAACCACAACGCGGCGCTATTTCCCGGCGGTATCGTCGGCTTTTCGCTGCGGCCGGCTCATCCAGCCACCGATCCCCATCATCATCCCGTTCATGATGAACACCGCGGTCAAACCCGTAATCGAGGCGACCACGCCGAACACCGCCGGGCCCGCCACCCGCATGACGTTATTCACTGTCAGCCGCAGGCCCAGCGTCTCACCGGTGCGCCCTTCGGCGCAGCGCGCGAACATCAACATCGTCGTCAGCGGTTGTCCGCACCCCATGCCGAGTCCAAACAGGAAGGCCACCAGGGCCAGCATCGCGACACTGTGCGACGCCGGTACCAGCATGAAGCCGACTGCGCCAAAGAAAAACGAATAACACAACAACCGCTGCTCGCTAAACCGCGCCACCAGCTTCGCCATGCCGAAGCGGATACAAAACGACGCCGAGGCGAACGCTGCCAGCACCACGCCAATGGCGCTGGCCGACATCCCGGCGCTGTGGCCGTAGATCGGCATGTAAAACTGAAACAAGTCGGTGCCCAGTTGCATCAAGCCGCTGGTGATGAGCATGCCGCGCATGGTGCGATCCGCAAGCGTATCCATCACCCGCAGCTTGGGCGCGCTCGAACGCTCGCCGCGCGGCAGACTGCGGCCAAACACCAGCAGCAGGATCAACGCCGCCACCGACATCGCAGCGATAAATAAACTGGCGACGGCGTGTCCGACGTGATCAACCGCGAATCCGCCCGCCAGCGGACCACAGAAATTAGTCGCCGCCCCGACCAGACTGAAATTTGAAAAATTGTGTACCCGCTCCTGCGAGTTCGCGCTCAAACGCCCGACCAGCGTTTGCAGGTTGACGTGATAGAGCGCCAGCGCCAGCCCCGACATCGCCGCTGCGATATACAAGGCGGCGACATGCGGCCAGAAGAACGGCAACAACAAACCGCTGCCGCCGATCAGCGTGCTGCCGATCAAGGGTTTGCGCGGCCCCGTGCGGTCGGACATCGCGCCCACCGGCCACGACAGCAACAACGGAAAAATAAAGAACATCGCCCCCAGTACGCCGACCGACGAGGCCTCGGCGCCGAGCTGCAGCGCGTAGAGCGACAACACCACGCGCGCCGCGGTCATCGCGGTGAAACTCAGAAATCCCACCGCAAAGGTCAGATACAGCGGCGTCAAAGCAGCTCCCCTGAAATGCGGGGGCGTGATCCATATTGATGTGCTGTGACCGGCCTCATGCCACGTGTATACGCGGCTCGCCCGCCGACAGACTACCAATCTCGCGGGCACCGGCAAAACCGCCGGCGCGGAATATCTCCATGACCTGCGGCGCCGTGGCGCGGTCGCAGGCGACCAGCAGACCGCCACTCGTTTGCGGATCACACAAGAGCTTGCGCTGCCATTCGGCAAAATCCGCCGGCAGTTGCGTATGCGGGCCGACACTCGTCCAATTACGTTCCGAGGCACCGGTGATGTAACCCGCCTGCGCAAGATGCACCGCCGCCGACAGCACCGGGACGTCGGCATAAGAAATATCCACCCGTAGCTTTGAACCACGAGCCATTTCGTGCAGATGCCCAAGCAGGCCAAAGCCGGTGACATCGGTCATTGCATGCACCCCCGGCAGCGCCGACAGTGCAATGCCCGGAGTATTCAGTTGGGTCGTCACATCGATCATCTGTTGATAAGCTTTTTCGCGCAGCTCGCCCTTTTTCAGCGCCGCGCCCATGACGCCGACACCAATCCCCTTGGCCAGAATCAAGACGTCACCGGCCTGCGCCAGGTTGTTCCGTTTGATGCGTGCCGGATGCACGAGGCCGATCGCCACCAACCCGTATAGTGGTTCTGGGTTATCGATCGAATGACCACCTGCAATCGGAATGCCCGCCGCTTTGCATACCGCAGCACCACCGGCAAGAATTTGTTGTGCCGCCTCGACCGGCAGCTTACCCAGCGGCATGCCAAGCAACGCCAGCGCGAACAGGGGCGTGCCGCCCATCGCGTAGACATCCGAGATGGCATTGGTCGCAGCGATGCGGCCGAAATCAAACGGATCATCCACGATCGGCAGAAAGAAATCCGTCGTTGCCACGATCGCCTGCTCATCGTTCAGACGATAAACGGCGGCGTCGTCACTCGACTCGGTGCCAACCAGCAGGTTCGGGTAGACCCCTGCCAGCGGCGAGTGGGAAAGCAAATCCGCCAGCAACGCCGGCGGTAGTTTGCAGCCTCATCCGCCGCCGTGTGAAAATGCGGTCAGTTTGATTTTTTGTTGGTCGATTGGTTGATTCATCGGGCCTGTTTCTTCGAGGTGTCATTGCGTAATAACGAGCCGGTTACCGTAGCACAACTCGCCGAGTTTGACGAGGTGATTGACGTGCGTTCCGAGGCGGAATTCGCAGAGGATCACATCCCCGGCGCCACCAACTGCCCGGTCCTCGACAACGAAGAGCGCATCCGTGTCGGCACGCTCTACAAACAGGTCTCTCCCTTTGATGCAAAGAAAGTCGGCGCCGCGCTGGTCAGCCGCAACATCGCCCGTCATATCGAAGAGAACCTCGCGCAGCGTCCGCGTAACTGGAAGCCCTTGATCTATTGCTGGCGCGGCGGCACACGCAGCGGCGCGCTGACCTCGGTGCTGCAACAAATCGGCTGGCGCGCCAACCGCCTCGAGGGCGGTTACAAAACCTATCGTCGCGCGGTGATCGACGATCTTGCCGTGGCACCCGCACGTTTTAACTGGCGTGTCATCTGCGGCCTGACCGGTTCGGGCAAGAGCCGGCTGCTGCGTGAACTGGTGCGCGCCGGCGCGCAGGTACTTGATCTCGAAGCCCTCGCCATGCACCGCGGCTCGGTATTGGGTCACCTGCCCGACGCGCCGCAGCCCTCGCAAAAAATGTTCGAGAGCATGGTCTGGCACACGCTGCGCGGCTTTGACCCCACCCGTCCGGTCTTTGTTGAATCGGAAAGCAAGAAGATCGGCAACCTGCGCACGCCTGAAGCCCTGATCGATGCAATGTGGGCCAGCGATTGCATCAGGCTGGAAGCCCCCGCAACCCTCAGGGTGCCGATGCTGCTCGATGAATATGCACACTTCGTGCAAGCCCCCGACGCACTCGGAGCCAAACTCGACTGCCTGGTGACTTTGCACGGTCACGAACGCATCAATGCATGGAAGCAGCTTTCGATCGGCGGTGAGGACGCGCGGCTCGTCCAGGAACTGCTCGAACTGCATTACGATCCCGCGTATACCCGCTCAATACTCCATCACTATCCGCGCGTCGACCAGGGCTTGCGGCTGACGGTGGGCGCGGACAGCGACGCCGAATTCGCACGCCTTGCGGTCGCCTGCATTGCCGGCAGCTGAACCGCTGAAAGTCTACCTGCCGGCAGCGCAGATTTCCGCACAGCGTGATTTGGCGAATTGAAAATGGTTGAAGCTGGCGGCGTTCATGGTTTCTTCATCATCACGAAATAGATAGAGCGTGCGACCCGCAGCACGGTAACCTTCCAGCAACGCCTCCGCTGTCATGCCAGCGGTATAAAGCTCAGCCAACAGAGCATTGACCTGCTGCTGAGCCGCGGCAACGGCTTCTTCCAGATTTTTGTATTCGCCGATTTGACGCACGTCGCTGCTCTCACTCGCGCCCCGCTGCAATACGGATAACTGGTATTTCACGTCAACTCCCCGCAAGGCGACCGCAATGCCGACACGCGCAAAAAATAGTTTTGTTACAAGTTCTGTACAATACATCCTGTACCACCGGCACAAAACGCGCCGCAAGACCCCGCCAGCCATGGCCCCCAGGCAGTCGTACCGCACTCGGAATTAAAGAATTATATTCGAACTGTCGATGTTCCCTTGAACAACACGCATTTTTACCAGCCGCAAGGATATCCGCCGCTTGGCCAGTGAACGCACCAATCTCGCAGTTCTGTTCGCAGATGTTAGCGGCAGCACGCACCTGTACGAGCAAATGGGAGACACCGCGGCATTCAACCAAATCAACGATTGCATTGGGATATTCACCGCGGCCGCGAAAACCTTTGGTGGCTGGGTCAGCCAGTCAATTGGCGACGGACTGATTTGTGTGTTCCCCAATGCCGATGCGGCGGCGCTGGCCGCCTGCCATATGCAAGGCAGGCTTAACGAACGACTGGCGCAAACGGGCAAGGTCAAACTCACGGCCCGCATCGGCTTTCATTTCGGCCCGGTGGTACGCACAGGCAACGAGGTGTACGGTGAAACCGTGCGCCTGGCAAACCAGATTGCGGCGCTGGGCACTGCCAGCCATATTGCGGTCAGCGCCTCCACCGCCGCGCTGCTCTCAGCCCACTTAAACCTGCGCGTGCGCAAACTCGATTCGATGTTGGCCCGCAGCGGTCAACGCGATCTTGAAATCCACGAAATCGCCTGGCAGGACAGCGACACCGAAACCGAAACCGATCTGAGTGGCCGCACCGCCATGGCCGCGCGCCTGCTCGAACCCCGCCTGACCCTTGAATACCACGGGCAATCGCGGGTTTTTCATCAGACGCTGCTCATCGGCCGCGGCGAAACCAATGATCTCGTGCTGGAAGATCCAATGACCTCGCGCCATCACGCGCGCATTGAGAGGCGCAACGACAATTTCGTGCTCGTCGACCAAAGCACCAACGGCACCTTCGTGACCGTGCAGGGGGAGCGCGAAACGCCGTTACGGCGCAGCGAGTTTATCCTCTACGGGCACGGTGAAATCGCCTTCGGCGACTCCCCCAGCGTGCGCCCGGATATTGCAATCATCCGGTTTAGCTGCGAAGCCACTGCAAAAAATCCGGCCGCCTGAGCCACGCCCCCGTATGCCCGCGCCCGCACGGATGCACTGACAGCGGCTGGTATAATCAGGCCCCTATCAAACGGTACACCATTCATTTTGTTTTCAATGTCGGAACGCCCTCTGCGCGGCGTCTGGATCGTGCTAGCCGCGGCGCTGCTGATCTGGTGCGCCAATCTTGATTACCGCAAGCTCGCCTTGTCGGACGAAGGCCGCTATTCGGAAATTCCGCGTTATATGGCGCAAAGCGGCGACTGGGTCACACCGCGCCTGAACGGCATCAAATATTTCGAAAAGCCGGCGCTTCAATATTGGGGCACCGCGGCCGCTTATAAGATGTTTGGCGAACACGAATGGACCGCACGTATCTGGCCGGCGCTCACCGGCTTTGCCGGCCTGCTGCTGGTCTACTTTGCGGGCGGCCGCCTGTATGGCAGGCGCGCCGGGTTTTATGCCGCGCTGGTGCTGGGCAGCAGCCTCCTTTACGCCGGCATGGCGCATATTCTGACCCTCGACATGGGGCTGGCTTTTTTCATGACGCTGGCAATGATCGGTGTCGTGCTCGGCCTCGACCCGCGCGGCAGTCCACAATCACAAAAACGCTGGATGCTTGCAGCGGCGGCAGGCTGCGCGCTGGCGGTATTAAGCAAGGGCCTGGTCGGCATCGTGCTGCCCGGCGCGGTGGTCGTGCTCTATATGCTGGTCAGACGCGATTTCAGCATTTTGCGGCGCTTGCAGCTGTTCAGCGGCGGGCTGCTCTTCCTCGCCATCAGCGCACCGTGGTTTATCGCAGTCTCCATCGCCAACCCGGAGTTCCCGCACTTTTTCTTCATCCATGAACATTTTCAGCGCTATACCACGACGGTGCACCAGCGCTACCAGCCGTGGTACTACTTCATTCCGATCCTGCTGCTGGGCATACTGCCTTGGCTGCTGACGCTGTTTGATGCCCTCTTCACGGCGTTGCGCCGCGAGCGCGATCGCGAGTTCGACGCCACGCTGTTTTTGCTCCTCTGGTCGGGCTTCATCTTTGCGTTTTTTTCTGTCTCGAATTCCAAGCTGCCCTCGTACATCCTGCCGATCTTTCCGGCGTTGGCACTATTGATCGGCGCGCGGCTGGCGAAAATACGCGGCCGCACGCTCGCCCTGCAACTGCTGCCGATCGCGCTGATGGGCGCCTTTGGCTTGTATGCCACGCAGTTCACCGACCGCCTTGCCTCGGCGGCGATTCCGGCCGAACTCTATCGCGCCCAGATGCCGTG
The DNA here is from genome assembly GCA_903913965.1 of uncultured beta proteobacterium. Classification (GTDB taxonomy): domain Bacteria; phylum Pseudomonadota; class Gammaproteobacteria; order Burkholderiales; family SG8-41; genus PALSA-1004. The sequence continues at coordinate 6,223 of CAIWNB010000145.1, forward strand.
GTTGTATGCGACCACCGGCGTGTTGCTCGCCGGCATGCTCACCGCCATCACACTGGGCTGGCGTGAGAAAACGCATGCCGCCATCGTCGTCTGCGCGTTCACCGGCCTTTTGACCACACAGTTGGCGGTGACCAGCGAAAGCGCCCTCTCGGCCTCCCACTCGACCGCCCATCTGGTGAAAAAACTGCCGGCTGATCTGACCCCGGATGTGCCCTTTTACAGCATCGGCAGTTATGAACAGACGCTGCCGTTTTATCTCAAACGCACGCTAACGCTGGTCGAATACCAGGATGAAATGGCCTTCGGCCTGCAGCAGGAGCCGCAGCACTGGATCCCGACCATCAAGGCATTCGAACCGGTGTGGAACGCGCAACCCTATGCGTTGGCCGTCATGGGGCCGGACATGTACATCCAGTTGCAAAAATCCGGCCTGCCGATGCAACTCATCGCGCGTGACACCGAACGCGTATTCGTGCGCACGCCGCCGCGCTGACCGAGAATACTAGGAACCCGCCCATGAACGCGATCAGCCTCTCCTTACTGATGACCGGCGTGCTGCTCAACGCGGGCGCCCAGTTGCTGTTGAAGGCCGGCACCAACAGCGTCGGTGCCTTCGAATACAGCGCCGCCAACATCGTGCCGATCGGCTGGAAACTGGCCACCGAACCACACATCATCGGCGGACTTGGTTGTTACGTAATCAGCGTCGTGGTCTGGATCATGGCGCTCTCGCGCGTCGAGGTCAGTATCGCCTATCCGCTGCTCTCGGTCGGCTATGTTGTCAACGCGATTGCCGCCTACTACCTGTTTGGCGAGGCGGTCACACCGATGCGCCTGACCGGCATCGCCATCATCATCGTCGGCGTGTGGGTGGTCGCACGGTCGTAAACGCCCGACGCATCGGGTAAAATCTGACGCCATGAGCACACCCCAGGTCTCGGTCGTCATCCCGGTCTACAACGAAGAGCAGACGCTGCCATTGCTGTTTGCGCGCCTTTATCCGGCGCTCGACAAGCTGGGCGTCGCCTACGAAATTATTTTCATCAACGACGGCAGCCGCGACCGCTCGGCGGGACTGCTGCGCCGTCAGTATGAAGAGCGCCCCGACGTCACGCGAGTGGTGTTGTTCAACGGCAACTTCGGCCAGCACATGGCGATCATGGCGGGCTTCGAGAACGTGCGCGGCAGCCGCATCATCACGCTCGACGCCGACCTGCAGAATCCCCCCGAGGAAATCGGCAATCTGCTCGCCGCCATGGATGCGGGACACGATTACGTTGGTTCGATCCGCCGCCAGCGCCAGGATTCGGCCTTCCGCCGCTACGCTTCGCGCGCCATGAACTGGATGCGCGAGCGCATTACCAAGATCCACATGACCGACCAGGGCTGCATGCTGCGCGCCTACGACCGTGCAATCGTTGATGCGATCACCAGCAGCCGCGAGATCAATACCTTTATCCCTGCGCTGGCCTATAACTACGCGGCCAATCCGACCGAGATCATGGTCGCGCACGAAGAACGCGCCGCCGGCGAGTCCAAATATTCGCTCTACAGTCTGCTGCGTCTGAACTTCGATCTGGTGACCGGTTTCTCGATCATGCCGCTGCAGGTGTTCTCCTTGATCGGTATGACCGTGGCGGTGCTCTCAGTGCTCAGTTACATCGTCGTTATCATCGAACGCTGGGTGCACGCTGACAGCCTCAGCGCCGGCCTGCTCGCCCTCTGGGATCGCGATATTCTTCAGTTCTTCCTGACCGGTCTGGTGTTGTTCGGTCTGGGGCTGCTCGGTGAGTACATCGGCCGCATCTATCAGCAGGTGCGCAGCCGTCCGCGTTTTCTCATCCAGGCAATACTCGAAAAACCGGACACCTCAGGTGCGCGCCTTGAGCGCTAATCAAGCGCTGGGTATCTTGCCGTTACAGTCAGCGCTTGATCTGGCGACCGCCAGCACCAGCGCGCGATGACTTCAGCCGTCGTCTTTGCCTATCACAACGTGGGCGTGCAGTGCCTGAACGTGCTGCTGCGCCACGGCGTCGACGTCCGCCTCGTGCTCACCCATACCGACAACCCCGCCGAGTTCATCTGGTTCGATAGCGTTGCCGCGTTATGCGCGGAGCGTGGCATTCCCGCTATCACGCCCGAAGACGCCAATACACCGGAAATCCTCGAGCGCGTAGGCGCCCTGCAACCCGATTTTCTGTTTTCGTTTTATTACCGCAATATGCTGCAGCAACCGGTGTTGGACACCGCGGCCCGCGGTGCGCTCAATATGCACGGTTCCTTGCTGCCCAAATACCGCGGCCGCGTACCGATCAATTGGGCGGTGATACGCGGCGAAACCGAGACCGGCGCAACGCTGCATTACATGACGGCCAAACCCGATGCCGGCGACATTGTCGGTCAGCAGGCAGTAACCATCCTGCCTGACGAAACTGCGGCCGATGTGTTCAGAAAAGTCACGCAGGCCGCCGCCGGGGTGCTCGACCGCACTCTGCCGGCATTGATCGCCGGCAACGCGCCACGCATCAAGCAAAACCTTGCCGAGGGCGGTTATTTTGGCGGACGCAAACCGGCTGACGGCCTCATCAACTGGCAACTGAACGCACGCCAGATCCATAACCTGGTGCGCGGCGTGGCCCCGCCGTATCCGGGTGCATTCACGATGCTGGCAGGCCGCACGCTGAAAGTTTTCCGCACGCGGGTGGGCACAGCCACTGCAGCAGGCGGCACCTCACCCAGCCTGCGCGCCGCCGGCGACGAGTGCCTGGCGGTCTGCGCCGATGGCAGCACACTGCATTTGATCGAGATGGAATTCGAAGGCCGACCCTATACCGGACGCGACTTTCTGGCACGCTTCGGCGACAATCCGCTAACACTGGAGACCACGCAGTCATGAAACGCATACTTATTCTTGGCGTCAACGGCTTTATCGGCCACCATCTCTCACAACGCATCATCGAGACCACCGATTGGGAGGTCTATGGCATGGACATGCAGACCGAGCGCATCTCGGATCTGCTCGACCATCCGCGCTTTCATTTTTTTGAAGGCGACATCACGATCAACAAGGAATGGATCGAATATCACGTGCGCAAATGCGACACGGTGCTGCCGCTGGTGGCGATCGCCACGCCGGCGACCTATGTCAAAGAACCGCTGCGCGTGTTTGAACTCGATTTCGAGGCTAACCTGCCGATCGTGCGTCAATGCGTGAAATACGGCAAACGCGTGGTCTTCCCCTCGACCTCCGAGGTCTATGGCATGTGCGAAGACGGCGAGTTCGATCCGGAAATGTCCAACATGGTGCTCGGCCCGATCAACAAACCGCGCTGGATCTATTCCTGCGCCAAACAGTTGATGGATCGCGTCATCCACGCCTACGGCATGCAAGAGGGACTGCAGTACACGCTGTTCCGGCCGTTCAACTGGATCGGCGCCGGACTCGACAGCATACACACGCCGAAAGAGGGCAGCTCGCGGGTGATCACGCAGTTCCTCGGTCATATCGTGCGCGGTGAAAACATCAAACTGGTCGACGGCGGCACGCAAAAACGCGCCTTCACCTACATCAGCGACGGCATCGATGCGCTGATCAAGATCATCGACAATCCCAACGGTATTGCCAGCGGCAAGATTTACAACATCGGCAACCCCACCAACAATTATTCAGTGCGGCAACTGGCCGAGATGATGTTGAAGCTCGCCCTGACCTATCCCGAGTATCAGCCGACCGCGAAGAAGGTCAAACTGATCAACACCACCTCGGCGCAATACTATGGCAAGGGTTATCAGGACGTGCAAAACCGTGTGCCGAAAATCACCAACACCCGCAGTGATCTGAAATGGCGTCCGCAGGTCGATATGAAAACCGCGCTCAAACATATTTTTGATGCGTATCGCAACGATGTCGCCGAAGCACGCAACCTGATGAATTGATGTAACGTCAGCTCGGAGGGGTAAGAGGTGAGGCGCCCGAGCGCCTCTGGCAAAACGATAGCGGCATAAGTTTGACGCTGCCTTTACCTTTACCTTTACCTTTACCTTTCCCCCTCCCCCTGCGCTTTACACATCTTTCCCGCCGCCAGAAATGAAAATCGCGCTGAAGATCGACGTCGACACCTATCGCGGCACCCGCGAAGGTGTGCCGCGCCTCATCGAAACGCTGCAGCGCCATCAGGCAGGCGCCACCTTTTTGTTCAGCCTCGGGCCGGACCACACCGGGCGCGCCGTGCGGCGTGCGTTTCGTCCAGGCTTCATGAAAAAAGTATCGCGCACTTCGGTGCTCGAGCATTACGGCATCGTCACCCTGCTCTATGGCACGCTGCTGCCCGGCCCTGATATCGGTGTGCGCTGCGCTGACATTCTGCGCAGCGTGCGTGACGCCGGCTTTGAAACGGGCGTGCATACCTGGGATCACGTCAAATGGCAGGACGGCGTTGCCGGCGCGGATGCCGCCTGGACGCTGGATCAAATGCAACGCGCCTGCGACCGTTACGAACAAATATTCGGCGAGCGGCCGCATGTGCACGGTGCGGCCGGCTGGCAGATGAACCGCCACAGCTACCGGCTGACCCAGAAAATGGGCTTCCAGTACTGCTCGGATACCCGCGGCAACCAGCCCTTCATCCCAGTGATCAACGGCGAACTCATCGTCTGCCCTCAACTGCCGACCACCCTGCCGACGCTCGACGAATTGATTGGAGTCGATGACATTACTGTCGACAACGTGGCCGACCACCTGCTGCGCTTGAGCGCCGACGGACGCGCCAGCGGTCACGTCTATACGTTACACGCGGAACTCGAAGGCATGAAGCTGTTACCGGTGTTCGAGCGTCTGCTCGACGGCTGGCGTAACGCCGGCCACGAACTGGTTTCGCTGCACGACTATCACAAGGCCTTCGAACCAACGACATTGCCACGCCACGTGGTGGTCGACGGCGAAATCGCCGGGCGTTCTGGCACACTTTCGCTACAGAAGGGCGAGTTTCTGGCCGACGCGGGCATCTGACATAGTCGCATTGCGTTTTGATGACAGCGCCGCACACACGCCGGCTTGCTACTACCTCCTGTTTCGGCCACAATCAATTCTGATTTTTTTCGCATAAAGCCTCAACCATCCATGCCCAAAAAGACCTTTCCTGATTTCGAACTCCCCGCCACCAGCGATACCCTGTTTAAACTCTCAGCAGAGCGCGGCCACCCGGTGGTGCTCTACTTCTACCCCAAAGACAACACCCCGGGCTGCACCACCGAGGGCCAAAACTTTCGCGATCTCTATCCGCAGTTCCGCAAATTGAAATGCGCGATCTTCGGCATTTCGCGCGACAGCCTGAAATCGCATGAAAATTTCAAGGCCAAGATGTCCTTCCCCTTTGAGCTGCTGTCTGACGCCGAAGAGACCGCGTGCAAGCTGTTCGAAGTCATCAAAATGAAAAACATGTACGGCAAACAGGTGCGCGGCATTGAGCGCAGCACCTTTGTCTTCGATGGCGCAGGCGTGCTGGTGCGTGAGTGGCGCGGACTCAAAGTGCCGGGTCACGCACAGGAAGTGCTCGAGTTTGTGAAGACCCTGGATACCGCCGCTTGATCACACACGCCCGTCGGCATTACCGCGGGCGCCCCGCTTCTGCCCTGCCTCAATCACTGGAGTGACATGACCCCGCGTCGCACTGCCCCGCCCTCCGCGCGTAGCCGGTCCCCCGGCACCAAGCTCTTCGTCCTCGACACCAACGTGCTCATGCACGACCCGACCTGCCTGTTCAGGTTTCAAGAGCAC
>CAIWNB010000146.1 GCA_903913965.1 uncultured beta proteobacterium
TGCTGCAGGAATGATTTCATCTGAACCTCCGCTTATTGCGCTTCGATTTTGGCCGCTTTGACGATCTCGGCGTAATGCCGGATGTCGCTGCGGAACGTTTTCTGAAACTCGGCCGGGGTGTCGCCCTTGGGCTCGTAGCCACCGGTAATAAACGCTTCACGCAGTTTGGGCACCTCAAGCGCCTTTTTGATTTCAGCGTAAACGCGGTTGATGATTGCCGGCGGCGTGCGGGCCGGCGCGAACCACGCATGCCAGCCGGCGTCGAACTTGAATCCGGTCAACCCGGCCTCGGCAATGGTCGGCACATCGGGCAACGATGACACACGGGTATCGCCGGTGAAACCCAAGGCGCGCACGCGCCCCGATTTGACATGAGGTGCAACCGGTATCGGCGACGGAAAACTCAGCTGCGTCTCGCCGCTCACCAGGGCATTGAGGGCCGGGCCGCCCCCTTTGTAGGGCACATGCAACAAGGGAATGCCGGCCTTCAGGCGGAATAACTCCGCCGACAAATGCTGGCCGTTGCCGATGCCCGCCGAACTGTAGCGCAGCGGTTCGTTGCGGCTCTTCGCCAGCGCGATCAACTCACGCACCGATTGCGCCGGCACAGCACCATGCACGGTCAGCACATAACCGAGACCCAGCACGAAATTGGTAATCGGCACGAAATCCTTGTCCGTGTCGTAGGGCAGCTTTCCATACAGCGCAGGGTTCACCACGAACGCAAACGCCGCGCTCAACAAGGTGTAACCATCGGCCGGCGCCTTGGCGACGATGTCATAACCGACGATGCCGTTGGCACCACCGGCGCGGTTGTCGACCACGATCTGCTGACCGATCTGTAACTCCACCTGACGCGCCAGCATGCGTGCAAACACATCGACATTGCCGCCAGGCGGAAACGCCACGACCAGGCGGATCGGCCGATCCGGATAATCTGCTGCCTTGGGCACCGCGGCACCCGCCGTCGTCGCCAGCGCCAAGCTGGCTAAACCCGCCATCCATTGATAAGCGCGCATAAGCAATAAAACCCCTGTCATTTTGATTCACGCAGGGCGCCGATTATATCTGCTCGCCGCCTCCGCCCCTTCCCTATCGCCCGCCAATTGATTACGCTTCGCATCCGTTGCTCACTCAAGGGGGATGAACATGCACAACAGCATCGAAGAATTCGGTCTTGCCTGTCACGCGGCCATCAAAGCCAAACCCGGCCCGGCCGGCCGCACCGCCATCTGCGCCATGCTGCGCGAAGTGCTGCTCAATACCACGTTGATGAACCAATGCTTCGACGACCATACGCCCGAACGCAAGCTGCTATATCAGGATCCCGAGCTCGGCTTCTGCGTGCTCGCCCACAACTATCAGGGGGCCAAGGAAAGCCCGCCGCATGATCATGGTCCGTCGTGGGCGATCTACGGCCAGGTCAGCGGCGAAACCAAAATGTTCGACTGGGAACTGGTCTCGCCGGCAGGCCCCGGCGTCACCGGCAAGGTCAAACACAAAAAAGATTACGTACTCAAACCCGGTATCGCCCACGTCTACAACGAAGGCGATCTGCACTCACCGAGCCGCGCCGGTGCGACGCGCCTGATCCGCATCGAAGGCACCAACATGGAACACGTCACACGCTACCGCTACGAAGCCATTGACGCGGTCTGAGAGGCCCGCCGCCATGCGTAAAACTTTTCTCCAACTCACGATCATCGCCCTGGGCACCCTCACCATGACCACACCGGCCACCGCAGCTCAACTCAACCTGCTTGCTTCCACTGCGGTACAAACAGTGCTCGAGGAAGTCCTGGCGCAGCATGAACGCGCCAGCGGCGACAAAATCGCCGTCACCATCGCCAGCACCGCGGCCATCATGGCGCGGCTGAAAGCCGGCGAGACCCCGGACATGGTGGTCGTCACCCGCGAGGGCATCGAGACGCTGATCCAGGAAGGCAAAGTCGTCGCCGACAGTCGCGCAGAACTCGCCAGTGCGGGCCTCGGCATTGCGGTCAAACGCGGCGCGCCCAAACCCGACATCAGCACGGTGGACGCCCTCAAGCGCACGCTGCTGGCGACCAAATCGGTGGCCTATACAGCCAGCGGTGCGAGCGGCCAGTACTTCGCCAAACTGCTCGAACGGCTCGGTATTGCCGAAGAGATGAAGCCGAAATCAAATATTCTCAAAAGCGGGCTGGCCGGTGATGTTGTGGCGCGCGGCGAATCCGAACTGGCCGTGCAAATGATGAGCGAAATTCTCGCCGTCCCGGCGGCCGAACTGGTCGGCCCGCTGCCAGCGGAAGTGCAAAGCAACATGGTCTTCACCGCCGGCACGCTGACCGGCTCGACGCGCGGCAGCGAAGCACGCGCCCTCGTGAACTATCTGCGTACCCCGGCGGTCGGCGCGGTATTCAAAGCCAAAGGCCTCGATCCCGCCGGCACCAAATAAAACGCCGCGGCATTGCTGCCGCGGCGTTTATTCAACACACTTTCTGCAGAATCAGCCCATCGCCGCGACGATGGCGTCTCCCATTTCTTTGGTCCCCGCCTTGCCGCCGAGATCGCCGGTCAGGTGTTTGGCCTCGGCAATCACCTTGTCGACCGCGCGATCGATGATCTGCGCCGCTTCGGTTGCCTTCGGTTCGTTCTTCTTGCGACCCAACCACTCAAACAACATCTGGCCCGACATAATCATGGCGTAGGGATTGGCAATGTTCTTGCCGGCGATATCCGGCGCCGAACCGTGGGTCGCCTGCGCCATCGCGTATTTTTCACCGGCGCACAAACCGGGCGCGAGCCCCAGACCGCCGACGATGCCCGCCCCCTCGTCGGTGAGAATGTCGCCGAACTGGTTGGTGGTGACGACCACATCATATTGATGCGGATTCATGATCAGCTTCATGGCAAAGCCGTCGACCAGCACTTCGGTGAGTTTGCAATCCGGGAACTCCTTCGCCACCTTGCGGCACTCTTCGGCAAACATACCGCAGACCAGGCGATAGACAGGCTCTTTATGCACTGCGGCGACAGTTTTGCGCGGACGAGTGCGGGCAATCTCAAACGCCTCACGTGCCACACGATTCGCGCCCTTGCGCGTCACCACGCGCGTGCCAATCGAAATTTCATCATTCGGGCGGAATTCACCGGTGCCGGCAACCACCGTGCCGCTCGCACACATGCCCTCGCTGACTTCGCGCAAGAACACGATATCAACGTCCTTGTGAATCGACTTGATATTCGGGTATGAACGCACCGGCTTGATGCTCGCATAGAGGTCAAACTTCTTGCGCAGCGGCGGCATGATCCACGTCGGGTCGTTGCGCGGATACGCGTTGTGACCGATCGGCCCGGAGACCCAGCCGTCGGTCTTCGCCAGTTCGTCGACCGTGTATTGCGGCATGGTGTGGCCATGCAGCTTGTGACCGACGAGACCGAGCGGCAATTCCTTCCACTCGACTTCCAGCCCGGTTTTAGCGGCCGCCGCCTTCATCACCTTGATGCATTCGGGCACCACTTCCAAACCAATGTCGTCGCCCAGACAGATTCCAATCTTTAACATGCTCTTTCCTTAATCGTCGATTCAGTTAATCAGGCTGCTTTTTTCGGGAAGCGCTTCATGACCTTCAGGCGCTGGGTGTTGTCACCCGCCAGATGGGTCCAGATGATGCCGTCACGCACCAGCTTGTCGGCATAAGCCGGCACTGCACCGTCGCGTGCGCCGTGCACATCAAGGTTGAGACTGGTCACGCGCTGGATCACATCGCTCGAATAGTTCATCAACAAAATGATGTTTGGCGAATCATGCAACAGGTTATCCATTTCCCATGCAGCACGCAGGCAGTAGGTACGCAGCGCCTCGGTCTCCATGTGCATGCGGTTAATCGCCAGTTGGACGGTCTGCTGATCGACCAGCGCGCGGCCGTGACGCACGGTGTTGCGCGCATACTCAAGCGCCGACTCACAGGCGTCTTCGCAGACACCCAGCGCGTTACAGGCAAGCTCGAAATCGCTGAACTCGGTAGCCGCACCGGTGCGCACCTTGCTGCCCAGATTGACCTGCCCAACGACGTTCGCATGCGGCACGCGGGCGTCTTCAAAAATCAGTTCGGCATTCTGGTAAAAACGCCAGCCCGCCTTGTTGAAACGCTTGCCGAAGCGAAAGCCCGGCGTATCCGACGGCACCAAAAACACTGTCATGCCGTCCTTGGCCTGGACGCTAGAATCGCTGCGCGCGCTGACGAAAAACAGTTTGGCGATACCACCGTTGGCGATGAAGCATTTCTCGCCGTTGAGTAACCAGTCGTCGCCCTTACGCTCGGCCTTCAGGCGGTAACCGAATTTGCTGCCCTCGGGCGGATAACGATTGTCAGAGCCCGAGTTCGGCTCGGTACTGGCTGAACCGATCACATAGGCATGATCGGCAACGAAGGGTTTCAGAAAGCGCTCTTTCTGATCGTCATTGCAGGACGATGAAATCAAATGGCTCCATTTCCAGTTCTGGCTGAAAGCTTTGGAAATCGCACTGTCGGCCTTCGCCAGCTCGGCCATCACCAGCGCCTGGGTGACGAAATCAATCTCGTAACCACCAAATTTTTTCGGCACCACCAGCGTGCGAAAGCCCTGCTCGGAACCCTTGCGGATCAAATCCCAATCCCAGGTTTCTTTCGGATCGGTAATCTGTTCGCGCTTCAACGAAAGCGGCCGGATGACTTCGGCGGCAAATTTGCGGGCCTTCATCTGCCAGGCACGTTGATCTTCGTTCAGTGAAAAATCCATGGCTGTTTCCTTTTGATGAACCGGCGGCGTGGCCGCGGGTTTTGTCCGTCAGACGGATACTGCAACTGCAATGCGAGCCCGCTAGTTTATGAACCTTGCAAAGCGCTGTCCATTTTTTCGACACGTACCGGCAATCCAGTGGCCGCCGACTTGACAGCCGCCTCGAAGACACAGACGCCGTGAAACACCTCGTCGAGCGGCACCGGATACGGCCGGCCTTCGGCAATACTCAGCGCAAATTGTTCCAGCTCAAGGCGCGCCGTGTTGACGCCGCTGTATTCAATCGTCTCCGGTTGCGGCACCACCGCGAGGTGACTGGCCTTGCCTTCGATCGCCGGCAGAAAACGGAAGGTATCCATGGTCGGCGTCAGCACTTCGGCAAACGCCTTGGCGCCGTAGACGGCCAGCCGAAAGTTACGCGTCGCCGCGATCGAACCGAAAGCGAGTCCAGTCACACCGCATTCAAACTTCAAGAGCAGGCTGGTGGTGTCTTCGCCCTGCCCGTTGGCGCGCTGCACCGAACTGCAATGCACCTCACTCACCGCGCCGACGAGATCGATCATCGCATCAACCAGATGCACGCCGATGCCGGCCATCGCCCCGGCGGGCTCCTCTTCGGCGCTCCAGCGCCACGAATCACGCGGACGATAAAAACCGGTGGTGGCGGTTAACTCGGCGATGATGGAGGCGATCACGCCCAGACGGCCCGCCTTCACGCGGTTGCGCAACTCCACCACCGACGGGTGAAAGCGGCGGTTAAAACCGACACCGAGCACAATCCCGGCCTTCTGCGCCGCGTCGATCGCGGTGCGCGCAGCGGCAGCATTGAGCGTAAACGGTTTCTCACAGAACACGTGTTTGCCGGCGGCGGCGGCCTGCACCACCTGTGCGGAGTGCTGGCTGTTCGGTGTCGCCAGCAACACCGCGTCGATTGCGGGATCGGCCAATATCGCCTCGTAACTCTCGACCTGCCGAATGTTATGCGTGCGACAAAAGTCGGCCGCCTTCGCCGGCGTGCGCGTGCAACCGGCGGTAAATTGCAAGCTGCTGCTTTTGCCCTGCACGCTGCCCACCAGCGCCTGTCCCCATGAACCCATACCCAAAATCGCTACGCGCAACATAATGCTTTCCTTATTGGTATCACTCAAACACGGTGATGGTTAATGCAAGACGCCACACAAAACGCGCCATCCTTGCGAACTGGCAGGCTAGCCAGCGTGATGCGGTCACAGACGCTTCTAGGCGGCGGCGTTCAGTATGCCCATGATCTGCGCAACGTCGGTGATTGGACGCGGATTCGAATGCAGCCAGCTTTCCTGCATCGCATGTTCGGCAATCGCGTGAAACTGTGCGCGCTCGATGCCAACCGCCTGCAAGGTCGACGGCATGCCGATATCTGCGGCCAGTGCCGCCACCGCATCCGCTGCCTCGTCGGCCACACACCCCATCGCCTCGGCGACGGTGTGCTGCTGCGCAGCGTTGACGGCATGATTAAAACGCAAGACATGCGGCAGCACGATGGAGGAGGCATCGCCCTGCGGGATTTCATAACTGCCGCCGAGCACATGCCCCAACGCATGACTCGCGCCCATCTGCGCGCGCCCCTGCCGTCCTGCCATCGATAACCAGACGCCCATCGCGCAATCGAGCCGCGCCTCGAGATTGCCCGGTTCGCGCTTGACCACACGCAAGCCGCGGCTCAACAATTTGAGCGCGTGAATAAAGTTGGCGTCGCCGCCGGGATGGGCGAATTGTGAACACAGCCCTTCCACCGCATGATCCACCGCGCGCATGCCGGTGGAGAGCCAGATGCGGAGCGGCGCGTGCACCGACGGCGCTGGATCGAGCACCACCGTGCGCGGCATCAGATCGGCGTGGCGGTAACCGTGTTTGACCTGCACCCTGAGGTCCGTGCAACCAGCCTGATTATTGAATTCGCCACCGGCCAGTGTGGTGGGTACCGCGATCTGCCCCACCGTCGGACCGGCAAACTGCGGCACCGTGCGCGTGCCGTCGGGCCGCGTGACGGAACGAAACGCATCAAAGCCGTCGATGTCGCTGACGTTATTCTGTAAACACAGGCGCACCATCTTGCCGGCGTCGGTGACCGAACCACCGCCGAAGGTGACGATCAAATCAGCCGCCGCGAGACGCGCTTCGGCTGTCGCCGCCAGCACCGCCTCACGCGGCGTGAATGAAGGGATGCGATCAAAAACGCCGGCGCAACGCGCACCGAGCGCTTCACGCATACGCGTCACCTCATCGGTGTTACGGTTGAGACTGCCGCTGGCCAGAATGAAAACACGCTGGGCCTGACGTCGCGCCGCCTCGGCGGCCACCGCCTGTGCTGCGGGCTCGCCATAGATCAACCGTTCGATAACGGGGAATATCAATGTGCCTGACTGCATGGTGATCCCTGAAAAATGTAACTGCGCTGTGCGGTGCTTACTGTTCGATACCCGTGCCGATTTTCTGGATCAGCTTGCCGTAGCGCTCATAATCATTGCGCAAGGTGGTGGTGAACTGCTCGGGCGTGGCAAAAATCACCTCGAGACCGGCGTCCTCCCAGATGCGCTGGATCTCCTTGTTGCCGAGTATCTTCTGGATCGCCGCATTGAGCTGGGTTACGACCTCGCGCGGCGTCCCGGCGGGCGCGAGTATGCCCTGCCAGCCGGCAATCTCGAACCCCGGCAGTCCACTCTCGGCGATAGTGGGGATCTCCATCGCCGAGGCCATCCGGCGGGCACCGGTGACACCGATCGCACGCAGTTTGCCGGCACGCACCTGTGGCAATAAAAACACCGGGCTGTTCATCCCCAGATCGGTGCGACCGGCGACGAGATCCACCATCGCCGACGAACCGCTGGTGCCGTAGGGCACGTGCAAGAGATCGATACCGGCCTGCAGTGCAAACATCACCGTGGCCAGATGATAGGCGCTGCCCACACCGGTGGTGCTATAGGTCATGGCAACGCGCCGCGATTTGGCCAGTGCAATCAGATCGCGCGCCGTTTTCACCGGCACGCTCGGATGCGCCACCAGCAAAAATGAAAACGTTGCCGCCGGCGCCACCGGTGCAAAATCGCGCAGGGTGTTAAACGGCACCTTGCGCAAATGCGGCGTGCTGCCAAGCACCGAACTCGGGCTCGCCAGCAGGGTATAACCGTCGGGCGCGCTCTTCGCGACAAAATCGGCGGCGATCGTACCGGTCGCGCCGGGTTTGCCTTCGACAATCACTTGCTGACCAAGCATTTCCGTCAAACGCTGCGCCAAATGCCGCGCATTGGTCTCCGACGAACTGCCCGGATAACCATGCACGATACGGATTGGTTTGTGCGGATACGGTTCGGCGGCGCAGACAACGCCGGCGCTGGCGGTGAAGACGGCGGCAAAACAAAAACCGGCCACGACGTGCCGGTTGCGGGGAATCAACATCACGGTGTTTTTCATAGGGCCCGAATCTATTATTCCGTGTGGCGTGCGTCAAGGAAACTTTGCCGATGATGAGGCCCTGACGTATGCTCGCGCCCTCAACAAAACCCAACCCCGGCCCCCACTGACAGGAAGCAGCATGCCCTCCATTACGCTTGAAAACGACCTGAATCTGCACTACGAGATCGACGATTTCACCGATCCGTGGAAACCCGCCGAAACCATCCTCATGTTGCATGGCAACTGTGAAAGCGGCGCGGTGTGGTTTGGCTGGGTGCCGCATCTGGCGCGCGACTTTCGCGTGATACGCCCGGATATGCGCGGCTACGGACGTTCAACGCCGGTGGCGCGCGACTTTCCGTGGACCATTGATGTCGTCATCGACGACTTCATCGGCCTGATGGATGCACTGGGGATCGAACGCTTTCATCTGGTCGGCGCCAAAATCGCCGGCTTCATCGCACGGCGTTTTGCCGCACGCTTCCCGCAA
>CAIWNB010000147.1 GCA_903913965.1 uncultured beta proteobacterium
ACCAGCCCGTCGGGCATAAACACAACAATCAGCACAAAGACGAAGCCGAGCAGCATGTTCCAGCGCTCGACATAAGCCGACACATAATTCTTCAGGAGCAGGATGATGGCAGCGCCGATCGCAGGTCCGGCCAGCGTGCCGGCGCCGCCGGCGATCACCGACAGCATGGCCTCGGCGGAATTGGTCAGCGACAGCGAGGCCGGGTGTATGTACTTGTGATAGTAGACAAAGAGCAGGCCCGACACACCGCCCCAAAATCCGGCGTAGACAAAAGTGATCCAGCGAATCAGCCATACGTTATGGCCCAGCGCGCTCATGCGTCGCGCCTGATCACGCGTGCCCTGCAGCGCGGCGCCGAATGGAGAGGCCACCAGACGCGCGATCATCCAGAACGAAAACACCGCTACCAGCAGGGCGAAGAAGTAGAAGGTGATCGAATCATCAAGGTTCATGCCAAACACCTGCGGCCGCGTTAATCCGCGCAGGCCGTTGTCACCCTCGGTCACCCCGACCCAACGGTTGGCGGTGCCCCACAGCACCTGGGAGAGTGCCAGCGTCAACATCAGAAAGCCGAGTCCGGTTGCCCGCAACGCGATCAAACCGAAGAGGCCCGCCATCAGCACCGTACCGACGAGTGCGAGCGGCGCCGAGAGGGAGTGATCAAGCCCCCAGCGCAGCGACATCAGCGCCGACAAATAAGCCGCCACCCCGAGAAAGCAGGCGTGACCAAGAGAAGGCAGACCGCCATAACCAACCAGCAGGTTAAGGCTGGCGGCAAAAATCGCGGCGATAAAAATCTGCGTCACCAAATTGACGTAGAACTCACCCACCGCGAACGGCCAAACCAGCAACGCCGCGATCAGCAGGGACAGCAGGGTCTTTTTCATCATCTAAGCCACCTGCCTGCCAAACAGACCGCGCGGCCGGAACGCAATCACCACGATCATCGGCAAAAACAAAATGACGTAAGCGAACTGCGGAAACAAGGCAATGCCGAAGGTATAGACAAAACCAATGATGAAGCTGCCGACAAAGGCGCCGATCAGACTGCCAACCCCGCCGAGTATCACCACGATCAGAGCCAGTGGCAGCATGTCGAAATCAAGCCCGGGATAGGCCGACATGATGGGGCCACCCAGTATGCCGCCCGCCCCCGCCAGCGCCGAGCCCAGACAAAACACGATTGTGAACAGACGTGACACAGGAATACCCACCGCGCGCGCCATCTGCATGTCGTCGACGCCGGCGCGTATCATCGCGCCCAGCCGTGTGCGCTCCATCAGCAGATACAAGCCCACCCCGGTGGCCAGCGCAATCACAACCACCGCCAGGCGGTAGGCAGGAAACATAAAGCCGGCGATTTCAATCGGCGATTCGAGCGATTCCGGCGTCGGCACCGGGATCGGATCGCCACCCCACATAACCAAACAGAAATCGGCAATGATGTAGGCAAAACCGAGCGTGACGAGCACCTGTCCCAATTCGTTGCCAGCCAGTTTGCGCAAAATAAAACGCTCAACCAGTCCGCCAAGAACGGCTACCACAAGACCGCCAAGCAAGGCAGCCACCCACAGATTAGGAATAACTTTAAGGATGCTGACACCAATATAGGCGCCGAGCATGTAGTAAGCGCCGTGCGTAAGATTGGCAATCCGCATCAAGCCGAAGATCAGCGAAAAGCCGGCCGCCAGCAGAAACAATAATCCGCCAAGCGCCAAACTATTGAGCGTCTGGATGACCCAAAACTGCATCAATTCGTCCTAGAACAAAAAGCGTTCCACGCCGCGTTGCACGGCGCAGAACGCTTCATGCGGGTTACGACTCGAGATTTTTCGCTGGCGGCCAGTCGCGCGAATAGACTGGATTTTTCAGAAACTCATCCGGTTTATAAGTCCAGAACTGGCTGACATTTGGGTAGGTATGGATCACCGTGTTAACCAGCCGTCCCTCTTCACGCTCGACCTTGCGGATATAAACATTACCGAGGATATTGCCGTAGCTGTCAAACGAAACCGGGCCGCGTACCGTATCGGTCTTGCTTGCGCGCAACGCCTTCATCAGTCCGGCCTTGTCGCTGATATTGCCCTTGACCATGCGCAAGGCATTTTCCAGCACAGCCGCTTCGATATACGTCGCCGCGGCGTAAAAGCCCGGGTCGTATTTAGCCTCGGCCAGAAAGGCAGCCGCAAATTTCTTGTTCAGCGGATTATCCAGTTTGGCCGAATACCAGCACGCGGTCACGATGCCCAGTGCCTCGACCTTCATGTTGCGCAACACCGCCTCGTCCAGCGCAGTCATGCCGCCGACGATATTGACCTTGCCGCGCAAACCATATTCGTTGAACTGGCGCACGTAACGGAAACCGTTGGAACCGGCAAAGCCAAGGAAAACGCCGTCGATATTGGTCTTCAGCTGCGCGAGAAAGGTACCGTAATCGGGGACGGTCAGCGGCGGAAACATCTTCTGCACAATCTTGCCGCCGAGTTCCTCGAAGGTCCGCTGAAAACCCGCGCACATTTCGTGACCATAGGGGATGTCGTCGGCGATCACCGCCATGCGCCTGTATTTGAGCTGTTTGTAGCAATAATCGGCGAGTGGATGCGCGCATTGCGCCGAGGTCGAGGTGCCGCGTACGAACCACGGATTCGGATTACGCTGGGTCATGTCTTCGGCCGCGGCGACTGACAGCGTAGGTAATTGCTGCTGGCGGATATAGTCATCGGTGGCCAGCGCCTCACCAGCGGCCAGCGGCCCGATCATGATGTTAATTTTGTCGCGCTCGACCAATTCCTGTGTCTTGCTGCGGGCCTGCGCCGGCACCCCGCCGCTATCGGCGACAAACAATTCGACGCGTCGGCCCGCCAGCATATTATTGCGTTCGCGCAAATACATCTGCAGCGCGCGCTCCATGTCGAGCCCGCCCGAAGCCAGCGGCCCGCTCTTGACCGTCATCAAGCCGATGCGTATCGCCTGCTCCTGCGAACGCACAATAGCCGGAAAACCGAGCACGGACGCCCCTGCTCCCGCCGCCTGTATAAACCGCCTGCGATTGATCGTCATGCCGACCTCCTCACGATGGTGAATTATTTTGAAATTCCATCTGCAGCGATCTGCACTATACACCGCTGGAGGGCAGGCCATCTATACTTGTGCGCCCGCCTGTTTGAGCGGATCTGCG
Organism: uncultured beta proteobacterium; assembly: GCA_903913965.1. Taxonomy (GTDB): domain Bacteria; phylum Pseudomonadota; class Gammaproteobacteria; order Burkholderiales; family SG8-41; genus PALSA-1004. The sequence goes on from CAIWNB010000147.1 coordinate 3,179, forward strand.
ACGGCAAAAGCCGGCAGCGCAAGGCAGGTATCAGCATATCGCCATGGCATAAAGGACCCGCTACGGCATGCGCAGTCAGCCACTTTTGAAATGCGGCAAGCGCAGCGTCCACCGTTCATTGGCAACCTTCGCGGTGAAATTTCCTTACAACCCGTGTTTGGGTGAGCGCAATCTACTCCGCGGTCACTGCGTATTGATTAATGAGGCGTCCCCAGCGTTCGATTTCGCTGCGCAGAAAAGCCTGTTGTTGATTGGCCGGAATCACCAAGGCGCGACCGCTGTCACGCTCGACGCGTGCCACATACTCGGCATCACGTCCCACATTCAGCAACAATGCACGCAGGGCTTCAACCACCGGCGCCGGCGTTGCCGCTGGCGCAAACACGCCCATCCAGGACTCGCCATCGAAACGCGTCGCACCGCTTTCATTGACGGTCGGCACCTGCGGCAGTTGCGGGGCGCGCCTGGGTGCGGACACCGCCAGCGCTTTTAGACGGCCCGCCTCAACATATTTCAGCGAGGCGGAAAGATTATCAAACATGACATCGATGCGGCCGGCAATCATGTCAGGGTGTGCGGAAGCCGCCCCCTTGTAAGGCACGTGCAGCAGATCAAGTCCCATGCTGCGCAACAGAATACTGCCCCACACATGCTGCACCGAACCGATGCCAGGCGACGAGTAAGTCAGCTTGCCCGGCCGTTCGCGCGCATATTTGGCAAACTCGGCCAACCCGGATACCGGCAGATCAGGCCGCGTCACAAAAACGAACGGATAAGCAGCGACAAAACCCACCGCGACAAAATCACGCAATGAGTCATAAGGCAGATTCTTAAAGAGAAAACCATTCATCACGATAGAGCTGCCACTACTAAACAGCAGGGTGTGACCATCCGCTGCAGATTTGGCGACGAACTCACTACCGGTGGCGGAACCAGCGCCAGGCCTGTTTTCCACAAAAGCCGGCACGCGTAATTGATCGGTCAACGTCTTCGCCACATTACGGCCGGCGATATCAGTGCCGCCGCCGGCGCCCGAAGCAACAATCAAGCGCAATGGACGCGCCGGAAAGTCCTGCGCAAAAGCTGTGGCGCAAAGTGCAAAAAAACCGGCCCCCAATAAAAAGCCGGCACGAATACTCCGCCCACGCGAAATGAGCTTGATAAATGATCGCAAAATTTCCCCCCGTTTACTTTCTGTTCTTCCGTGCCGCACGCTGTTACTCAAGGCGTGTGCCGCTATAATACATGCATGACAACCGGCGGCATACCGCCGCCATCCAGCAGGAGGAAAGATGAATCTCAAAGGCAAGCTGTGGCTCAGCCACGTCGGCTTTTACGTTACCGACATCAACAAGATGGTCGATTTCTACACACGATTTCTGGGATTTACCGTCAGCGACCGCGGGCCGCGTCCGGATGGTGAAATTGTTTTCATGACACGCGATGCCAGCGAACACCACCAACTGGTTTTTGCCACCGGCCGCCCGTCTGACCTGTCATTCAACGTGATCAACCAGATTTCCTTCCGGCTTGACGGTCTTGACACGCTGCGTGAAATGCACGCCGCGCTTAAGGATAACCCGGTCAAAATCCTTGGCCCTGTCACCCATGGCAATGCGCTGTCGAGCTACTTTCTCGACCCGGAAGGTAATCGCGTCGAATTGCTGATCGGTACACCGTGGTACGTGCCGCAACCTTGCCGTCTGCCGGTTGATCTGTCCCTACCTGACGATCAGATGTGGGCTTCAATTGAAAAACAAGTACGCACGATGCCAGGCTTCAAGACACACGCCGAATGGGAACGCGAGATGGAAGCGAAACTTTCGGCGAACTGATCGAGCAGCCGTCGCAAGACAATAAAAAACGCCACCCTCAGGTGGCGTTTTTTTACGTCGTAGAAAAGCTTAAGCCGCCTTCTTCACCGTCTTCACGCGATCAAGAATTCCGGTCGCTTTGAGTTCGGCATACATTTCTGCCTTTTTATCTTCGGGCAGTTCCAGACAAGGCGAGCGCACCGGGCCGCCGGGCATGCCGATGCATTCCATCCAGTACTTCATTTCTGCAGACGGCATGCGGCCGTGCGGCTTGCCGTAACCACCAACCCACTTGGCGTGGATCTGACGCAGCGGCGTCAGCGTCGCGCAGATATCAATGGCTTTTTTGTAATCGCCGGCAAGCGCTGCCTGGGTGTAATCATGAATCGGCAGATAGCCGGGCACCTGGTACAGGTGCGGGCAGTAGTTCAGCAGCCATTGATCCTTCATCACCGTCAGGTTGTGCAACCACGGCGTCTCATCGGCGACACTGACCGTCAGTTCCTTGCCGATCATCTGGCGCAGCGAAACAGTGGCCGAAGGCGACGGACCACCTTGCTTAAAGCCGGCGACGTTGGGCAGCGTGGCCAGGCGCGCGGCAAGATGCTCGCTGATCGGGTAATAAACCGAGGGAATGTTGAACAGCACGATGCCGATATTGACGCGCTCGGCAATGAAGCGGTAGAAATCGAACACCGCATCGTCGTTCTTTGCGCCCTGATACGGGGTCAGGATAATGACGAAATCAATGCCGATGGCCTCGGCGTGTTTCGCCAGCTTGACCACTTCATACGGATTCTGATGATGACAGCCGGCGATCAGCGGCACGCGGCCCTTGTTGGCCTCGACGTTAATCTCGTGGCAGCGCATGCGCTCTTCGTCCGTCAGCGACCAGAACTCGGCTACGTTGCCCGAGCAGTAATGGCCGTCAATCTTCAGTTCGGAAATCGAATAGTCGAGCGCATGGGCGATCGACTTTTCGTCGATCTTGTCGTCGGCGGTGAAATGGTAGGGCAGCGCCGTCCAAACGCCTTTCAGCGCGTGACGTGCGTATTCTTTGGCTTCATTTTTACGGTATTTCATTGAAATCCTCCAGGAAGTGTAACCGGCCGACCCACCTGCTCATGCTCATGTTCTGGCAGGTTTCGAGGTCAAGATCGTAGCAGAAGGTCAAGTCCGTGACCAGCGGCGGCGCCCTTGCGGTGAGAGCACGCGCTTTGCACGCCACTCTGAATTGGTGAATACTCTGGCCAGCGGTGAGACCTTACAAAAGGGCGTCCTCCGCAGACAAAAACCATAACAACCCAATCAGCCGGCGCGCCTCGTCATGCCGGCCCATGGTGGAGACTTTGATGAAATATTTTTACCAGCGCGGCGCGACCGCCGCTGTGGCTCTGATCATTACCCTGACCGGCGGCTACGCAACGGCGCAAAACTATCCGGCCAAACCGGTCACCATTTATGTTGGGTTCCCGGCAGGCTCTACCAACGACAGCACCGCGCGAGCGATGGCACACCAACTCACCGAGCAAATGGGCCAGCAGTTCGTTGTCATGAATCGCGATGGTGCAGCCGGCGTGGTCGCCGCCACAGCGTTCGCAAAAATGAAGGGCGATGGTTACGCCCTGATGTGGGCCAGCGCCAGTCCACTGGTCATGAGCCCCGCATACAATCGCAATCTCGCCTACGATCCGCTGAAGGATTTTGCGCCGGTTAGCGTGTATTTTTATATCCCCTATGTCACCGTGATCCATCCTTCGGTGCCGGCGAAAAACCTGCGCGAGCTGATCGCACTGGCCAAAACACAACCGGGCAAACTGAGTTTTGGTTCCAGCGGTGTCGGCGGTGCCCTGCATCTGGCGACCGAACTGATTCTGAATATGTCGGGCACGCGCATGCTGCATGTGCCCTATCGCGGCACGCCGCCGATGACGCTTGATCTCATCGCCGGCCAGATTGATCTGGTCACCACCAGCACCTCGATGGCGGCACCGCACATACAGTCCGGTCGGCTGCGACCGATCGGCGTGACCAGTAGCAAGCGCAGCTTGCAACTGCCGGACGTGCCAACCATTGCCGAAGCCGGCCTGCGCGGCTATGAGCTGGTCGGCTGGTATAGCATGGTCGCCCCCGCTGGCACGCCGCGCGACATCATTACAGCGCTGCACCGCAACTTCGCCAAAGCGCTCGAAGCCCCGGCGGTCAAAGCGAACATTGCCGCAGAAGGCGCGCTGGCCGGCGGCAATTCCCCGGAGGATTTTGCCGCCTTCATCCGCCTGGAGCTCGACAAGTACACGAAGCTCGTCAAGGCCGCCAAGTTGACACCGGAGTCCTGATCGGTACCCGCAAAATCCTAGCATCCCGATACGCTTGTAAAAACCATCGCAAGAATACAAATTGATTTTGAGCGACAATCGGGCACATCCGCCAAACGCGGCATCACAACCATTCAACAATACCGGCCACAAGGAGCACGCTTTGTCTGAATCAAATATCAACTATCCAAAACTCGCCGACAAACCCGCCGGCGCCAAACACCGCTACAGCAAGCGCACGATAGACGCGCATATGCACTGGTATCCGCAGGAATTCGTCGACCTGATGATCAAAAAAGGCCCGGCTAACGGCGCCGTGATGGGCGAAGACAAAAACGGTCCGGTGGTAGTTTCGGTGCCCGGCTGCACACAGAGCTCGTCGATGCGCAGATCAATGACCAACGTCGACGACATCATTCGCGACATGGACAACCGCCGCATCGACACCTATGCGCTGTCGATGACCAATCCGCTGATGTATTGGGCGCCGCCGGCCTTCGCTCTCGAATTGGCCGCCGCCCACAACGATGCCTGCGTCGAAATGAACCGCAAGTACCCCGACCGCTTCTTTGGCTGCATCATCCTGCCGATGCAGGACATCAAGCTCGCCTGTCAGGAACTCGAACGCATGGCGAAGTTTCCCTGCATGCGCTCAGTATTTATCGCCGAGCATATTAACGGCAAGAACCTGCACGAGAAGGAGCTCTGGCCGGTATATGAGCGCGCCGAAGCATTGAACCTGCCGCTCTTCCTGACCAATCTTTACCCGACCGACACGGTGCGCCAAAAAGACTACTTCATGATCAACACGATCGGCAACCCGCTCGAAGCAGGCTATGCCGCCACCAGCCTGGTCTGCGGTGGCGTGCTCGACGCTTTTCCGAAACTGGATGTCTTTATGCCGCACGCCGGCGGCTATTTTCCGTGGACCATAGGGCGCCTCGACGTGGCACTCGGGGTCAGCTCGGAACTCAAGCACATGAAGAAAAAGCCCAGCGAATATCTGCGCCGCTTTCACTATGACCTCATCACCCATCACCCGGGTATCATGCGTGCGCTGATCGATCTGGTTGGTGTGGACCGCATCGTCGCCGGCACCGATTTCCCGCAAGGCATGTCGGTGAAGCAGCCGGTCGATTTCGTCGAATCAATCCCGGGCCTGACCGAGCGGGAATGCGAAATGATCCTCTGTGACAACCCGGCGCGCCTGCTGCGCCTCGCGCAATAACCGTTTACCGAACCACAAGTAGCCATCCACATGCCGACTCTGAACCGCGCGGGGAAACCCGCGCTGCATTACGTCATCGACGACTTCACCGACCCGTGGCGTAACGCGCCTTATCTGATTTTGCAGCACGGCAACGGACGCTCGTCCCAATTCTGGTATCGCTGGGTGCCCTACCTCGCGCGCTTCTACAAAGTGGTGCGTCCCGATGTGCGCGGACTCGGCGGGTCTTCGGCCGAGTTTGACCTCGACCATGAATTCACCCTGGATCATTGCGTCAACGATCTGATCGACATCATCCACGATCTTGACGCCGATTCTGTGCATCTGTGCGGCGAATCCATTGGCGGCGTGCTTTGCATCGCTCTCGCCGCGATGCACCCTTCACTGGTGCGCACACTCTCACTGGTCTCGACACCGGCTTTCATCAACAAGGTGGGCAAGGTCACCTATGCGATGGGACATGAGTCGCGGCATGATGCGGTAGACGCGCTCGGTCGCAAGGCCTGGCTCGAAGCCACCAATGCGAGCACGCGTTTTCCGCCGGACACCGATCCCGGCCTGCTCGCCTGGTACAACGACGCGTTTCTGAAAAACAATCCGGCTGCGCAGGCGGCCATGGCAACCCTGGTCAATACCGCCAACGCCGCCGACTTTCTGCCGCGCATTGAGGCACCGGTACTGGGGCTTTATCCTACCGGCGGTCCGATCACCGATGCCGAACAGGAACGCATGCTGACCACCAATATCCGCAATCTGCGCCTGGTTCATCTGCCAACCAGCTTTCATAAGGTCCAGTTGGTGTTTGCGGCCACCTGCGCCAACACGGTACTTAACTTTATTTCACAGCACGATGGCGTTTCCTGTCACGAGGTCTAAACCGCGATTAGGGGCACTCTGCTTTCTCCTCTGCCTGTCCGCCATCGCCGGCGGGCATGCTGCTGAAAACTATCCTGCCAAAGCGATCCGCCTGATCGTGCCCTTTGGCGCTGGCGGACCACGTGACGTGCAAGCACGCCTGATTGGCGCACACCTCAACAAGGTCTGGGGACAGGCGCTGATCATCGACAACCGCGGCGGAGCGAACGGCATCATAGGCACTGAACTGGCCGCACGCGCTGACGCCGACGGTTACACGCTGCTGATGATTTCCGCCGGCTTTGCGGTCAACGCAACCCTCTATCCCAGGCTACCTTACGACAGCTTGCGCGACTTCGCCCCGGTCGCACCGCTGAGTAGCGGCCCGGGTCTGTTTGTCATTACCCCGGCATTGCCCTACAAAACGATGGGTGATCTGATTGAAGCAGCGCGCGCCCGGCGCACCGAGCTGTTTTTCGCCTCCGCCGGTACTGGCGCGCCCAGCCATCTGGCCGGCGAACTCTTCAAGTTAATGGCACACATCAACATGACACATGTGCCCTACAAAGGCATGGCTGCCGGTATCACCGATGTAGTGGCCGGCCGCGTACAGATCAGCATTCCAACCATTCCCGGTGCGTTACCGCTGGCGCGCGCCGGCAAACTGCGCGCCCTCGCCGTCACCGGCGAAAAGCGCTCACCAGCGGCGCCGGAGATCCCAACGGTAGCCGAGAGTGGTGTGGCGGGTTACGCAGCGACCAATTGGTACGGTATCGCCGTGCCCGCCCGTACGCCGCCGTCGATCATCGCCAAACTCAACGCGCAACTCAACCTCGCCACCCACGAGGGCGAAACCCGTGAACGGCTGCTCGAGATCGGCATGGAACCCGAGGGCGGCGGTAGTGCCGCATTTAGCGGCTTCGTCAAAAATGAAATCGGCAAATGGGCGCGCGTCATCAAAGCTACGGGATTGAAGGCAGAATAAGCCAATGGCATGCGGGGGATCGGCTGCAGCAACGCCTTGACAGCCAAGCACCGCGTGTTTCATGCTAGCCGCGCAGTTCGTCATAATAATAATTATCCACGCTTGGATTCATACAATCGGCGTTGACGCCGGGAGGAGAACACGCATGAAACGTATTTCAGTAATGTTAGCGACTCTGTTGGTAGCCGCATTCACGCTCGTCGGCTGCGTCAGTGCACCGACCTCGGAGGCGGGCTGGACCACTGTTTTTGACGGCACACATCTGAACAACTTTACGCGTCTCGGCGACGCCAACTGGCGGCTCGTAGACGGGCTGGTCCAGGCGGATCTCGGCGGCAAGGACGCCAGCTATCTGGTCTCCAAGCAGTCGTATGACGACTTCCAGATGCGCGCCGAGTTCTGGGTCGACTCCGACGCCAACAGCGGTATTTTCATCCGCGTGCAAAACCCGGCCAAGATAGGC